>JAUJND010000006.1 GCA_030446505.1 Chroococcidiopsidaceae cyanobacterium YX2bin18 | reverse complement strand
CCCGACAGACTAATACCATATAGCAGTACTCTATTCATTTGTGATTTCCTGCCACGTTTTGAAATAAGTTAATTAATGTATCAGCCAGTTGATCATAAAAAAAGTAATCATATGCACCAATAGTTGTAATTGACTCACCTCCAAACTGACTTTTAAATTGAGAAAATTTAGCATAGGTATGATCAGAGTCACTGGTAAAACCATAGAAATCATAAAATTGGCAACCTCGCGTCTTTGCCCGTTGCATCGCGCGAAAGTGTAAGGCATAATTTGCCATAACTTCTGGGTGATTCAGGCTGCGTCCGCCGTATAAATAGGTAGCGTGATTGCCCCAATACACCACTAAGATTGCTGCTAGTATTTCTCCGTGCCAGCTAGCTAAACCAATTTCTGCCATATTTACCGGAAATAATGTCTGACACAGGTTAATAAAAAAACCGTAGGGTTCTCCGAAAAATTGCTGACGTTGTACCGTTTCCCAAAACAAATCATAAAATAATGGAATTACTTGGGAGTCGTTTCTAAACTCAGTTTCCACACCATAGCGCCAACTTAACCGGAGATTATACCGACCTTTTGGCTTCATCCCAGCTAATATTTTGCTTTCTGGTAGGCACAAGTCAATTAATAGGGTTTCCGACGGTAACATATCAGCTGGAGCGCGGACAAACCCAGTGACGCAATTTAATTTTTGCGCCCATAATGGCTCAATTCGTAAGGCAATCGCTCCCATTTCTTTAGCTATAACAGTTGCTATTTCCAATAACAAGTGTAACCCTTGTTCTGGACATTGTTTAGGTAATATAGGACCGCCAGGAGCAATTAATAAATTCGCTTTACTAGAGTGAGGATATAAATAAAAAATACACCCTCCAACTAATTGTTTATTTAAAAATAAGCCATACCTAAAAGTTTTATATCCCTCCAATTCTTTAAAATCTGCCCAACTCCAAGCTTGCGTAAAGCAGCTATTTAGTGTGGTTTGCAGAAAAGAGTCCCAAATATAACTCTCTGAAATTAGTTTTTTAATAGTTAAATGGGTACACGCTTCCGCAGAAGTGTTTGTTATTTTATTATTTACACTCATACTTTTTAAGTCTTTACATCTTACCTAGCTTATTCATCATCTGACTTAGATAATAAATTACCTAGCCACCATACTCCTCCTACAGTCAATAAAAACCCTAAAAATTTTAAATCACCCTCACCGCTGCTGTAGTTACCATCACTTGAATAACCATAACCACTACCACCACTAAAGCCTTTGGCAAATACGGCATCTGGTGTTACTAAGTTTGCCATTAATAGCGTAAATGAAAGTAACATGATAAATTTAGATGTTTTAGTCGGTAAATTTGATAGTGGTTGACCAGAACTAATTTTCTCAAATAATTGTTTGAGATCGCGAGTTATATGCGGGGGTAGTTCCTGCGCTCGTTCTAGCAAGATAGACAACAGGCGAGATACATCTACGCCCTGTGGGTCATTATAGGTACTGTAATCTTTAACATCCCATTGGACACCGTGATACTTAACGCGATCGCCCAGACGCAATTGCTGGAGTTGAGTTTGAGTAGTAATAGTCGGCATAGCTGAAGTTGGAGTGTAGATTCTACAACTCGTGATAGTAGTAAGGCTTAAGCTGACAACAATATAATCTATGAATCGCAGGATGCAATGATAGTTTAAATGACGTTACATAATAGCTCAGTCTAGTATATTCGGTATCTAGAATTAGGCTATACATTCCTAATTTAGCTAAGGAACTAAAAGGTAGAGTATCAGCATGAAAAAAGCTTTGTTGTCAGGTTTATTGCTACTACTGGTGTTACCTTTAATAGCTTGTTCAGCTGAATCAGATTCTACAACAACTAAAGAGGTAAAACCCTTAGTAACAGGGGCAATTCCTGACCAAGATCCAGAAAAGTTGCAGCGTCAATATACTAAACTAGCTGCCTATTTGGAGCAGGAACTAGGCGTACTAGTAGAATATAAACCTGTTACAGACTATGCAGCAGCTGTTACAGCTTTTAAAGTCGGAGACTTAGATTTGGTATGGTTTGGGGGATTAACTGGTGTTCAGGCAAGGCTGCAAGTTCCAGGTGCAGAAGCGATCGCTCAACGAGAAGTAGACGAGAAATTTCACAGTGTATTTGTTGCTAACAAAAAAAGTCGAATTACTCCATTTAAAACCATTACTGATCTCAAGCAACTTAAAGGACATACCTTGACATTTGGCAGCGAGTCTTCAACATCAGGACGTTTAATGCCACAATACTTTTTACAACAAGCTGGACTTAAACTTAACGATTTCAAAGGTGAAGTTGGCTTTTCTGGCGACCATGATAAAACTATCAAACTTGTGGAAGCAGGTAGTTACGATGTTGGTGCTGTGAACGAAAAAGTCTGGCTTAAGCGGGTGGACTTGCAAGAAGTAGACTTGAACAAAGTGCAAGTTATCTGGCGATCGCCTGCCTACTACGACTACCATTGGGTAGTTAACCCGCAAGTTAAACAGCGCTACGGTGATGATTTTGCCAAGAAAGTCCAAAATGCTTTTTTGAAACTAGATCCTAATATTCCAGAACAAAAGGAAATTCTTGAACTTTTAGAAGCAAACAAATTTATCCAAACTAAAAATTCTAACTACGCCCAAATTGAAGCGATTGGTCGAGAGATTGGCAAAATTAAATAACGTTATATAATATTTGTTTATTGCTAAATATCTTTGTTTTTAGTAATTCAAATATTACATAAACGTTACGTAAAACTACTTGTGTTTTGCATTTAAATACCATACTATAGTAATTGTATTTGTCTGACTACAAACCATTGTGGTTGGAGCGCGGAGGACAATGTCCTCTGCGCGACTACAGCTAAGTGTAAAGACGGAATAAAAGATTTATTCTCAGCACAATTAATAAAAACACCCTGAGAATTGCTGCAAAACTTGATCCTGAGATTAGAACAAAATTAGTTATAAGAATTGGATGTTTATTTATTTTAGGAGGACACTGTTCGCGTTGCGTTATGGATAGCAACTTGAGCAGCAATATACCTGTACCAATTTTTGAACTCAAAAACGTTAACAAACAATTTGGTAGCTTCCAGTCTCTAATAAATATTAACTTGCAGATTCAAGCTGGCGATCGCGTCGCTCTTGTTGGTTCTAGCGGTGCAGGTAAAAGTACACTGATTAACTTACTAAACGGTACATTGCAACCCAGTGAAGGAGAAGTGTGGGTACTAGGTCGCAATTTAGCTTCGTTGCGTCCAAAGTCATTGCGCCAAGTCCAGCAACAGATTGGCACTATATATCAGCAATTTCATTTAGTAGATAATCTCCGCGTCATCCATAATATCAATGCTGGTCATTTAGGTCGTTGGTCGTTTCTCAAGGCAGCTGTTTCACTGATATTTCCCAGGGATGTCGAAACAGCTGCAAGAGCCTTAAAACAAGTAGGGATGCTAGAAAAGCTTTATCAGCGTACTGATCGCTTGTCTGGTGGACAACAACAACGAGTAGCGATCGCGCGTGTCTTAGTCCAAAACCCGATTGCTATCCTTGCTGATGAACCAATCTCTAGCCTTGATTCAGAACGCAGCCGCGAGATTATACAATTATTACGCCAACTGAGCCAGGATTCCGGCAAAACGCTAGTTACGAGCCTTCATGCCTTTGAATATGCCCACACTTATTACCAACGCATCATTGGTTTACGTCAAGGACGCATTTTGTTTGATGCACCAGCTGAAGCAGTGTCACCAGCAATGGTTGAGGCATTATATAGGCTAAAGGATTAGAGCCGGAGTGATAGCGTTGCACCGACGTGTTAGACGCAAAGGCTAATAGTGAGCATAGATCCCAAGCAACCTTCACTACTTAACTGGCGTACCTTATGGGGTTTGCTGTTTGTAGCTGCCGTTATTTGGTCATTGCATTTAGCTGGTTTATTTGAGCGAGATCAAGTAAACGTTGGCGGTTGGACTTTGGTAGTGCGCTTTCTCCTTGCCGCTTTTTCTCCCGAACTCAGCTCAGAATTTCTCCACCTTACTTTAGAAGCAACGCTGCAAACTCTCACCTACGCTGTATGCGGCACTTTTTTTAGTGTGCTTCTCGGTTTGGTGGGTGGGGTTCTGTCTTCTGAGGTGTGGTGGCTTTCAAAAGGCTTTCAGGCATATTGGCTAGCGGTACGTGCTTTTTTAGCAATCCCAAGAGCGATTCATGAACTGATTTGGGGACTATTTTTGATCAATATTTTTGGACTTGATCCACTTGTAGCCGTGTTGGCGATCGCTATTCCTTTTGGTGCGATCACCGCTAAAGTTTTTGCGGAGATTTTGGATGAAACGCCTCGTACTTCGTTACTTGCACTACTTAATAGCGGTGTTTCGCCACTGAATGCTTTTGCTTATAGCCTGATTCCCCAAGCTTTTCCCAATCTACTCTCCTACACTTTTTATCGGTTTGAATGCTCAATTCGTTCTGCTGCTGTACTAGGCATCATCGGTGCTGGGGGACTGGGTTATCAAATTCTTCTCAGCCTTCAATCTTTGCGCTACGAGCAAATGTGGACTTTTTTGATTGCCTTGGTGCTATTGAGTGGCGCAACTGATTTTTGGAGTGCCATGCTGCGTCGTCAACTAGGCGCAACTAGTCGCCTAGATTTAAATGTTTTGAACTTATCCCAGCGCCAAAAGCCGCTTGATCAAGATCATCGCCTAGTCAGCCTCTCCTTATTTGGCGTAATCGTTTTACTAATATTCTCCTTCTGGTATGTCAAAGCCGACTTTACTAAACTCTGGACACCCCGAACTGCTCAACTTTTGGCAGGACTAATTCAAGACTCCTTCCCACCCGATATTAGTCAGCTAAGTCAGGTGCTAACTCTTGCGGCGCAAACTCTAGCTATGTCGCTCCTAGCGATTACTATTGCCGGAATAGGCGGCATTTTGCTTTCCTTCCCAGCGGCAAATAATTTTTTGTTGCCAGGAGGAATTTTAGATCCAGGGCGTAATAGCCATCTGGGAACAGCAGTTTTAGTATTTACACGGTTTTTTCTCCTATTTACTCGTGCTGTACCTGAACCAATTTGGGCATTAATTTTTCTATTTGTGTTCTTTCCAGGTATTTTGCCAGGAGCGATCGCCCTGGGAATTCACAACCTGGGCATCTTGGGGCGTTTAATGGCAGAAGTGACAGAAAATTTGGATCAGCGAGCAGCGCGATCGCTTAAAGCTTTGGGCGCTACAGGTTCCCAAGTCTTTCTTTACGGCGTTTTACCCTGCACCCTGCCCCGATTTGTGGCATATATCCTCTACCGCTGGGAAGTCTGCATTCGAGCGACGCTGATTGTCGGTTTTGTCGGTGCTGGTGGTTTAGGGCGTTTGCTCACCGAGCAGTTGAGTAGCTTTGATTATAGAGGTGTCATTGCTACCTTGATATGTTTTATTTGCCTCACCTTTCTAGTAGACCTGATTAGTGCTACCGTGCGGCGAACATTACGCTGAAAAATACTTCTAGGCGCTCTAAATTTCATAGTGCCAGAAATTTGGCTGAGCATGTAAAACGATAAAACGACGCTGCATACGTTGAATGATTCCTTGCTTTTCAAAAGCATTGAGCAGCCGTGTCACCGTTACGCGAGTTGATCCAATAATTGCGGCTATATCCTCATGAGTTAAGCGTAGATCAATCATTTGTCCTTGCTCAACTTCTTGACCAAACCGTTTTGCTAACCAGCTAAATAGTTGTACTAGTGCAAGTTCAGCCTGTCGGCAGTGCAAAATTTCTATTAACTTTCCACGCTGAATATGCTGAATCATTTTATCAGCAGCTTTATGCCAACTGCTCTTAGGCAGTATTGCCTCCACTGGCGTAAGACATTCAATTTTCTCAGGAGCCGCCTTAGAGAGAATGCCAACAACATCCCCTGAACCCCATAATCCTAGAGTTACTAATGTCCCGTCTTCAAGCAGCGTCAAAGTGCGAACAACCCCAGTTTCAATTTTCCAGAGTGAATCGTACCTTAAAGGTACTAAAGAGCGACGAGCAAACGTATAAACCGTTGAGTCAACATAAAGGTTTGGTGACGGGGAAATAGTCATAACAAGTTATCCAAATTACAATTTAGTATGAGCAGATGAACTAGTGTTTTTTGTAAGATTCCTTCGATGCTGTGATAATTCTTTTCTCCTCTATTTGCAGAGAATACTTTCATGCTATATCTTGATTTAGATTTTCTTTAAAGAATCATTCGAGAAATAGTTTTATTTCGTTGACAAATTTACTTATAGGATCGCGGGGAATAATTTTTCGTACGCTTATAGCTGCCGCTTGACCAATTTCCTGCCACGATTCTCTAAGTTGCCAAGCTCTCTCCATTGCATCATCTAAACACTCAGCTTTAGGCGCTATTGCTACAAAACCATTGACATTATTCTCAACTAGTTCTGTATTTCCAGCAACATCAGTAACAATACAGAATCTACCGCAGCATTGCTTCTATAACTGCTAAGGGCAGACCTTCAAATCTAGAAGGTAAAACTAAACCATGATGGCTAGCCCAGATAGCTTCAATATTATCTACAAAACCATCAAACTTTACCTGCTCTAAGCTCCATAAATCTTTTAAGCGTTTCAAACACTTCTGCATAAACCATCTCCAAAAAGAGTGACCTCAATTGGTCTGCTTTTCCATTTTCAGAACGAAGTACCTCGAACAGGATGTCTTGTCCTTTAGCATCTGGCTCCAAGCGACCCACACAAGCTAACTTCAATACACCTTCATCTCTAGGCTTCAGGTGGAGCTGCATCATAAGATACGTTGTATGGATTTCTCACAATCTTGGCGTTATTAAGTTCTGTTGCCAGTTGCTTTACTGTAAGTTGTAAATTACTTTGAGATACAAAAAAGCATCTTTCAGCACCTTGATACACCTTTGATGCTTTTGCTACCACTTCATCAGTTGGCTGCATGCACTTTCCATTGCAGCATGAGCAATAATAGCATAGGAATATTTCTTCTTAAGCATACTTCCATCCAACGTATATTCTCAAAATTATATCCTTGAGAAATCACTACTAAATCCGGATCGAATTTATTTAGCCAACTATAGAATAATTGTTCTGTAAAACTTGTAACAGCTAAATATTTAATAAGGTTGCCGTCGTACCATCTGCGAACAACGCAACAATTTGACCGCTCAAGTTTCTGAATTTTCGCTGGAGTTGGCTTCCAACCTTTAACATTTACGCCAACAGTAAAACTCGATTAGCCAAGTATAGTAGCAGTCTGTGACCAGAGTTCTCCTTCCACCCCAGGGTGTCGTATCATTAGTAGAAACAAAAGCAATCCTCTTCATGGGCAAAGCATTTTTATTATCTTGCCCTCTATTTGTTGATTAAACAAAGCAATTTCAAATTCCTTTTTATGTAAAATGCAAAAGCTTGCTAAATCTGTTTATTCAGAAAAAATTAACATACTTGTATATTTCTTTTCACTCTAGCAAGTAGCTATTGCTTAAGACAAATTAAACGTATTTTACTAATAGAGCGGTTAGAAGCAAAGTCATTACCTACTCCAATTCAGGATGCTACTTTAGCAAGGTAAGTATTGTCTAACTATCAACTTACAATATCATAAACCTTAATACTGACGAAGCAGCAATATTCATGCTCGTATACCAAAGAAAAAATTAGTATTTTAAAACCTAAGTTCAGTTAATCTTCCTCAGAAAAATCAGTACTGACAATACTTGACAGAGACTTCTAATGCTGCCTGAATTTATTGAAGCTGGGATTGAGAACGCTCCGATTAGAATCGTAGGTTTTTTAACTTGTTTTTCCAGGCTACGAACTTTTTTGCCAATCTTGAAAAGCCCACGCTCTTTCAAGACTTACTTTATTTGTTCAAGCCAGGCTACGTCTTAGAGATTCTCAAGTGACACTTCCCTAGTATTTAATTTCTGATACATATCTAAGGCATCAGGAAAATAATGCCCAATTAAACTAGATCTATGAACATCAGATTTTTGATTATGAAATAATGATTGCTCATAAATATTTGAGTCAGGGTTATTTAAATTGACATTAAACTTTGCATTGATTGCATTAATAAAAAGATTCTGTTTTGTTAGCTATGTTGTAAACACTAATTAAAAAACAGCGTTCAGGAAACCTATCATAAAAAATCTAAAATTTTATAATTGTAGTGCATCCACATTTTAACTGCCAATTCAGGTTGATCTACAAATGCCTTATCGCCTCGACGATAAAGAGAATCAACTACTTCCCAAGGTGAACGATAAATTAATAATAAAGTTTCCATTTGGAAGTAAATTTACCCAAAAATCTAAGAAAAGCGTCGTGCGTGGATCTTTCCATCCCCAAGTTTGACTTTGTGAACTTTTTGAAATAATTCCTTTTGCTTTTTCTATATATTTATCCTCAACATCAATCTCTGCTTGCAAAGTCCAGCCAATCTCATTTAGATTTTGCGATCACAACACCATTTCATGAAATTCAACAAAGTCCAGACTTTCAAAAAAACCTTTAACATTATCTTTGCGCGGTCCTATTAGTCTTTGCCCAACATCTAATCCTGCACTCTGAAGTAAGGACGCAGAAAAAGACGTACCAGAACGATGCATTCCAGTAACCACAAAGATAGATTGTTTAATGTTGCTCTGCATACGTTTGTCTGAATTTTGATAATTAGGAATGAAGCCTTTGAAGACGATTAAACTATCTAGATACTCACAAAAAGTTAAAACCTTAAATAGAGCAACAATTGCAATAGAATTGTTGCTCTATTTAAGCATAATAATTTAATCAATCGGATAAAGCCTAATAAAGTAAAACTACCCATCATTATTTTCTGATTGCTTGTGAATTGCTCTTGATTCTTTAAGCAAAAGATATCCAAATCTTATTTCTTAAAGGTACTTGGGTTACAAATAGTGGATACCACATTCAGTTCTATCCTTACCCCGCCAACGTCCTGCACGTTCATCTTCTCCTTCATTAACTGGCGTAGTGGTTATTTGATCGCCAATACTGGGATAGCCTTGATCATGGAGTGGATTGTAAATTACGTCATGCTCCACGACATAAGTCCACACATCTTGACTTGTCCAAGTTGCCAAAGGATTAATCTTGAGTCGCTGTTTTTTGTCAAGCTCAAAAATCGGAGTTGCACTTCGGGTAGAAGATTGATCCCGTCGCCGTCCTGTTATCCAGGCAACAGTATCTAACTCTCTAAGCCCGCGTTCTAGCGGTTCAATCTTTGTAAGTTGATAGAATTTATCAGTATCCCTATCCCAGAGTGCCTCACCGTGATGATTTGCAAAGGCTTTACGAGAATCTACATCTGGAACTTTGTAAACTTTCAAGTTTAAGTTATAGACCTTAGTAGCTTTGCGAACTAGCTCTAAAGTTTCAGGAAAATGATGCAGAGTATCTAAAAATAAAACAGGTATTGGTTCAACTCGTAACTCCCGATACAGCATATGTATGATTACCATGCCATTTACTTTAAAGGCACTACTTTGCACAAGACCTGTGGGAAAATTTTCTACGCACCAGGCTAAAACCTTTCTGGGATGGCAGCAACCGAATCGCAGATTCAGTTCTTCTATATCAAAATCAAAGGTAAGATTTGGTAGCTTAGGCGCAATACATTGGCTCGTAATCACTTTGCTGATTTTAAGTTCTTTCTATTTGTTGAATTTTTCCAAAATACTTTCATGCCATTCATAGCTAACTGACCTAGATTTCATAGAGCCAGGCTATAGTTGAATCAATTTTCATTCCTTTATGCTGATAATTTCTCGATGAAATTTAGCGGTGCTAAAGGAAGATGTGAAATATAGTGTTGATTGTGAATGGGAAATTCTTTGGAGTCGCAGCGTATTGTTTGCAATACTTCTTCGATTTTTTGAACTACATCAGGATACTCTACAGCAAGATCGCACTGCTCACCGATATCAGTTTCCAAATCATATAATTCGATAGGTTGATTCCCATGACGCACAGCCTTCCATTTACCCATCCGAATTGCCTGTTCAAAACCGCGTTCATGAAATTCCCAGTAAAGAACTTCATGGCTTTTTGCAGGCTTACCTAACATTGCTGGGAGCATAGAAAGTCCGTCAATGCCTTCAGGTGCTTCAATTCCAGCAATTTCAGTCGCAGTTGGTAAGAAGTCCCAAAGTGCAAAAGGCTGGTGATTGATTTGACCTGGCTTTATTTTCCCAGACCAACGAGCGATCATCGGCACACGGACACCCCCATCGTATAGATCGCGCTTGATGCCTTGTAGTGGTCCATTACTGTCAAAGAATTCGGCAGTTGTCCCTCCTTCTTCATGTGGCCCATTATCACTGCTAAACAAGACTAGGGTGTCCTCCTGCAAACCCAGTTGCTCAAGCAGCGCCAATATTTGTCCGATATGTGCATCTAATCGCGTAATCATGGCTGCGTAATTTTTTTGCTGTTGCGGCCAGGATTCGTGCGAGTACGGTGCATCACTCGGCACTTCCATTCCCTCGTCTCCCAATTCATTATTGGCGTGGGGAATAGTATAGCTATAGTCAGTAGTGTTAGGACGTAGCATCTTTAAGAACAGATTCTATGGTTTGCCGAAGGGAGCCAGAGCTAGATAAACCCTTGCGAACCGACTTTGCCAAGCCCAACACTTCTCAATCCGATTGAGGTCTGGAGAATAAGGGGGCAAGTACAACAGGCGACAGCCAGCAGACTCAATCAGAGCCTCAATGCGCCCACCATGATGGAATGTAGCGTTATCGAGAATCACCACCTGTCCTGGTTCCAGCACAGGCACTAAGCAGGTTTCGAGCCAAGTCTCGAACACGATACGGTTACAAGCACCTTCCAGCGTGAAGTGCGCCATGAGTTGACGTTGGCAGTAAGCTGCAATCATGTTGACTCGCCCCGCTCTTCGTCCGACTTTAGTGCCTCAAAGCGCACTCCGCGCTCACACCAGCCGTAGCCATAATCATCGCGTTCGTCCATCCCGGATTCATCCACATATATCCGTTGTGCCAGGGGAATGTCTGCCAGTTGAGCTACGTAGGTGGCACGTTTGGCTGCATTCCGTTCACGGTAGCCGTACGTCTTTTTTTTTTCGACTCAAGCCGATTTTGTCCAATGCTCGTGAGATGGTTCGAGCGCTGATATTACCTTCCCACAGCGCTGCCATCTCGGCTTGTGTTTTTCTCCCCATGCAGTTTGGCAAACTGAGTGAACTTGTTCCAATCCGTGATTTTGTCGGCTGTGCGATGGGGGCGATTCGACTTTGCCTGGTAGTCTCCGGTCTCAGCCTGCCGCTTCAGCCACAAGTCAATTGTGTTGCGACTGAGTTGAACACTTGAGCCGCTTCGCTTTTCTTCATCCCATCTAGCTCCATTGCTTGAATGACTTTTTGACGCAGGTCGTAGCTATAGGGTTTTGACATCAACTGGTCGGGGAGCTTGAATAGGCTTCCTTCAGTCTATGTCCTATAAGTCTTGGCGACCGCTATATATGGCACATAGAGGAAAAAAGGTTCATCCCTGCTGACGCTTAATGAAATTGATCGCCTCTTGCGTAAACAAGTCATGGGAGTATGTTCGCGGCGGAAGGGACTATCTCTTCATTTCGCCACAGATAATCAGGGTAGTAATCATGGGCGTGTACCTGGTTTAAATAGCCAAACCACTCGTCAAAACCTTTTTTATTTGGCACTCCGGTCGTACCAGGTTCGCCAAGTCCCCATTTACCAAAATACCCGTAGTGTACCCATTGCTTTCATCAGTTCGGCAACGGTAATATCTTCAGGACGCAGGGGAGATTAACATCATTTCCACGCACCCGACTATGACCTGTGTGATATCCGGTCATTAAAGTGCAGCGTGAGGGAGCGCAGACGGTACTTGCCAGAGTAGAAGTCAGTGAAGCGTATTCCCTCGGCTGCCATTTGATCTAGATGCGGTGTTTTAATGAATTTCGTCCATAGCAACCAAGATCGCCGTAGCCTAAATCATCTGCTAGAAACAAAATTATGTTTGGTTTGCGTTTTTGCCCTAGGGCAATACTTGTAGAATCTTGGCTTGTCATTAAGCGGTTAGAAGTGTCTAGAGCAAAATCTTTGGCAGCTAGGTTAGGCATAAGGACAACTTTTTTATGTTCAAATCTACGGTAAGTTGGTAGGAATACCGTACTTAATCAAATTATGGCATAGCAGGCTATGGAAAGCAAGGTTAGAATACCAAAATCCTATCGGAAAACCGATGTATAGAGATATTGATAAATCTATTGGGCAAAATACACGGTTGATGAGCAAAAAGTGTCATAGCTAAGAGTAGGATTTTTTTTCTCATTCCCTACCGCCTGCGCCGAAGGTGTGTTGATATCAACAAGAAGAAACAGGAGCTTCAGAGATAATTTGCATCTGTAGACTGCCCTAAACTTTGGCAGGCTGATAAACGGTAAGAGTTACTAAGGCTATCCTCCGTAGATTTCAGCCGTTGCATTGGTTTAAATCATATCCACTCCCCAACTCAGTTATTGCACCTCTACGCGATCGCCACGTATTTTAATCGATATAACCTTCAAGCATAGGAGTGTCAAACACCCATAATTTCGTAACCAGCATCCACATACAGAATTTGACCAGTAATGCCACTAGCTAAATCACTACACAAGAAGGCAGCAGCATTGCGACTTCTAGCTGAGTTACCGTGGCCGCAGCGGCGCCATCTCCTCGACATGATGAATCATATCCAAAATTCCACCGACTGCTGAGGATGCCAGAGTCCGGATGGGACCGTTTTGAAAATGGCATTAACGCGAATATTTTGGGACCAAGTTCACTTGCTAAGTAACGTACACTTGTTTCCAGCGCTGCCTTAGCAACTCCCATAAGATTATAATTTGGAACTACCCGTACACCGCCTAGATAGGTGAGCGTCACAATACTGCCTCCTTGGCTCATCAAAGGTTTAGCTGCCCCACTTAGCTGCATCAGGGAAGGCGCTGATTTCTAAGCCTGGTTGAAGCCTGAACGCGAAGTATTACTAAAATCACCACTTAAATCCTCCTTACTAGCAAACGCCAGGCAATGAATCAGGATATCTAGCTTGCCCCACTTATCGCGGATCAGATCGAAGGTAGACTGAACTTGCTCTTCGTTTTGGACATCACAAGGAACAAACAAACTGGGATTGAGCGGTTCTACCAGTTCCGCAACTTTTTTCTCCATCTTGCCCCGCTCATCAGGTAGGTAAGTAATGCCGAGATTTGCTCCAGCTTTATGCAGTTGTTGGGCAATACCCCAGGCGATCGAAAGGATTGTTGGCAATGCCAGTAACAAGGGCATTTTTTCCGGTTAAATTTAGCATAATCAATTAGGAAATCTTTTAGGAGCATACTCGAATCTGAGTTTGCTTTTTTAGTCATCGGTACATCGGCTTTTTAAAGCACGAGAGATTTCGGGGCAGATGCTCTGTCCGAAACTCTCTCCGGTGTTCATGATGACCGCTTTCCGCGGGCAGAAGTTTGTGTTATTGCTTTGAGTTAGGCGGCTGCAAAAAGTGAAAATGTCTTCTGAATAAGAACTGCAAATCGCTTAAGATATTGCACAAGATATTGCGTCATCCTAGTAATACCTTCTTAGTACAGCTTTTTGAAAAAACGTTCTTAAAGGTTGAGGACTTTGCGTTCTTGCAATTTATGTATCACAAACTACAAAACATAAACAAAAGTCAGTTTAAGTATTTTAAAGCTCAAAAGCGCTTACCTTAAATTTTTAGTTGGTAGGTTTCATTGGTACGTTATCTGGTGTAGTGTTTCGGGCATCGGTTAGGCAGGGGATATGGGTCGTGACGCAAGATAGACCACTAGCATCTGTGTTCCGTCAGTTAGAACAGGGTCGTTTCCACCAGTTGTGGAAATGTTTGAACGGGGCAAGACGATTTTTTTCCGGGAGATCCGGCGGAGCGTGTTTATTTTTTAATGAAAGGTGCTGTTAAACTTTCCAGAGTTTATGAGGCTGGAGAAGAAATTACCAAGGCGCTGCTGCGAGAGAATAGCGTCTTTGGAGTTCTGTCGCTGCTGACTGGACACCGATCTGATCGGTTTTACCATGCAGTTGCTTTTACGCCAGTGGAGTTATTGTCAGCACCAATTGAACAGGTAGAGCAGGCGTTGAAGGAGAAGCCAGAGTTATCGATGTTAATGCTGCGCGGGCTTTCCTCGCGGATTTTACAGACAGAGATGATGATTGAAACCTTGGCTCACCGGGATATGGGTTCTCGCTTGGTAAGCTTTCTGTTGATTCTCTGTCGCGATTTTGGAGTTCCTGGTGCTGAGGGAATTACGATTGATTTAAAGCTTTCATCAAGCGATCGCTGAAGCAATTGGTTCTACTCGTGTCACTGTTACTCGACTTTAGGAGACTTGCGCGACGAAAAATGATTTCAATTCATAAAAAAGATTACTGTTCACAATCCAGTAGTTTTTTTGCCAACAATTTACTTAATTGGTCATCAGGACTACAAACTAATGACTCTGCGTAGCAGCTTGCAGTAGGCTGTAGCTGGGGTAACTGAAAGCCGAAAATGACCACCGCGTACATCCTGATTGCAGCAATTTTGATTTTAGGGGGCGTAATCGCAACGGTGGGCGATCGCATTGGTACGCGGGTTGGGGAAGGCACGCTTGAGCCTATTTAATCTTCGCCCCCGCAAAACAGCCTGTTGTAGTAACCATCATTACAGGTAGTATTATTTCTGCTTCCACACTGGCAATTTTGTTTGCAGCTGACGAACGATTGCGGACAGGAGTTTTTCAATTGAGGAGATTCAGAATGATCTCCGGACTAAACGTCAGCAGCTAAATACCACCCGCCAGCAGCTAGAAGAAACAACTAATCAAAAATCAGGCACAAAAGGAACTAGCTCAAGTCAAAACTGAACAAAAAGCCCAGCAAAGAGAAGCCCAAAAGCGGCAACTAGAGGCGGCACTCCGGCCTGAACGCGATTAATCAGGATTTGAAGGGTGTAGTTGTCAAACAAGCCCAAACCCAAGCCCAGTTAAATCGCACTCAAGCAAGACAAACCCAAACCCAAGCTCAACTTAATAGTACCCAAGGTCAACTGGGTCAAATAAAATCTCAGTTCCAAAAAGCTCAAGCTCTGCTTAAAACATTTTCCCAACAGGCTTAAGTTGCGCTCGAAATTCAACAACTCCAGAGCGAACGCCAGCAGCTGATTGAGCAACGCAACGCGGTCATTGCCCAAATTGCCCAACGCGATCAGGAAATCACTAACCTGGATGAAAATATTGAGCAACGCGATCGCGACATCGCAGAGCGAGATCGTGATTGCTCGACGGGAAACTCGCCTCAAAGAATTAGAAACACAACAAGACTACCTGGAACAGGAGGTAGCAAGATTAGAACGAAACTTCCAAGTGTTGCGTCGAGGCAACGTTGCCCTTTTGCGCGGTCAGGTTCTTACCGCTCGTGTGGTGCGTATTGTCGAACCGAAGGCGGCTGACCAAGCCATTCAGCAACTCTGCGAGAAGCAAACCGAACGGCGATTCAATTAACTCAGCCAGGAATTAACCAACTGAACCAACGTGTTGTCAACATTTCCCAAACCCGCTTGACCAACTCGCTGAGCAAATTGATGACGGTCGGGACTACGTGGTGCGAATTATCTCTGCTGGTAACTACGTTTTAGGTGAAAAGAGCGTCCGAGTTTTTGCTGATGCAACCCAAAATCAAGTAGTCTTTCGTCCAAATGAGGTATTAGCTGCAATTTCGTTGACCCGACGATGACAGCAGAGGAAGTTCGCCAACGAGTTGAGCTACTGTTAAGTGCAACCAACTTTCGCTCCCAACGCGCTGGTATTTTTGGGGGATACAATCCAAATTGGAGATAATCGCATTGAAACATTGCTGCGCTTCATAGCTCAATTGAACCAGTACCCTCAACCAGTGGATATTAAAGCTGTCGCAGCCCAAGTGACATATACAGCTGGTCCTCTTAAGGTGGAACTAGTAGCAGTTCAAAACGGGCAAATTGTTTTGGAACTAAGATTAATAAACCCATAGGGACTTTCCCATCCCCACCTACCGCTCCTTCTCCAATGCCACCCCTGAATCCTGTTCTCTGAACCCTCTTGCTGTAAGCGATATGACTCTCCCAGATGCGCCGACTCAACCAACGATCTTAGGTTTTGATCCAGGTCGAGATAAATGTGGGTTAGCTGTAATGGGACAGAAGCGGCAATTGTATTATCACCAAGTTGTTCCAACCAAGGAAGTAATCGCTACTATCCAAGCACTCTGCGAGTCGTATGCCATTTCCCTTTTGGTGATGGGTGATCAGACCACAGCCAAACCCTGGAAGCAACAACTGAGCCAGGAATTAGCTCCAATATCTATCGTCATGGTAGATGAACGCTACAGCAGTTTAGAGGCACGCGATCGCTATTGGCAGATGTACCCTCCCACAGGTTTCTCGAAATTACTACCTCAAGGTTTACGCCAACCCCCACGACCAGTAGATGATATTGTTGCTATCCTGCTGATTGAAAGATACTTACATTTGGTATCTAGCTCAAACCTATGATTAAAGTTCAGCCCGGATTGTAAACGCATAGTCACCTCCTGGTTCAAGCTGGTAATCCCGTTGCTCCAAAAAGCGACCAAGCGGCTCTTTAATTAATGCGCGACCTTGGGAAGGTTTAACGGACAACTCACCGCGTCGAAAACACCACTGGAACTGCCACTCAAATTCAGCCGCTCTTACTTCCCCCTCAAGGAAGCCTTGTTGCCAGGATTGTTGTGTAATCCGGACATAGGCAATAGTTTCTGGCAAACGCTTACGACTCACAATTGCTGCTACTAATTCTGCTCCAAATAACTAATCCCAATTTTGACTAAAAAGTATTACTAACAATAAAGACACTAGAGACATAGATTTTTAACAATTAGTCTTTTAGCAGCTTGCCTCCAAGCGTAAATAGGGAGGAAACCAACCCTTCTCTTACCCTTGTCCCTTGCCCTTTTTTAGTAGCTACGATCAAAGCATAAGGTTAAAATCACATTTTTCAAAAAACTGCTCTACTTTTGCGCGGTAGATATTGCGGAATTTAGCTAACCGTAAGCATTGCTCACAGGAGGAATAAAAATTTGACTTCATTGCCTGATCCGACTCCCTACTCGAATTATTCGCTTACTCCTCTACCAACTAACTTAGACGAGGAAATGGACAACGCGATTTCTGCCTTTAAAGATATCCAGGCAGAGTTGAACTATAAACAGGCACAGACAACTCTCCAAGACCTGGTAGCCAATCTCGATTTGACTCCGCAGGAACGGAATGGACTGGAAGCGGAAATTACTCAGCTAGAAACTATGCTAGGTAACTTAGAGCGGCGGGTGGTACAGATTGCTGTATTTGGCATGGTAGGACGCGGCAAGTCTTCGCTGCTCAATGCCTTGTTGGGACAAACAGTGTTTGAAACAGGTCCAGTACACGGTGTCACCCGCAATGACTCTAGGGCAACTTGGAAGATTAAACAGGATTTAGGCGATCGCTGTCTTCGGGTTACTTTACCAAGTCTGGGAGAGTCTTATGTTGAATTGATTGATACTCCTGGGTTGGATGAAGTAGATGGCGCTCCTCGTGCTGCTCTTGCTCAAAAAGTGGCAAAACAAGCGGATTTAATTTTGTTTGTGATTGCTGGGGACATGACGCAGGTGGAACACGAAGCGCTCTCCCAACTACGCTCAGCTGGTAAGCCAATCTTGCTTGTATTCAATAAAATTGACCAGTATCCCCAGGCAGATCGGATAGCAATTTATCAAAAAATTCGGGATGAGCGCGTACGGGAGTTACTCTCACCTGATGAAATTGTCATGGCAGCTGCCTCACCCCTCGTAAAGACGGCTCTGCGTCGCTCCGATGGTAGCCAAGGTGTCCAGTTAAGTCCTAGCGCACCCCAAGTCGAGGAGCTTAAGTTAAAAATATTAGAGATTTTGCACCGCGAAGGCAAAGCATTAGTTGCTCTCAACACCATGCTTTATGCCGATAATGTCAATGAGCGCTTGGTACAGCGGAAACTAGAGATTCGGGACAATAGGGCGAATGATCTGATTTGGCGTGCAGTTATGACTAAGGCAGTAGCGATCGCCCTAAATCCGGTTACTGTAGTTGATATTTTCAGCGGGGCTGTAATTGATATCGCCCTGATTTTAAATTTGTCCAAGCTCTATGGCATTCAAATGAGCCAAGCGGGAGCCGTAGGTTTGCTCCAAAAAATTGCTATTAGTATGGGCGGCATCAGTGCTAGTGAATTGTTGGCAACCTTGGGCTTAAGTTCCTTAAAAAGCTTACTTGGTATATCTGCTCCAGCTACAGGTGGTGCTTCGCTTGGTCCTTATCTATCTGTGGCGCTTACACAAGCGGGCGTAGCTGGTGTTTCTTCCTATGCAATTGGACAAGTTACTAAAGCCTACTTAGCCAACGGAGCCTCTTGGGGTCCAGATGGTCCAAAAGCAATTGTTAACCAAATTTTGGCTTCGTTGGATGAAACTTCAATTCTCAACCGCATTAAAGATGAACTACGGACGAAACTAGGAGCGAGGGGTGAGGGACGAGGGGCGAGGGAATATAAATAATATCTTCCCCTACTCCCCCTGCCTCCCCTGCTCCCCCTGCTCTCTTAAACGCGGGGTGGTTGGTTGCGTTTTTGCTTAAAAGAGTCTAGCAATTCTTGAACTTGCCCTCGTGCAATATCGCGACCACCTAAACCAAATGCTAAGGCAATAGCAACAGCGATCGCACCGAGTAACAACCCAAAGGCTAAATTGACGATTTCGCTAGCAATCCCAATCTGTCGTAGTGCTAAAGCTGAGGTAAAAACAATGATCGCAATCCGCGCCACCTGACCCAAGATTTGTGCCTGGCGATCGCCGGAACTGGTAATGATGTTATAGACCAGATTTGCCAAAAACAAACCAATGCCAAACACGATCAATCCTGACAGGATTTGCCCAAATATCAATGTAATACCAGTCACTAATGCTGTCAGCGCCACAATATTTAAGATATTGACCGCCGCAACAGTAGCAAATAGCATGATCCCAACTAGAGCAATAATGCCGACAATTTCTGACGGTGTCCGGGTTGTCACCGCTGTTGCTGGCGTTGTTGGTTCAGGCTGAATTACAGTTCTTTGTTCTGCTGGCGTTGTTGGTTCAGGCTGAATTACAGTTCTTTGTTCTGTTGGCGGGATGAAGTCACGTGCTGGTGACTCGATCACGATTCGTTGTTCTGCTGGTGGGACGAAGTCGCGTGATGGCGTTGTCCTTGGCGGGGATACAGTCCTTCTAGAAGGTGTTGGTAGACCCAATACAGAGAAAATATTGTTAAAGCCCAGGCTAGAGAGGATATTGGTGACCAAATCCGACACAAAGCGCCCCAAGAAGTAAGCCAAGATCAGAATCAACGCTGCTGTGAAAATTGCAGGTAAGGCAGTGAGGATCTGGTTGAGCATTGCGATCGCTGGCACCGAGATTGCTTCAATTCGCAGTGCATTCAGTGCCGCGATCGCCACAGGAATCAAAATCAGGACGTAGACAATCGTACCAATAATCCCAGACAGAGATTGCCCAGTGCTGCTTCCCCGCAGTCCAACCCGATTTCCCATCCGGTCGATTCCAGTTGATGCTAGCAAGTTTGTCACAATCCGACGCACCACAGTAGCTAGCAACCAGCCAGCAGCAGCAATTACTATTGCCGCTAGAATATTGGGCAAAATCGAGACAATGTCCTCAATTAAACGCTGCACAGGTCTTAGTGCCTGCTGTAGCCCCAGCGTATCTAGAATTGGCAGCAGAAAGAGTAAAAAGATGAACCAATACAGGGCATTGCCAATCGTATCACTCAAAGACAACTGGTTTGGATCGCGGGTAGTGCCTGCTGGTCGCTGATCTAAACGCTCATCTACCCTTAAGGCGTGTAATCCGCGTGTTGTCACCAACTTCACAAGTTTTGCGATTAACCAGGCGACTGCCAACAAAATTATCGCACCGACTAATCTGGGAATGAAGCTAAGAAGCTCGTTCAGGAAGCCACCCAGCGGTCGAGAAACTACCTCCA
The DNA here is from genome assembly GCA_030446505.1 of Chroococcidiopsidaceae cyanobacterium YX2bin18. Taxonomy (GTDB): domain Bacteria; phylum Cyanobacteriota; class Cyanobacteriia; order Cyanobacteriales; family Chroococcidiopsidaceae; genus JAHHHE01. The sequence goes on along the minus strand of JAUJND010000006.1, from coordinate 66,572 downwards.
GCTGTAGTGCCTGTAAAACAGCAACTATAGTGAAAAGGACGATGATCCAAAAGACTATGTTGGAGATCGCGTCTTCTACTCTGGGTAGATCACGGCTATCTGCACGCCCCATGATCGCCGCAGCAATCCGATTGTCTATGGTAGTGCGGTTAAGAATTCCTCGCACTATGGCTTTAGCAAGCGCTGCAATTAGCAAGCCGACCAACAAAATTGCCAGCGCTGCCAGCAATTCTGGAATAAAGTTAATTAGCCGTGCGCCAAGCCCTTGCACATAGTTGACCCCAGCCTCAGCAGCCTCTCCTGGTCGATCTAGGTCGATATTCGGAGGTGCTGGTGCCTGCGCTAATATTTCCTGCACTTTGATTGGTAGCCCCACACCCATAATTTGAGTTATACCTTGCCAAATTTCTTTCATAGTTCTCTTGAGTTAACCTCAAATATCATCAAATAAAACATAAACAATTTTTCCTCCCAAAATGTATTACTTTGCATAATCCTACATGGCAGTCAGTTATTTCACTTGCATTTTGCTGTAAATTAACCACTAACAGCAAATAAGATTTTCCTATACAGCGATAGCTGTAATTTTTTAGCCACGCATCTATCTTTATAAACAAATAGCGCTAAAAAACACTTTCTCCTGATTTTTTGGTAATTAATATTACATTTGTATTTAGCTAAATTCACTGCAGTATTAACTAAGTACTTGCAGTCATTACTGAAACAATGTAAGTAGATAAAAGTATAGTCACCGAATTATACTTGTAGCCCTTTAAAGCATCGGTGACTCAACTCTTGTTGCGTTGCAAACCCACTAGGTAACTGAAATAGCGATGGTAACCTTAATAGCCGCAACTACAGTTGCGGTTGTCCAGTAGCTTGAAACACTAAAAGGAATTACCGCCCTTGAGTCACTAGTTATACATTCAAAACAGGAGCTGGGATTAAAAATACTGATGATGTGTGACTAAAAACGTAAAATTCCAGGTCATTTGTGTGTGGGAGCTTAATTTGAAATTTAAATTCCTATTCTCAAGCTCAACAAAATAAAGATATCCAAACTTAGCTGCTCCGCTTCAAACGCATAGTAGAGAAAATAAGCAGTTCTCATGTATCTAATTTAGCTGTTTAAATTGCCAGGCAATACGGAAGCACAGAACTTTAATTTATACTCTCCTTTGGCTTCTGCACCCCGCTTTAAATTCTCCCCAATTGGTTTAACAAGCGGTGAATTACAGGTGCATCCGAAGCATCAGGAACCTTTGCTAAATAAGTTTCAAAATCGTCACCAGCTGCTGCCCAACGACCCATTTGGTAGTATATTAGACCGCGATCGCGTAATTCCCCTGGCGCTTCTGGAAATACAAGCAAAATTCTTTCAACTGCGGCAATTGCGAGTTCCAACTCTTCCTGTCTTAGGTAAATGAGCTTTAAATTAGTCAGCATCCGTGCCAAAAATTGCCTTGGAGTAATTGACTCTAAAAATTCAGGTTGCAGCGTCACGGGCTGACCGTAAACTTGAGTAAGTCGTTCCTGGCAATCCTCTGGAAATAGAATTTTGCCGCTGTCAAACGCATCGACAAAAATTCCGGCATCCTCAAACTCTGGGCGAATCAGAAAATGTCCCGGCATTCCCACACCCACCATCGGAAAATCAATTCGTCGCGCTACCTCAAGATAGACTAACGAAACCGTGATTGGGATACCAGTTCGACGGTCAATTACTTTGTTTAAATAGCTGTTGCGCGGATCGTAGTAATTGTCTGTATTCCCGGTAAACCCTAAATCTTGATACAAATACTGATTAATACTCTGAATAACCCGCAAGGGATACCGTTGGGATGGCAAGCGTTTCACCATTTCCGATGCCATTGTATCAAGGGCGTTCAGGTATTCATCTGGCTCTAGATCTGGATATTCTTCCTGGGCAATATAAAGAGCTGCCTTTGCCAGATTAATTTGTTGATCAGGCTGACTAATCTCTTGGGAGAAATATTGCCGCGATCGCGGTAAATCCATATTTAAATTTGTGCTTGCTTTAGCGTTGCAGTCAGGTTTTTAAGATTGGCGCAGTCAAAAAAACAATATATATCTTTTTAAGGGTTAAAGAGTTGCGATTGATTTTAGTATTTAAACATCAGGCGATCGCTTAATAAAAGTTAGCTAATGGTATGCCACAGTTATCCAAGTGAAAATAAAAAACTAATAATTTTTTCTATTGCGGTTTTTAATACCCTCAACAGAATGACTTGTTGCAGTTGATACCGAGACGGTTAGTCCGCAAAAATTCAAATTGTACTCCAATGGGAATCGCTATACTAACTAGCAAAAATAGCATTATTGGCGCAAAGTTGAAAACAAAGCTAATCAATCAACAGTGCAAAGGTTTGTAGGGCATTGCCCTTGCTATCGGCATTGCCCCACTAATTTAAGATTTGCAATTAATTCAACAAAATTTCACGTTACCGATTAATTGCCGCTGCTTCACGAGCAGCTGTTGCTTGCTCAGGATGAATACCCAAGCGTGTCAGATTAATTCGCCCTTTGCTATCTATCTCTCGCACTTTAACAATTACCTCATCACCAACCGCCACTTCATCCTCAACTTTGCCTACTCGGTAGTCAGCTAGCTGAGAGATATGAACCATTCCTTCCTTTCCAGGGAGAAATTCCACAAATGCACCAATCGGGATCACGCGAGTTACTCTCCCAGCATAGACATCGCCTTCGTTTAACTTCCGCGTCATTCCGAGTATGATATTACGTGCTTTCTTTGCCTTGTTCTCATCCACAGCAGAAATTGTCACCGTGCCGTCATCTTCAATATCAATTTTGGCTCCGGTTTCTTCTGTAATGCCCTTAATTGTCTTACCACCGGGTCCAATAATCATCCCAATTAATTCTGGATCAATCTTGATTGTCAAAAGACGCGGGGCAAAGGGTGACGTCTCAGTACGCGGTTTATCAATTGTCTGGAGCATTTTCTCTAGAATGTGCAACCGCGCTGGACGAGCTTGTTCAATAGCTTTGGCAATAATTTCTAGCGGCAGACCAGGAATCTTCATATCCATTTGCAAGGCGGTAATCCCACTATCCGTTCCAGCAACTTTGAAATCCATGTCTCCCAAGAAGTCTTCAATGCCCTGAATATCGGTAAGGATACGCATTTCATCCCCTTCTTTAATCAGTCCCATTGCCGCGCTGACAGGTTTAGTGATTGGCACTCCAGCATCCATTAGTGCCAGCGTCGAACCGCAGACAGAACCCATTGAGGTAGAACCATTAGAAGAAAGGACTTCGGACACGACCCGGATCACGTATGGGAAGTTTTCTTTAGATGGCAGGACGGGAACGATAGCTCTTTCTGCCAACGCACCGTGACCGATTTCGCGGCGACCAGCAGCGCGTAAAGGCTTGGTTTCCCCACAGAGTACGGCGGGAAGTTGTAGTGATGCAGGTAACGCTTTTTCTCAAGATCTAGTTGCAGATCATCGAACAGATTTTGGGCATCTCCTGGCGTACCTAAAGTACAAGCAGATAAGACTTGGGTTAGTCCTCGGTTAAATAAACCGCTGCCATGTACTCGTTTAGGTAACAGGTCAACGCGACAAGAAACAGGTCGTACTTCATCCAGCTTACGACCATCAACGCGAATACTATCATCAACGATTTGACGGCGCATCAAGCTGTTTAGTCAAATCTTTGAAATTATTGCCAACTGCTTTACTGTTTTCGATTGTAGCAACTCGGATCGGGTCTGATTCTGGTAGTTCGGCGATCGCCGCGACAATTTCTGACTTCACAGCATCTAAAGCTGCGTCGCGACTATTCTTGTCCTGCTCAAATCGCGCCAAAATTTGTTTAACCGAATCCGGTAGCGCGATCGCTCATAAAGTTTAACAGCGTCAGATCTACTTCTGGTGCTGTTTCTTGGACAATGTCAATGCCCATTTCTGCTATCAAATTTCTTTGGGCTTCAATTAAGTCCCGTACCGCTTCGTAGCCAAAATCAATTGCTTCAATAATGTCTTGTTCTGGTAGCTGGTTTGCTCCAGCCTCTACCATAATCACGCCTTCTGGTGAGCCTGCTACTACTAGATCCAGTTCTCCGGCTTCAATCTCAGCATATGTAGGATTGATAATAAAATCATCTCCTACCAAACCAACCCGCACTGCCGCCATTGGTCCCAAGAAGGGAATTTTTGCCAGTAGCACCGCCAGGGAAGCGCCTGTTACCGCTAGGACATCTGGTGGTACCCAATTCATCCATTGAAAGGGTTGTTGCTATAATTTGCAGGTCATCCCGCAGCCATTGCGGAAATAAGGGGCGCAGGGGACGGTCAATTAAACGACTCGTGAGAATTGCTTTTTCTGGCGGTCGTCCTTCCCGCCTTAAAAATCCCCCTGGAATCCGACCGACTGCGTAGAGTCTTTCTTCATAGTCTACAGTCAGCGGCAGAAAATCAATACCCTCTCTTCCACTAGAGCGGGTAGCGCTTACTAAAACAGGCTGTATCCCCAGATTGCATCAAGACAGACCCACCAGCCTGGGGAGCTAATAGGCCGACTTTCAGTCGAATATCCCGTCCATCAAAGGATATTGACCTATCAATCTCTTGCATTCAGTTTTTTGTCCTTCTTTATCACTATTTTTTCTCTTTCGCAATCGTAGCATTTATATGCTATTGCTGCCCTCAGGTAGATGTCTCACCTATGAGTTAGCGACTAAAGAAAGAAAAAAATCCTCCTAGCCCCAGAAAAAGTTTCCAGCCCTTGTCTTTAGACTACAGTTAGAACAGACGACAATAAAGTAATTGCGATGTTGCGGCGGCGTGTTTACTAAGTAATAATCCGTCCCATGTTGCCACCTCATATTCGCCTGATTAACCTCCCCCATAATCGCTCTCTAGATTCCTTTGACCGTTTTTTGCCTTTAGAATCTAATCGAGGGTACATTGATCTCAAAAGTCTTAAATACTGTTAATCAATATTACAGATGCGTAACCCAAGTGTAGGATGACAAATATGGCTCTAGGGTCTGAGAAAGTTTAGTTTTAGATAAAAGTGCCTCAGACTTTAACCTATTTCAATTGGGCTTTAGAATCTTTATCTGTAACGATAGATGCACCCTGTCTTAACCGAGTTATTAGCAAATTCTGCTTCAGCAAGAGATTGCTCTTGAAGATGAAGTTTTCCTTGAATAATTACATTGTCTAATAACGTCATCTGATTTTATTGTTGAGGATGCAGTTAATCTAGTTCTATTACTATGCTGTTATTTAATATTTTCCGCAGAGGCAGATACTTTTTGTTAATTTATAACTAGTTGATTATTTAATTAATTTTATTGAGTTAATTTGCGTGTTAGTTACTCTAATATACTTATTTGCTTCAAGTAATAAAATTCAATTTGAACAAATAATCTATTTTTGAGCTTAACTAATGCTTTGAAAGATTATGTTTTTAATTTTTGCGAGAGTTGAGTAGTTTAAATGGCAATTGTACATGGTAATTGGATAAAACAAAATCAGAGTGGTTGTTTATTTATTTGGGGAGAAACTTGGCGTTTATTGACACCTGAATCACCTTCCTTGGTAGATGTATTTATGTATCCATTAGGAATGGCACCCAGATGAATTGGTGGAGTGGTTACGTTCGCAAAACTTGCCAATTAGCACACTAAGATTATTTGATGCCGTTCCAGTTGGACGCACCCGTAAAGATAGAAACGCGCCCCAGGCAACGCAAAACGACACGACGCAATCTACCGGAAAAGCTACACGAACACAATCCCAAGTAATTGCCTTACCAACTCACATTTTGGAGGATAAGGCAGGGACAGTGATGTATCCTATACATTCTGCTTCATTAGCATCAGCAACAGAACAAACTTACTTACTCCAACCCTGGCAAGTTGAGGGTATCTGTCTAGAACCACTTTTAGCAATGAAATTTCTGACTTCTCTACCATTAGGCGCTGCTAATAAGGCGGATTCCTTTTTGGGGGAGATTTACGCTTTTGGTCGCAAATCGCGCGCGTTGGAGTTTAGATCTGTTGAGTCGGGGTAAATTTTTGCCTACATTGGAGCGACAAACAGATAGTATCGTTGCTAACTGGCGATCGCTCTTAGACAGCGCCGTGAACAGTTCGCGTCTGAAAAATTTGCCCAGCGATGCCCGCCGCTTGCCGTACCTATCAGCAGGAAACAGCAGGGATTGATCAAACATCATTGGCAGTCGATTTACCGCTGCAACCGCAAGAATTATTACTGGGATTTCTAAATAGCACAATAGATGCCCAGGTACGAGCATCAATTAGCAATAATATACCAGGGCAATCTCTCGGTTCGGGAGTGGCTAGAAGGGCTTTCAGCGACTGACTCTAATACTGTTAAGCTAGCTAATGGTATGGAACGCCTGGAGTCATCGCTTAGCTCCTGGATTGCACCGCTGCAATATCAACTGAATGGGCAGAGTCTTTTTCACACCTGTTTTTACCTTGATCCTCCCACACCGCAGCAAAGTAATTGGACTTTGGCATACTTTTTACAAGCAGCTAATGATCCAGAATTTTTAGTAGATGCAGCAACGATTTGGAACCACCCAGTTGAACGCTGGGTTTATCGAAATCGGACGATTGAGCAGCCGCAAGAAAGTTTACTTCGAGGTTTAGGGTTAGCTTCCAGGCTGTATGCCCAAATTGCTCCAAGCTTAGAGACACAGTACCCCCAATTCTGTCACCTGACCCCACTCCAAGCGTATGAGTTTTTAAAGTCAGTTGCCCCGCGCTTTGAAGATAGTGGCTTAGGGGTGGTTTTACCTCCTAGTTTGGCAAACCGTGAAGGATGGGCGAACCGCTTAGGCTTAAAAATCGCCGCCCAGACACAGAACAAACACAGAATCGTTTAGGTTTGCAGAGTTTGTTGAACTTCGCTAGTGGAAATTAGAGATTGGTGGACAAACGCTATCACAGGCAGAGTTTGACCTATTCGTGAAGATAAATAGCCATTTAGTAGAATTTTATGGCGAGTGGGTGGAACTGCGATCGCAAGATATAAAAACAGCGCAAGCATTCTTTGCTGCGCGTAAGGACAAGCTGGCGCTTTCGTTGGAAGATGCCCTGCGGCTAGCGACGGGGGACACTCAAGTAATTGAAAAACTCCCAGTCGTCAGCTTTGAAGCAACAGGTGCAATCCAAGAGTTGATGGCAACTTTAACAAACAATACTGCGATCGCGCCCATGCCCGCGCCAGCGAGTTTTCAGGGCAGCCTACGACCTTATCAAGAGCGGGGAGTCGCTTGGCTATCATTTCTAGAACGCTGGGGATTAGGAGCGTGTCTGGCGGATGATATGGGATTGGGAAAAACAATTCAGTTCATCGCTTTTATGCTGTATCTCAAAGAGCAGGGAGGATTGGAACAACCAACGCTGCTAGTTTGTCCAACTTCTGTACTAGGTAACTGGGAGCGAGAAGTTAAAAAATTTGGTCCGACGCTCAAAGTTTTGCTGCACCACGGAGATAAGCGCCCTAAAGGTAAGGAGTTTATTCAAGCAGTTAAAGGTCATGATTTGGTAATTACAAGTTACGCTCTGATTCACCGAGATCTGAAATCACTGCAAAGCATTTCCTGGCATACAGTGGTATTAGATGAAGCCCAAAATGTTAAAAATTCCGAGGCGAAGCAGTCACAAGCGGTACGGCAGATCCAATCGTCATTTCGGGTGGCGCTGACTGGGACACCAGTAGAAAACAGGCTGCAAGAACTGTGGTCAATTTTGGATTTTTTGAATCCGGGGTATTTGGGTTCGCGCCAATTTTTTCAGCGTCGGTTTGCCATGCCAATTGAGAAATATGGGGATGCGGCTTCATTGCAGACATTGCGATCGCTTGTCCAACCCTTTATTCTGCGCCGTCTTAAAACTGACCGCGACATTATTCAAGACTTGCCAGAAAAGCAGGAAATGACAGTATTTTGTGGGCTTAGTGCTGCACAGGCAACACTGTATCAACGCTTAGTTGAGGAATCTTTAGCTGAAATTGAGTCGGCTTCCGGTTTGCAACGTCGGGGGATGATTTTGGCTCTACTTGTGAAGCTAAAACAAGTCTGCAATCACCCAGCGCAATATTTAAAAGAAGCTACACTTCAAGCACAGCGCTCTGGTAAACTACAGCGTCTAGAGGAAATGCTAGAAGAAGCTTTAGCAGAAGGCGATGCAGAAGGCGCTGCTGGCGCAGGACGCGCTTTAATTTTCACGCAATTTGCCGAGTGGGGTAAGCTGCTTAAACCTTATTTGGAGCAACATCTGAGTCGAGAAATTTTATTTTTGTATGGCAGCACCAGCAAAAAACAACGCGAGGAAATGATTGCTCGTTTTCAGCATGATCCCCAAGGTCCACCAATCATGATTCTTTCTCTAAAGGCTGGCGGTGTAGGGCTTAATTTAACACGGGCTAACCATGTCTTCCACTTTGATCGCTGGTGGAATCCAGCAGTAGAAAATCAAGCTACTGATCGTGTCTTTCGTATTGGGCAAACTCGCAACGTCCAGGTGCATAAATTTGTCTGCACGGGAACCCTAGAAGAAAAAATTCACGAAATGATTGAAAGTAAAAAAGCGCTAGCTGAACAAGTCGTGGGTGGTGGCGAGGAGTGGTTGACTGAACTAGATACAGATCAACTGAGGAACTTACTAGTACTTGATCGCAATGCTGTAATTGAAGAGGCTTAAATGACAAATTCTCATGTTCAGGCAAGCCGAGAATGGTGGGCGCAACGATGGCTAGATTTGTTAGATTCCTATCGCTTTAAGAAGCGTTTAGAACGTGCGCGTAACTATGCACGTCAGGGAAATGTCCTTAGTATTGAGTTTAAAGGTGCTAAGGTACTGGCTGATGTGCAGGGTACGGAACCAGAACCGTATCAAGTTTCTCTATTTCTTGAACCATTTACTGATGAGCAGTGGGCTTATGTGATTGAAACTATGTCCCAGCGAGCAATATTTGCGGCGAAGCTACTGGCAGGGGAAATGCCGCCGAACATCGAAGAAGTGTTTACGGCGAATGGTTTGTCGCTATTTCCCTTCACGCTGGCTGACATTCGGAGCAAATGCTCTTGTCCAGATAAAGCTAATCCCTGTAAGCACGTTGGGGCAATTTATTATCAACTGGGCGATCGCTTTAGTGAAGATCCCTTTGTTCTATTTCAATTACGCGGTCGCACTAAAGATCAAATTATTGCTGCTTTACGTGAGTTACGCTTAAACATTAAGGCTCCTAACCTTGAATCTGATACCGAGCACCAAACGTCAGTTCGTACCGACGAAAGCCCCCCCGTAAATGAGCTAGCAAACACCAAACAATCTCTAAAAATTGACTCTTTCTGGCAATATAACGAGCCACTAGAGTCGGCACTTGTTGTAATTGCTCCATCTACTAGTGAAACGATTTTAGATGTTTTGGGACCAATCCCGCTGCCATTAGATGCAACTGAGACTTCCAATTCACATTTAACTTCGTCTGAAATAGTGATGCAATATTTAAATACTGTATACAAACAAGTTAGCCAGCAGGCTGTAATCGCCGCAATGAGTATAGAAGCGAGTTAAGTTGGTTGAGATGCGATTATTGTCAGGAAGTGCGATATCTTACGGCAGCTGCAAAGTATCTACGCCCGTACTAATTGTCTATGCTGATTTTGCCAACATTGGTGGTGTACCTATTGCTGATTGAGAGCATGATTAGAAGAGTGTTTTTACCTGTGAATCACTTCCTTGGTTGTAAATGCTAAGTTTACTAAACTGATAATTTTAATACTAATTCCCAAAGCCATGCCTGAAATTTTGAAACTTGAAGATGCTGTTGAATTTGCCGAAAATCCAGAACCACGTTGTCCGTGTGTCTTGCTGCTAGACACCTCTGGTTCTATGAACGGCGCACCAATTGATGCTCTAAATAAAGGTCTACAAACATTTAAAGAGGAATTAAATCGAGACAACCTTGCTAAGAAGCGAGTAGAGGTTGCAATTGTCACATTTAACTTTGAAGTGAATGTGGCTCAGGACTTTGTCACAGCGGATCAGTTTGAGCCACCGACACTAATAGCTCAAGGTCTGACACACATGGGTTCTGCGATTCACACAGGCTTAGATATGATTGAAGCTCGTAAACAGCAGTATCGTACTAATGGGGTAAATTACTATCGTCCTTGGGTGTTTTTGATTACAGATGGCGAACCCCAGGGAGAGATGGATGACATTATATTGCAGGCAACACAGCGGATCAAAAACGATGAGGCTAATAAGCGCGTTGCCTTTTTTGCGGTAGGTGTGGAGGACGCTGACATGACACGCTTAAGCCAAATTGTTGTGCGTAGCCCTCTGAAATTAAGAGGTCTGAACTTTCAGGAGATGTTTATCTGGCTCTCAGCTAGTATGCAGAGAGTTTCTCAATCCAAACCAGATGATCAAGTAGCGCTACCACCGCCTGGATGGGGAGCAGTTTAAGTGATGAGGTTAATAGAGGTATCTGTTGGCGGATAATATCCACGCCAGTATCTGATAGGGATTGCCAGACTTTTATTGTCTAAGGCTTAGTTGCAGTATTATATGCCATTACTTTTTGGTAGCCGTTTTGAGTGAGTATAAGTTCAAATATCCCTATAGTTAGATTGGCTCATTTTGCTTGCCAGATAACTTAATTAATCAGGGAATCGCTTACCAAGCCCGCAATGCGGCTACCAACACTGAAACTAAGCATATGCTAGTCTGTTTTTATTGTTAGCTCAACAGTAAGAAAGCTCTTGTTAAACATCCCGTAATTTGAGAAACTTTAGGCTACCTAAGTGCCAGAAAAATTACTTATTGTCCAAACTCAGATCTTGCTTGCTCAACTAACTCCACTGTTACAACTTCTAGATCAGCTGCACGAGCCAGCTGCTCAATCCGCGCTTTAGCTTGAGCACGGACAAAAAAAGGAATATTCTTCAGCTTAACCTTAGCTTCAGGTAACCATTCCAGGGAATCTGTAAGATTAGAGTCGCTCATGGTTCTTAGAACTCATGGAATTTATGGTTTTGCAGTCGCTGTCGGAGTGCTTAATAAAGATATTTGCATAATCTTATTGCTTATACCCGCTCACTCTCTGCTCCACAGCACATTATGTCACATAGCAACTGCATATATATTCATCTAGATTAGAAAACTTCATTGCCTGTAGCAATGCTAATGCTCATGCTAATTAAAAGCTTTTTAAATAGATAAATCCTAAAGATTTATTTTAAAAGAAAGGCTCCTGATTTCACCCAGGAGCCTGTAAAGTAATCTCAGTAACAACGGAACCAATCTTACTTAGTCAAGTTCACCCATAGCCATTACAGGCTCACTTTCACGGTTGATTCCTCTTTCAAAGCCAGCAACTGCCGCACGGGCGCGACCCGCGTGCCACAAGTGACCAACCAGGAATAAGAACGCCATGACAAAGTGAAAGGAAGACAACCAAGACCGCGGAGATACATAGTTAAACGAGTTAATCTCCGTAGCCACACCACCTACTGAATTAATAGAACCCAGAGGAGCATGAGTCATGTACTCAGCCGCACGGCGAGCTTGCCAAGGCTGAATATCGTTCTTAATCTTGTCTAAATCGAGACCATTGGGACCGCGTAACGGCTCTAGCCAAGGAGCGCGGACATCCCAAAAGCGCATCGTCTCACCACCAAAAATGATTTCACCAGTGGGCGATCGCATCAGATATTTACCTAGACCTGTTGGACCTTGAGCAGAACCAACGTTCGCACCCAAGCGCTGGTCCCGAATCAAGAAGGTCAAAGCCTGAGCTTGAGACGCTTCTGGACCTGTAGGACCGTAAAATTCGCTCGGATATACAGTGTTATTAAACCAAACGAAGCAAGTTGCAATAAACGCCATTAGCGACACAGCGCCTAAGCTATACGACAAGTAAGCTTCTCCCGACCAGATGAAGCCGCGACGCGCCCAAGCAAAAGGCTTAGTAACAACGTGGAAAATACCGCCAGTAATCAGCAGCAAGGCAACCCAAATATGACCGCCAACTACGTCTTCCAGGTTATCAACGCTGACAATTGAACCTTCACCACCGAAGGGAGACTTCGCCACATAACCGAAGATCGTAGCTGGGTTAAGCGTCGGGTTAGTAATGACGCGAACATCACCACCACCAGGCGCCCAGGTGTCATACAAGCCGCCAAAGAACATAGCCTTGATCACTAGTAGCAGCGCACCACAACCCAAGATGATTAGGTGATAACCAATGATACTGGTCATCTTATTCTTGTCTTTCCAGTCGTAACCAAAGAAGCCAGAGTACTCTTCTAAGGTTTCGGGACCCCGAACTGCATGGTAAATACCACCGAAGCCTAGCACTGCTGAGGAAATCAAGTGCAGCACACCGACAACAAAATAGGGGAAGATGTTAATCACTTCACCACCAGGACCAACACCCCAACCTTGAGCTGCAAGGTGAGGTAACAGAATCAAGCCCTGTTCGTACATCGGCTTTTCCGGGATGAAGTGAGCGACTTCAAATAAAGTCATCGCTCCAGCCCAAAATACAATTAAACCGGAATGGGCAACGTGAGCACCAAGCAGTTTACCAGATAAGTTAATTAAACGGGCATTACCAGACCACCAGGCAAAACCAGATGACTCTTGGTCGCGACCGCCGCCTAGGGCAAGGGAACTATTACCAAAAGGGGCATTATAAGGCGTTTCCACGGGGTAGGACCTCCTCAGGGAATTGGAATTGCTCGTGGGGTTGATCTTGAGGAGCCATCCAAGCACGGATGCCCTCATTTAAGAGAATATTTTTTGTGTAAAACGTCTCAAACTCTGGGTCTTCCGCAGCCCGCAACTCTTGGGATACAAAGTCGTAAGCCCGCAAGTTAAGCGCTAACCCAACTACGCCTACGGCACTCATCCATAAGCCAGTCACAGGCACAAACAGCATAAAGAAGTGCAACCAGCGCTTGTTGGAAAAAGCAATCCCAAATATCTGTGACCAGAACCTGTTTGCTGTCACCATTGAATATGTTTCTTCTGCTTGCGTCGGGTTGAAGGCGCGAAATGTATTTGAGGCATCCCCGTCTTCAAATAGCGTGTTTTCTACTGTTGCTCCATGAATCGCGCACAGTAATGCGCCGCCTAACACTCCTGCTACTCCCATCATGTGGAACGGGTTGAGTGTCCAGTTGTGGAATCCTTGGAAGAATAGTAAGAAGCGGAAGATTGCTGCTACGCCAAAGCTGGGGGCAAAAAACCACCCTGATTGTCCGAGTGGGTACATTAAGAACACACTCACGAATACGGCGATTGGCGCACTAAATGCCAAGGCGTTGTATGGTCTGATGCCTACTAATCTGGCAATTTCAAATTGCCGCAGCATGAATCCAATCAGGGCAAATGCGCCGTGCAAAGCAACAAATGTCCACAATCCCCCTAGCTGTACCCACCTTGTGAAGTCCCATTGCGCTTCTGGTCCCCACAAAAATAGTAGTGAGTGTCCCATGCTGTTTCCTGGGGTACTCACTGCTACTGTTAAGAAGTTACACCCTTCTAGGTAGGATGACGCTATCCCATGGCTGTACCAGGAACTTGCAAATGTTGTTCCTGTGAGCCATCCTCCTAGTGCTAGGTATGCTGTGGGAAATAATAGTATTCCTGACCATCCTACGAATACGAATCTATCTCGCTTTAGCCAGTCGTCTAGAGCGTCAAACCACCCTCTATCGCTCGCTTCGCGTCCAACTGCTATTGTCATTGATCTAAAATCCTCTCATTTTACTAAAATTGCAAAGCTTTTGAGGAATTAACGTTTTGACATCCAATTGCCCAAAGCAATTGAAGTGTTTATGAGAAACTAGCTTCAAAAATAAGCTAGCTACCCTAAATACTGTGTCAAATTCGTGCTACCACTTACTGGTAAACCAGTCTATGGCTTTTTAATCTTTCTTAATTTATCACAGCAGTCATACTTTGTCCCCAATCCCTATAGGTGGGATCAGGTTCTTAGCATCAGGCTATAAATATAATAAACTATCAGAAATTTTACAATTTTACACAAGATTCCTCAGTAATATTTAAAGTTAAGTAGCTGTAGCTATGGCTATGCATTTAGCGTGGAATCGCAAATATTATTTCTTTTGACTGGGCAGGATAGTTTAATGACGGCATCAACAACGCTCAATACAAGCGATCGCGTTCTAAATCAACCAATTCTAGGTTCTCGTCGGTTCAGCAACTACTGGTGGGCAACAATTGTATCCATCGGCGCAATTGGGTTTTTACTAGCTGGGCTTTCCAGTTACTTAAAGGTGAATTTACTGCCCTTTGCTAATCCGACCGAACTCCAGTTCGTCCCTCAAGGTTTGGCAATGGGATTTTATGGCATTGCTGGATTGCTACTCGCTTTATACCTGTGGATGCTCGTTATCTTGGATGTGGGAGGCGGTTATAACGAATTCAACCTGGAAACTGGCGAAATTAAAATTTTTCGGTGGGGATTTCTGGGAAAAAACCGCCGGATTGAGATTGATTGCCGCACGCGAGATGTCCAAGCTGTGCGTGTGGAAATCAAAGAGGGTTTGAACCCGCGTCGGGCATTATATTTGCGGGTGAAGGGTCGAAGAGACATTCCGCTTACGTCGGTGGGGCAACCCATACCCTTGACACAAATAGAAAATCAAGGAGCTGCGTTAGCTCGGTTTTTGACAGTGCCTCTTGAAGGTCTATGATTAGTGGGGTTGAATCAGTAGATGGTGAAATGAGATGATGGGATTTCTTAGGTTGAGGCAGTCAAAGGCATAATGCAGCTAAAAATCCGGCACTGGTTAGTGTCAGTTTTAATTCTTGGTGGATTGATGCTGGGAGGATGTTCACCTGATCAGTCGGCAAATTCGTTATCCCCAACCTCCCCAGCTACTCAAACAACCTCTTTAACTCCTACTCAGGCGAGTAGCCCACAAATGAAAGATTTACCAGTTTTAGAAGGTAAGGCAACAGTGGTAATGACGGTCAATGGTGCGCCAATTACAATCGAAGTAGACGGCACAAATGCCCCGATTACTGCTGGCAATTTCGTAGATCTTGTTAATCAGGGTGTGTACGATGGTTTGGTGTTTCACCGAGTTGTCCGGCAGCCAGAACCTTTTGTAGTTCAAGGCGGTGACCCGCAGAGTAAAGATCCTAAATCTCGGCAACCATTGGGAACTGGCGGTTTTATTGACCCAAAAACTGGGAGTGAGCGGCGTATACCCTTAGAAATTAAGCCTGAAGGGGCAGCAACTCCGACTTACGGCATGACGCTAGAAAGTGCTGGTGATTCTGGTAAACCAGAGTTGAAGCATACGCGTGGGGCAGTAGCAATGGCGCGATCGCAATCACCTGATTCAGCTTCTTCACAGTTTTATTTTGCTTTGGCGGATTTGCCTTTTCTAGATGGCAGTTATGCTGTGTTTGGAACTGTAACTAACGGCATGGATGTAGTTGACAAAATTCAGCAGGGCGATCGCATTGAATCGGCTGAAGTAACGCAGGGTTTGGAAAACCTCAAGAACGGCAGCAATTCTTAACAGGACAGGACAAGGGGATAGATTAATCTATCCCCTCCCATCCCTTGTTTGAGCATGGAAGTTGTTGTTACTGGGATTGGTTTAGTTTCCGCTTTGGGTGAATGTTTAGAAGTTAGCTGGCACCAGTTGATATCAGGAAAATCAGGCATTCAACTATATCAACCTTTTGCAGAACTAAAACAAAGACCTCTGGCACTAATAGGTAAACAACCAGCTGAGTTAAAAACACTCGTTCAGCTGGTTGTTGCTTCTGCTTTAAAAGATGCGGCGCTAGTTCCACCAATACCCGATTGTGGAGTTGTAATTGGCTCAAGTCGCGCTCATCAAGCCTCTTGGGAACAATTGGCGCGAAAAATGTACTTGACGGTACCAACACAATCTCATTCTGCTATTGAGCCTAACTTAGAACATTGGTTAGACACGTTGCCTCACATGAACGCGATCTCAGTTGCGCGTCAAGTCGGTGCAGAAGTAGTTCTAGCGCCAATGGCAGCTTGTGCAACTGGAATTTGGGCGATCGCTCAAGGTTATCACCTCCTAAAAACAGGGCAATGTCAGCGGGTAATTGCTGGGGCAGTTGAAGCAGCTATCACACCGTTAACCCTAGCTGGCTTTAACCAAATGGGTGCTTTAGCTAAAACTGGAGCTTATCCCTTTGACCGCTATCGAGAAGGATTAGTGTTAGGCGAAGGGGCAGCAGTGTTTGTCCTAGAATCAGCGGAGTTGGCAAAGCGGCGTTCTGCTCCGATTTATGGTCAAGTGCTAGAATTTGGCTTGACAGCAGATGGATATCATCCAAACGCTCCAGAGCCTGGAGGTAGGAGTGCGATCGCAGCTATTAAGCAGTGTCTAGCTCGGAGCAACCTCCGCACAACTGACATTGATTACATCCACGCCCACGGTACAGCTACCCAGCTAAACGATAAACATGAGGCGCAGTTAATTCAGCAATTGTTTCCCCAAGGCGTGCCAGTCAGTTCTACTAAGGGAGCCACGGGTCATACACTAGGAGCTTCTGGGGCAATGGGCGCTGCTTTTTGCTTAATGGCGTTGAAGGATCAAATTTTACCACCTTGTGTAGGTCTGAAGCAGCCAGAATTTGAACTAGATGTGGTAACTGAGCCGCGTCAGGGTGAGATTGATAATGTGCTGTGTTTTAGTTTTGGGTTTGGGGGTCAGAATGCAGTTATGGCTTTGAAATCACAATTTAGTTAACTTTGTGACCTTTACCCTCAAAAAGAGCAGCAGATTCAGAGTTAGGGCATAACTAAGAATAAATACTAAATTAGGTTCTGGTTTAGGAGTGCGATTACTTACTGCAAATCAGATAAGTATATTTAACTCAAGCTGTGATCGGGATTTGTCTAAGGTGGCATTGCCTTTTTTATTGACCTAATTCAAGTTATCAACACTATTTTAAGAATTTTTACGTGAAATGGATCACCTTAAACTTTAGACTTGAGTTTACATTTTGTAGTGATTCTGAACCTGATTGAGTCATCTGTGCGGAAAATTGTTATTGCTGGTAACTGGAAAATGTTTAAGACCCAGGTAGAGTCCCTGGAGTTTTTGCAAGAATTTATGTCTAGCCTAGATGAAACTCCCCCAGAACGGGAAGTAGTCTTGTGCGCTCCTTTCACTACACTCTCGCTGCTCTCCAAAAGCTTGCATGGTAGCCTTGTACAGTTGGGTGCTCAAAATGTCCATTGGGAAGAAAGTGGAGCTTACACGGGTGAAATTGCTGGTCCGATGTTGACAGAAATTGGGGTGCGCTATGTCATTGTTGGTCACAGCGAACGGCGGCAATATTTTGGCGAAACTGATCAAACGGTCAACCTGCGACTAAAAGCAGCCCAGCGCTATGGTCTTAACCCAATTCTTTGTGTAGGTGAAACGAAACAACAACGAGATGCTGGTGAAACCGGAGCGGTGATTACCACCCAGCTAGAAAAAGATTTAGTTGAGGTTGACCAACAGAACCTTGTGATTGCTTACGAACCAATTTGGGCGATCGGTACTGGCGACACTTGTGAGGTATCAGAGGCAAATCGCGTAATTGGTCTGATTCGCAGCCAATTGAGTAATCCCAATGTATCTATTCAATACGGTGGCTCAGTTAAGCCAAATAATATTGATGAAATCATGGCTCAGCCAGAAATTGATGGTGTTTTAGTAGGGAGCAAGCCTGGAACCTGCAAGTTTTGCCAGAATTGTCAATCATAAATAGATATAGATTTTGATGAACCATTAATTTATGTCAACCCTAGCTAGCTGGACACTCAGGGACGCTCATTTTGAGTGGGGACGAACATACTTAATGGGGGTACTGAATGTAACACCAGATAGCTTTAGTGATGGTGGTGAATTCAATACTCCTGCCGCTGCATTAGCCCAAGCACAGCAACTTGTGGCAGCAGGGGCAGACATTATTGATTTAGGTGGGCAATCAACTCGACCAGGATCTGTTGAAATTTCGCTGGAGGAAGAACTTGAGCGAGTTCTGTCAGTGTTGCAGATCATCCGTCCAGAAATATTAGTACCGATTTCTGTGGATACAACACGCGCAGCCAGTGGCAAGGACAATGCCGTGAAGCGGGCGCAGATATCATTAATGATATTTCGGCTGCAACCTTTGACCCTGATATGTTACCTACAATAGCTCAATTAAATGTTCCAATTGTGTTAATGCATATTCGGGGTAAGCCGCAGACGATGCAACAATTGACAGATTATCAAGATTTAATTGGGGAGATTTATCAGTTTCTAAAAAGACAAATTGAAGTTGTGATCGCCTCTGGAATTAGCCGTAACAAAATTATCATTGACCCCGGTATTGGTTTTGCTAAAAACTACAAGCAAAGTCTAGAAATTTTGCGCCGCTTATCAGTATTTCGTTCTCTCAATTGCCCGATTTTAGTGGGGACATCACGCAAAAGTTTTATTGGTCACATTTTAAATCAGCCAGACCCGAAAGCGCGAGTTTGGGGAACAGCGGCAGCGTGTTGTGCGGCGATCGCTAATGGTGCAGATATCTTACGAGTCCACGATGTCAAGGAAATGCGAGATGTTTGCTGTGTTGCCGATGCGATATTTAGACAGTCTTAAGCAACGACTAAGTAGCCCAAATTTTAGTTAAGTAATTTTAAATACCTTGGCGCATCTCAACATTTTGATGTTTAGTTATGTTGCCAATCAATCTTCATTAAAACTTTAAATAAAACATATATTTTTGACTGCTAGTTCATTAACTCTTTAAATTCTCCTAATAATTTCCCTGTAATCTGAATAATTAAATACAGTAAATAACTTGTTTTGTCAACCACCACTCTAGTGTGCGTTGTTGAATTTACTGTGTTTGAAGACGAATACTTTTGATTTCAAAAATCAATAGTTGCAGTGCAAAATTTAAAGCTTTACTACCCAAAATTAAGGACAAAGAGCAATGGCAACCAGAAATGGTACACCTGGTAACGATAGGCTAACAGGAACAGCAAGTGCTGATTCTATATTTGGTTTTGCAGGCAATGACAATTTAATCGGTTTAGCTGGTAGCGATCGCCTGTTTGGAGGAATAGGGAATGATCGCCTGTTTGGTGGCAAAGGCAACTTTAGCGATTACCTTGAGGGTGGAGATGGTGATGACAGAATTAGAGGTAATGATGGCAATGACAACCTGATTGGCGGCACAGGCAACGATCAACTATTTGCTGGCAGAGGTAACGATAGGCTAAATGGTGGTACAGGCAACGACATCCTCACTGGTAGTACTACCAATTTAGTCGGTGAAATAGATACACTGACTGGCGGAGCAGGGGCAGACTTGTTTGTGCTGGGGATGCAAATCAAGTATTTTATGATGATCGCAACACTGCAACTGCTGGAAGAACGGACTACGCTTTAGTTACTGACTTCAACACCAATAATGATGTCATTCAGTTGAAAGGAACCAGTGACAACTATGTGCTAGCGCCATCGCCAGGAGGGTTACCCGCGGGTACAGCGATCTACCTGAATAACTCAGGCAGCGAACCAGATGAAGTGATTGCTATTGCCCAAGGAAGCACGAGTTTAAGTCTGGACGGTGACTACTTTAAGTTCACAGCAGAATTTGACCTGGCTGACCTCAACGGCAGCAATGGCTTTAAGATTAACGGCATCAGCTCAGGTGACGAATCAGGCAGTTCAGTCAGTTCAGCAGGGGATGTCAACGGCGATGGCTTTGATGACCTTTTGATTGGGGCTCCACTGGCTGGCGAGAGCTATGTTGTGTTTGGTGAAGCAGGAGGATTCAGCCCTAGCCTCAACCTAAGCACTCTCAATGGCAGCAATGGCTTTAAGATTAATGGCACTGACACATTTGACCGCTCAGGCAGTTTAGTTAGTTCAGCAGGGGATGTCAACGGCGATGGCTTTGATGACATCCTGATTGGATCGCCAGATCTTGTTGGCTCAAGCTATGTTGTGTTTGGTAAAGCAGGAGGATTCAGTGCCAACCTCAACCTAAGTACTCTCAACGGCAGCAATGGCTTTCAGATTAACGGCATCGACATATTTGACTACTCAGGCACTTCAGTCAGCTCAGCAGGGGATGTCAATGGCGATGGCTTTGATGACATCCTGATTGGAGCTCCTAATTCCTATTACAATCCATTTTCACAGGAGCCTGGCGAAAGCTATATTGTGTTTGGTAAAGCAGGAGGATTCAGTGCTAGCCTCAACCTAAGCACTCTCAACGGCAGCAATGGCTTTAAGATTAATGGCATCAGCTCAGGTGACGAATCAGGTAAGTCGGTCAGCTCAGCAGGGGATGTCAATGGCGATGGCTTTGATGACATCCTGATTGGGGCTAGGGGGCCGATCCCAACGGTCAAAGTTATGCTGGCGAAAGCTATGTTGTGTTTGGCTCATCAGGAGGATTCAATGCCAACCTCAACCTAAGCACTCTCAACGGCAGCAATGGCTTTGTGATTAACGGCATCAATGAGGATGACCGCTCAGGCAGTTCAGTCAGTTCAAGCAGGCGATGTCAATGGTGATGGCTTTGATGACCTCCTGATTGGGGCTCCTGGTGCCGATTCCAACGGTCAATATAATGCTGGCAAGAGCTATGTTGTGTTTGGCTCATCAGGAGGATTCAGTGCCAACTTCAACCTAAGCGCTCTCAACGGCAGCAATGGCTTTGTGATTAACGGCATCAATGAGGATGACTTCTCAGGCACTTCAGTCAGTTCAGCAGGCGATGTCAATGGCGATGGCTTTGATGACCTCCTGATTGGGGCTGGTGGTGCCCGATTCCAACGGTCAAGATTTTGCTGGGGAGAGCTATGTTGTGTTTGGCTCATCAGGAGGATTCAGTGCCAACTTCAACCTAAGCGCTCTCAACGGCAGCAATGGCTTTGTGATTAACGGCATCAATGAGGATGACTTCTCAGGTACTTCAGTCAGTTCAGCAGGCGATGTCAATGGCGATGGCTTTGATGACCTCCTGATTGGGGCTCCTGGTGCCGATTCCAACGGTCAATATAATGCTGGTGAGAGCTATGTGATATTTGGTCGCGCCGACTTCACTGCTGTAGTGCTCAATGTTGGCACTCTAGAGCCATTCGCTCAGTTACTCGCCAGCAACGCTGCTAATGCTGTAATGTCCACCGGACAAAACTGGACATTCGGCAGCGCAACGACCGCAGATAATATCTTCTTTGATCAGCACAATGCTGGGGTATCACCGCTTTTAGTAGGCACAGATATCACCCAGATGATTACCTGAGTTGAGGCGATCGCTCTTCCTAAGATAATCTGGGGCGATCGCGCAATAGATCGTGATCGCCTTTAACTTTAAAGTTGGGCGATCACCCATTTAACACCACAATCTAACCTAAAGGCTCTACCATTCAACCTCAGAACTTCATCCTTCAAGCTCAGAGGTTCATTATCCAAGTTCAGAACTCCATTTTTCAAGCTCGGAACTCAAAACTTCAAGCAAGGAGCCTCAAACTTCGAGATCAAAAGTCGAAATTCGAGCATCAATACTGCAATGTCCGAGTTCTGAGCTTGATTATCCGATTTTAGAACCTCATCTTTAAAGCGGTGCAGCCACAATGCAAGTCAAGACGCGATCGCATCTACCCACTATTAACCAATCTCCCTCTGTCCCAAAGTAATAAAATTAGAACTCAGCCTGCTGTCTCTTAATATTAAGAGGCGTAAACTTCGTAGTGACTTCTACAGAATTGCAGCAGCAATTTGTATCCAATAGAACTTGGTGCGTCTATCCCATCTAAAATTTCTTTATGACTTCTGAGATCCGCTTCCTGATGTGTTCCCCTGACCACTACGACGTAGATTATGTAATTAATCCCTGGATGGAAGGGAATATTCACAAATCATCGCGCGATCGCGCCGTCGAGCAGTGGCAAAAACTCCACCACGTTCTTAAAGATCACACCCTTGTAGATTTGGTACAACCTCAAATCGGCTGGCCCGATATGGTTTTTACTGCCAATGCCGGACTGGTTTTGGGAAATACGGTAGTTTTAAGCCGCTTTTTCCATAAAGAGCGTCAAGGAGAAGAACCGTTTTTCAAACAGTGGTTCGAGTCCAAAGGCTACACGGTGCATGAACTGCCCAAAGATTTGCCATTTGAAGGAGCCGGGGATGCGCTGCTGGATCGAGAAGGACGCTGGCTATGGGCTGGATACGGCTTTCGTTCAGAACTAGACTCTCACCCATATCTGGCAAAATGGCTAGACATTGAAGTAGTGTCGCTGCGGCTGATGGATGAGCGGTTTTATCACCTGGATACTTGCTTTTGTCCGCTCAACGGCGGTTATTTGCTCTACTATCCCCCAGCGTTTGATTCCTACTCTAACCGCTTAATTGAAATGCGAGTGCCGCAAGAAAAGCGAATTGTAATTGCGGAAGCAGATGCAGTGAACTTTGCCTGCAACGCTGTCAATATCGATTCTGTTGTAGTAATGAACCAAGCGAGTGACAACCTAAAAGCCCGCCTTACAGCAGCTGGATTCGAGGTAATTGAAACGCCTTTGACGGAATTTCTCAAAGCAGGAGGAGCCGCCAAGTGTTTGACGCTGCGGGTAACAGAACCAGTACGCACCGAAGTCCATGCAAATGTATCAGTGGAAAGTCGGACTCTGCGCTTAGAAGGTCATTTGTTAGATTCTGGCTTAATCAACCGCGCTTTGGATCTGGTTGTGGAAAATGGTGGCAGTTTCCAGGTGTTGAAGTTTGAGCTAGGAGAGCAGCGGCAGAGCACTTCAAGTGCTGAGGTGAAGGTGTCGGCTCCTGACCATGAGGTGATGGAAGGAATTTTAGCGCAACTGATCGATTTAGGTGCAGTGCATCTGCCGCAAGATGAGCGCGATGCCAAATTAGAGCCAGTCACCCAAGCTGGGGTATCTCCAGACGATTTTTATGTCTCCACTATTTATCCAACTGAGGTGCGGATTAACGGTGAGTGGATTAAGGTGCTTTGGCAGCGGATGGATGGCGCGATCGCAATTACGCAAACCCCACAAGGCGTAACCGCACGCTGTAAGCTACTGCGGGATTTAGAAGTCGGAGAGCAAGTAGTTGTTGATGTCCAAGGTATTC
This sequence comes from Chroococcidiopsidaceae cyanobacterium YX2bin18, assembly GCA_030446505.1. Taxonomy (GTDB): domain Bacteria; phylum Cyanobacteriota; class Cyanobacteriia; order Cyanobacteriales; family Chroococcidiopsidaceae; genus JAHHHE01. Next base: position 43,358 of record JAUJND010000006.1, on the reverse strand, counting down.
GCACCGTCCGCAAACCAGAAGCGCGAGAACAGCGTAACACTCAAGAATTTAGCTTCATGTCAGCTGGAGTTTCTAGTGAGCGCCGCGTAGAATTAGTAGTAGAACAAGTTGCCTGGGAACTACGTAAAATCCGCGATCAAGGCGGTAAAGTAGTAGTAACAGCAGGCCCAGTCGTAATTCATACTGGCGGTGGGGAACATCTAGCGCGTCTGATTCGGCAAGGATATGTGCAGGCATTGTTGGCTGGAAATGCGATCGCAGTCCACGACATTGAGCAAAACCTGATGGGGACTTCTTTAGGTGTAGATATGCAGCGAGGAGTTGCTGTTAGGGGTGGACATCGCCACCATTTAAAAGTTATCAACACCATCCGACGCTATGGCAGCATTGCTAAAGCTGTGGAGCAAGGCGTTATTAAAAGTGGTGTAATGTATGAGTGTGTTCGCAATGGAGTTCCTTTCTCTCTTGCTGGTTCAATTCGCGATGATGGACCTTTGCCTGACACGCAAATGGATTTAATTAAAGCTCAGCAGGAATACGCTCAACTTTTAGCAGGTGCAGACATGATATTGATGCTGTCTTCGATGCTGCATTCAATTGGTGTCGGAAATATGACACCAGCTGGCGTAAAAATGGTTTGTGTAGATATCAATCCAGCTGTAGTGACAAAGTTAAGCGATCGCGGTTCGGTAGAATCGGTTGGTGTAGTTACAGATGTTGGCTTGTTCCTTAGTCTATTACTACAGCAGCTAGATAAACTGACGAGTCCTTATCATCTGGCACAGATATCTTAGAATAGATTTGTAAAGAAGGAATTTATGCAAAACGCTACACAGCAAAATAGTTTTAGCAGTCTCAATTGGGGAAGTGCGATCGCCGATCTTATTCTGACTGGGATGGTGGTAGGACCCCTCTTTGCTCCCTTCTTATCTGCCTCTGGGTTATCTTTGCTTCCAGGTATAGCAGGAATTATCTATACGTTGGGAATCCACGTTTGTCCGCAACCAGATATGGGACTGGCGCTCGTGCCACCGTTTACTATGGCTGTATGTATGCGCTGCTATGGAACTGTAATCGGACTGCTGATTACTCGGCTCCTGTACGCTGTTAAAGGTGGTGGTTTCTATTGGCTGACCCAATATGGACTCTTGGGTGCTATGCTGACAAGTCTCATGATGATGGCTTACCCATTTGAATTGGCAGCAGAAGTTTTTGGTTTATGGAGTTTCAATAACTACGTTGTCACGCTCTTTGGTTTAGTTACAGATAGGAATGGGGTTGTTTTTCTTGCCGATACTGCATAAGCAGCAGCTAAAACTAGTCACCGACTGATTTTGAGTTAAAGCGAGTAATCGCAAACCACTGCGTAATACCTTGAGCGATCGCACTTGCTAATTTCTTTTGCTCCTGGGAATTTACAATCCATTCAAACTCTGTGGGATTGATCATAAAACCGAGTTCCAGCAGCACAGATGGAGCCGTTGCTGGACGAGTCAACGCTAAGTTATTCCAATAAACTCCATAGTCAGGACGGCGCAGCTTTGTAACTAAATAGTTGTGCAAAAATATCGCAAGGTTATGTGCTTGGGGATGGTACCAAAAAGCTGCTAACCCTTTAGTATTGACAGCATCACCATCATCCGGTAAAGCGTTGTAGTGAAGTGAAAGGGCGATCGCTGGTTCTAGCTTGTCAATCATTGCGACTCGTTCTGGCAGTGACACATCCCGATCATCGTCCCGTGTCATGTAAACTGTAGCTCCCCGTGCAATTAGCTGCTCTTGCACCAGTTTAGATATTACTAAATTGATATCTTTTTCAGGATACCCAGTTGGACCTCTAGAGCCTAGTTCAGCACCGCCATGTCCTGGATCGAGGAGAATTTTGATCCCTGTCAGTGGCAGAGTAGCATTCCTAGCTTGTAACCCAGTTACATCGCTAGAGGGGACGATTTCCCCTGTAATGAGATTGTCGCCGTACAGGAGCCTGGCATCTATTATCGGCTCCCGGATGCGGCTAACCTTACTTGTGCCGGGGGGATGACGTAAAGTCAGGATCAAGCTCGTACCGTCGTACTTCAGCTGATAGCCCCACTGCTGCTGAGATTTGAGGTTAAAAGTATATTGCACTTGACCAGGTGCTAACTGTTGCCAGTCTAAACGCGAGATAACTGGGTCATTATCTAAGCGAATTACATCAGTTTGAGCGGTGGTATTGTACAAAGTTAGGGTAAAAGTGCGATTGCCCTGCTGTACAGTGACGGGAACAGGTACTTGTAAAGGAAACGTTACTTCTGTTGCACCAGGGACTTGACGGGCGCGGATACTCCGAATGAGCGATCGCGGTGGTACTGCTCCTGGCAATATCCGCGTCTCTTTACGATTAATCCAACCGCCATAGTCTAGCCGTAACCATTCACCTTCTCTACCTGTGACAGTAGCCCGTGTTCCTTTAGGTAGCGGTGTGAGACGCGAATAATCGGTACTGGGACCAGTCCGTGCCACACCTGAATCAGCTATAACTTCGGCAACTTCTAAATTCGCTGGTGAAAGCACTGAAATCTTGCCAGAACCCATTTGAGTTGTTGTCTTACCATTGACTGTCAGCTGGAACTCAGGTTGTCCCAAAGCAGCTGGCGCTCCAGATATAGTTGCACAACCCTGGTATTGTCCTGCTACTGATTGGGAAGGCTGATTTTGTCCTGTTAATGCTGCGTAATTAGCTGGTAGCTGAACTTCAGATTGCGGCAGTAAGGGAATTATTTGATTAGCTAGCGCCACAGAGACTTTAGCATTAGGAGGAGCGAACCCTTCGGGAAGCTTCGCTAACGCCCCAAAACAAATCAGTTCCCCTGGCAGTTTAGCGATATCTCCAGATGGAGTCAGGGAATCTTTGGCAAACCCTAACCCAACTGGTACAGGGGCAGTCAAAAGTCGTTTAACTTTAATTTGGACTTGCTGATCCTGATAGCGCAGAGTAAAGAGATTATCTCCCAAATTTAATGGCAAACTAGGGGCAAAATGCCCAGAGCGACTGCGCTCAATAGACTTACCATTCAGCAAAACTTCGCCAGTAGGTGGTGCTGTGCCAATAAAAAAGATCTGCTTAGCTGTAGTCTGATGATCAGCTGGGGGGTAAACAACAGAGAGGGATTGATCTGCCCGCGCTGGAGATGCGATTACAAATAATGCCACTAATCCTAAAAGTTTTCTCACGTCAAAATAGAAGAAACGTTATTAGCTATGAGAATACAGGGGAAAGACGGCAGATAGACTAACGTTAGTTGCTTCTGAGTCCTGACTGACTGTGGCACAATGACGGGGTGTATTTTTACAAGAGTTGCTTAAGAAAATTAATTATATGACTAAATTTGTTTTTGTTACTGGTGGTGTCGTTTCCAGCATTGGTAAAGGAATTGTTGCTTCTAGTTTAGGACGCTTACTGAAGTCGCGCGATTATTCCGTATCAATTTTGAAACTTGACCCTTATATTAATGTCGATCCAGGCACGATGAGTCCCTTCCAGCATGGGGAAGTGTTTGTGACTGAAGATGGCGCAGAGACGGACTTGGATTTAGGACATTATGAGCGGTTTACAGATACCTCAATGTCCCGACTCAACAGCGTTACTACTGGCTCAATTTATCAGGCGGTGCTGAATAAAGAGCGTCGTGGTGAATATATGGGAGGTACAGTACAAGTTATTCCCCACATCACTAATGAGATTAAAGAGCGCATCCAGCGAGTTGCCAAAAATACTAACCCAGATGTTGTGATTACTGAAATTGGTGGCACAGTAGGAGATATTGAATCGTTGCCCTTTTTAGAAGCGATTCGCCAGTTCCGCAAGGATGTAGGGCGGCAGAATGTGCTGTATATGCACGTAACACTAGTACCTTGGATTCCGTCGGCGGGGGAAATGAAAACAAAGCCGACGCAACATTCAGTGAAGGAATTACGCTCGATTGGAATTCAACCAGATATTTTAGTTTGTCGGTGCGATCGCCCACTGCCATCGGGTTTAAAGCAGAAGATGTCAGAATTCTGTGATGTGCCTGTGGAGTGTGTGATCACTGCCCAAGATGCTAATAGCATCTATGAAGTACCGCTGATGATGGAACGCGAAGGACTAGCACAGCAAGCGCTGGATTTATTGCAGATGGAGCAACGCCAACCGGATTTAACTCAGTGGCAAACACTGGTAGCACGCCTAAATCGTCCTACACATCGAGTTGAAATTGCGATTGTTGGTAAATATGTGCGCTTAAGTGATGCTTATCTTTCTGTAGTAGAAGCATTGCGTCATGCAGCGATCGCGATGGGTGGTGATTTACACCTGCGCTGGATTAACTCTGAAGATTTGGAAACCGAAGCAGCTGAACGCTACTTACAAGGATTTAATGGACTAATAGTTCCCGGCGGCTTTGGCAGCAGAGGTGTAGATGGCAAAATTAGGGCAGTGCAATACGCGCGCGATCGCCAGATTCCATTTTTAGGTTTGTGCCTGGGAATGCAATGCTCTGTAATTGAGTGGGCGCGTAATATTGCCGGATTGAAAGATGCCAATAGTGCTGAGTTTGACTCCAATGGCAATCCAGTGATTAACCTCTTGCCCGAACAGCAGGATGTAGTCGATTTGGGCGGTACGATGCGGCTAGGGCTGTATCCTTGTCGCATTACCCCTAATAGCTTGGCTTTCAAACTGTACCAAAAAGAAGTAATTTACGAACGGCATCGCCATCGCTACGAGTTCAATAACTTCTATCGCAACTCGTTTTTAGAGACGGGGTACGTAATCAGTGGTACTTCTCCAGATGGACGCTTGGTTGAAATTATTGAACTGCCCAGCCATCCATTTTTCATAGCTACACAATTCCATCCAGAGTTCCAGTCCCGTCCTAGTGCGCCTCATCCTTTATTTAAAGGATTCATTGAGGCTGTAATGATTCGTTCTCAAGCAGCCTCAGTTCTTGCTACCCCAGTTGAGGTGTCTTAGTTGTTTAGAGAGCGGTGGATAAAAACCATTCATATCCTGCTTTCAATTTTTGCTTGAGGATAAATGGACTTAAAATCAGAAACAAAAAGGTGGTGGTAAAGATTTGGAGCAACAATAAAGGTGACATCACCAATCCAGATATTTCTGTCAATCGCTGTCAACATAGTGGCTAGTCAAGCTTTAATCCCCTAGATGCTATACCAATTTATTTCAGGAACCAAGCTACGCTATAACTAGATTTTCAGCTGCAACAACTAGCATACTTATCCCAAGCTAATTTAGCTGCACCTACCATCCCCGCTTGGTTGCCCAATTCAGCTACCAACAACTGTAAACCAGCACGGGAACTAGGCAGTACGCGGCGTTCAATCTCAGCCTGAACACTTGGAAAGAAAAACTCAGCGCTAGCACTTACGCCACCGCCAATCACGATCGCTTCTGGTGTTAGAACATAAATCAGGCTCGCCAAACCAGCACCCAAATCTGCTCCATAGCTTTGCCAAAATGTCAAGGCATTAAGATCACCTGCTTGAGCAAGAGCGCCCAATTCAGCGGGTTCTAAACCTGTGCGCCGACGAATAGCCCCAACTGAGACATACTGCTCCAAAGAGCCGCGATTACCGCTATTGCATTCTGAACCATCTGGGTTTAACGTAATTAACCCTAGTTCCCCAGCCGCTCCTTGATGCCCAGTAAACAGCTTGCCATCAAGGATAATTGCACCACCAACGCCAGTTCCCAGCGTCAGCAGACGATTAGATTGCGAAATCGGCGACCAGCACCTAACCAAGCTTCTCCTAAACCCGCACAATTAGCATCATTGGCGAGAATTGCTGGGCGACCTGTTTTGGCTTCTAACCAGTCAGCTAGGGGAACATCATGCCATTGCTTAAGGTTAATCGCAACTCTAGCAATCCGCCCAGAGGCATCAACGGGACCTGGGGTGCCAACTCCAATTGCAATACTTTCTTGGGTATCGAGTTGAGCGATCGCTTGCACCATCACTTCCACAACCGCTTCTGGTGTAGCTGGTTGGGGAGTCGCTACACTCAACGACTGCAAGCAAGTACCATCTTGACTGAATCGTCCTAGTTTAATTGCCGTTCCTCCCAAGTCAATTCCCCAATACTTGAGTTTGGTGTTGCGGCTGAGTTAAAAAATTGGAACCCATAAGTTATCGTTTTTCACTTTTTCAAACCGCAACGTAGAATTGTGGAGATTAGCTATTGGGGTTGTCAAACTGGGTGATGGTGTCAAAGATGTTACTGGAGCAGCCTTGATGATGCCAGCAGCAGCGACGGAAAGCATGAAACCACCAACAGCAGCAGCAATTAAGGAAAATTATCTTTCATAAGAATAGTTTAGTGAGAAACACTGTGGATGACTATCTCAAGGTAATCGACTATTAGGGAGATTTGTGGTTCCAATTGTCTCGCCGCAAGCGGGGATTGATAAATTCATTCAACCCTTCCCCAACTAGAGACAGCCCTACAACCATTAATGTCATCGTTAAGCCAGGAAAAAGCGCCGTCCACCAAACACCAGTCGGTAGTGCATCCAGAGCTTGACGCAAATCATGCCCCCACTCTGGCACTTCTTCGGGGAGTCCTAACCCCAAAAGCCTAAGCCGCCTAATGTCAAAATTGCATCGGCAGCGTTAAGGGTGAACAATACTGGCACGCTTTGAATCACGTTGAAAAATAGATATCGGGAAAGAACTGTCCAGGTGGATGCTCCCATTGCTTGAGCAGCTTCGATAAAAAAGCTCAGTCTTGACACTAATAGTATGATTGCGGACAACTCGATAGTATTGAGGTATGTAAGCAATGCTGATGGCAATCGCGGCATTCAGTATCCCTCGTCCCACAACAAAAGCCAGCGTTACTGAAAGCAGCAATCCTGGCAGTGTGTAGATAGTGTCCATTAAAAACAGCAACACTCGATCAAGTCTACCGCCCAAATAGCCACTTACTAAGCCTAGTGGTACACCAATAATCATACTAAGTGCTGTTGCTAAAACAACTACTTGCAACGCGACTTGACTGGCAAATAATGTTCGGGAAAACACATCGTAACCTTGGCGACTCGTGCCGAATAAATGCTTCATTTCAGGCGGTTGATGAATCGGGTTACTCAGCGATTCGATTGGGCTTTGTAGCCAACCCCAAGCTTGAAACACAGGAGCTAGAAAGGCTATGAATAAGAAAATTAGGGTAATAACTAACCCAATCCCCATGAATTTTTGGGAAAGGCTGACCTTAGAAAAACTTAGAGATTTGGGCAGTTGGCGTTTATTAACAGTCATCGGCATTTGCCCTATGAGGAGCAGGATACGCTGACCATTTTTACAGAATTGTAGCCTTGGCGAATAGAATTCCTTGTTCTATATCTAAATGCGATCGCTGGATAAACGTGAATTCCATTCGCCGAACTGTATCTGCATCTAAATGCGATCGCCCTTAACCCGCACCAAAGCTTCGCCGCAGACTATGTATCACACATAACTTTCAATCAACTGACGATAATAACTCTTTGGCTTGATGCCTTTGGATTCGGTTAATAGTTCTTTGTTCTTGAAGAACTGAATCGTCGGTGTTCCTGTCACACCAGCAGTTTCCGCAATATCTCTGTCTTGCTCAATGTTAATTTCGACCAAGTGAATCTTACTGTTAAACTCATCCACCACTTTATTTAAGATTGGCTTCAGGGTATGACAGGGACCGCAGTTAGGCGATACATACTTGACCACGAGTAGGCGATCGCTGTCATGAAAAAGCTTCCGTAAAGCATAGCCTCCTTCATGGCGCATCGCATTCAAATCAAAGTTCTCTGACCTTACTACTGTTTGCTGCTGTGGCGCATGAGCTAGTTCATTATCTGGTTCACCTGCTTGGTGGAATTCCTGAATCAGATCAGTAGACGACAGCCAGCGTTCTGCTAACATTGCTGCCATACACCCTGTACCTGCGGCAGTAATCGCCTGACGATACTCATGATCCTGCACATCTCCAGCTGCATAAACGCCTTCAACGCTGGTTTCCACAGAACCAGGCTTGGTGACAATGTATCCTACATCATCAAGTTCCAGTTGCCCCTTAAATAGAGATGTATTCGGCGTATGACCGACCGCGTAGAATAAACCTTTAACGTGCAAAACGCTTGATTCACCCGTTTTGATATTGCGGATTTTCACTCCTTCCATGTGGCGATCGCCACCAAAAACATCCGCTACTTCTGTATTCCAGTGAACCTTAATTTTGGGGTTACTCAGAACGCGATCCTGCATTGCTTTACTCGCTCGCATTTTCTCGCCGCGCACCAGCATATTCACCTGATCGCCGTACTTTGTAAGGTAAATTGATTCTTCCGCTGCGGAATCACCCCCGCCAATTACAGCTAATTCAGCGCGGTGGAAAATAGGAGTTGCCCCATCACAGATAGCACAAGCAGAAATCCCCCGACTCCAGAATTGATGCTCACTAGGTAAACCCAACCGCTTTGCTGTTGCGCCAGTGGCAATTACAATGCTGTTAGTCCTAACCTCACGCTCCTCAGAGCGAACAACAAAAGGACGCTGATTCAAGTCAACTTCTGTAACATCTTCGGTATATAACTCAGCCCCCCAGCGCTCTGCTTGCGCCTTCATCTGATCCATCAGCTGCGGTCCCGTAATTCCTTGCGGAAAGCCAGGAAAGTTCTCCACTTCAGTCGTTGTCATTAGCTGTCCACCAGGCAATCCCCCAGCTTGAAAGCCCTCAAATACAACTGGTTTTAAGTTAGCCCTTGCCGCATAAATTGCCGCCGTGTACCCAGCTGGACCAGAGCCGATAATTACTAAGTTCTCTACAGTTGGGTTAGTCATGATTTATAATTAAACTCATAACGACTACGCTTTAACTAGTATAACAAACCTCAACGGTTATGTAACTACATCTAAGTTTCAGTTAGCTTACATTAGCTGAATAAATATAGTGATTTATATTAAGCGATAATTCTGAGTAATTGACTGCTAGTAAATTTTTAAAAATATCTCTCAAATCCAACACAAACCCTGGCAGGACATCTTCACCTGACAAAGTGGTAGGTGATTGCAGTACCTCTACAGCCTGAGATCGGTAAATTTCAACTTGTTGCATTTTAGGATCAATCAACCAACCCAAGCGGACACCATTTTCACGGTATTCCTGCATCTTATTTTGCGTTGTTTCAAGGTTATCGTTTGCAGACATCAACTCAACAACGAAGTCAGGCGCTAAGGGGAGGAACTTATTTGGATCTGGATTTAGGGCATCTAGTCTTTCTTGCCTTACCCAAGCAGCATCAGGAGAGCGTAGACGCGCAGCGGCTTGTCATCAGACATCGCCTCCATGAGGAAGTTTGAAGCCAGTGGAGGAGTCGAAGGCGATGCCAGTTGCGTCCTGATCAGCCCAGTTTGCTAAACGCTGATTGAGTTTGGAATTTCGCTTGCCAGTTCCCCAGCCAGTTGGTGGCATTACAATTAATTCTCCTTTGGCGTTGCGCTCTAATTTGATATCTGGATTCGCCTGACAAAGCTGATAAAACTGCTCGTCAGTCAAATCAATAATTGAGTGTAAATCTAAGGTAATAGCAGTCATGGGCGGAACTCCGTTCAACAAATGCATTTTATATATAGCAATCTGATTTGATTTGTGGGATGGGCATACAAGCCTTGTCCAGGAACCAGAAGCTGCACCACATTCATAAATGAAATAGGACTGCTATAGGTAAAAACTTATGCTAGTAAAGGTCTGGGAATAACTTTAAGCCACAATTTTAATTAGTAGATGGAGGGAACAAAACATGGACGACAATGCAGCTGAGACAAGGGAGAAAATTCGGCAGCAATTTGATACTGGTCCTTATCCCAGAACTCCGTTAGAAGCATCTCCTAAAAATGACGCTAAGTTACTTTATATTCATAACTTGGTTAATCCCTATTATTTAAGAAACAAAAAAGTTATAGAAACGAAAGGAAAAGTAATTTTAGATGCAGGCTGCGGTAGTGGCTATAAGTCCTTAGTTTTGCAGAAGCAAATCCAGGTGCAAAATTATTGGGGTAGATAGATCAGATAAATCGATTGAATTAGCCAGACAACGGTTGCAATATCACGGCTTTGACGATACAGAATTTTATGTTAGTTCAATTGAAGACTTACCCAAACTGGGTCTAGCTTTTGACTACATCAATTGTGACGAAGTTCTTTATCTTTTCTCTGATCCAGCTATTGGCTTACAAGCCATGAAGTCAGTGCTTAAACCAGATGGAATTATTCGCGCTAATCTCCATAGTTCCCTACAGCGTACTCACTTCTACCGCTCTCAAGAAGTTTTCAAAATGATGGGGCTGATGGATGAGAACCCCGAAGAATTGGAAATTGAATTAGTGCGAGAGATTATGAAAAGTTTAAAGGATAAAGTCGTACTCAAGACTATTACTTGGAGACCTGAGTTTGAAACAGATGACGAACGGCTTTTAATGAATCATTTATTCCAAGGTGATCAAGGCTACACTATCTCGGAAATGTTCTCTGCTTTAAGGGCAGCTGAGCTAGAGTTTGTCAGCATGGTGAATTGGCGGCAATGGGAGTTGATGGAGCTATTTAAAGAACCAGAGAATTTGCCAGCTTTCCTGGCAATGAGCTTACCAGAAACGACTGTAGAAGAGCAGCTACATTTATTTGAACTGTTAAATCCTGCCCATCGGCTACTGGACTTCTGGTGTGGACATCCCAATCAGGGGCAATCCTTTGTCCCAGTTACTGAGTGGACGTTGGATGACTGGCAAGAAGCACAGGTGCATTTACTTCCTGAGTTGAAAACGCCGGAACTGAAAGAAGAACTGGTGAGATGCATCACACAGTTAAACCCATTTGAAATTAGTCAGCAGTTAGCAATTCCAGAAAATCCTGTGTTTGTAGACAGTACAACAGCAGCTTGCCTCTTACCGCTATGGGAGGAGTCCCAGTCGGTGAAGTCACTGGTAGAGCGTTGGCAGAAATTACGACCTGTGCATCCTCTAACCTTAGAAGCTACAACTGAGGGAGAGGCTTTAGAAGTGGTGATCCAGGCACTGACTGGGCTGGAGAGATTTGGCTATGTGCTTTTGGACTGCCTGTAATTTCTGCTTCTATCCAGGATTCCAAAACTCATTAGAGAGCGTATGGAATTAGGACAAAATCATACTGTGCAGGCGGAAAATCGCGGCTGTTCCGGGTGACAAGGGTAAGATGATGGAGTTGAGCTAATGCTGCTTGGATAGCATCGGGAAGCTTCCAGCCCTGTTCTCGATGCAATGCAGCGGCTAAATCAGCAACTTGCACATCTACTATTAAAGTTGGGAACCGATCCAAAAGCTGTACAGTGATTCGTGCCTGGGGTGAGTCAAAACCTGTTAAAACTTCTGCTCTCGTGATTACAGAAATGGCGCTTTCACCTTGGGTTTGCCTGAGATAGGCGGTAGCTGCGGGAATATTATTAAAGTGATCGATTAGGATAACTGAATCTAGCAACAGTCTCACTACCACTCGCCTCGGATAGCTTGCTGATACGCCAAACCGTCCTCTTGCGTCCAAGTTCCTTTAGTTTGCTCTAAGAGGACATCAAGAGAAGGTGATGCAGCTTCTTCTTCTGCCCGCATTTGCCGAATTGCTTGGCGTACTATAGCGGCAATCGGCATCTTAGTTTCTTTTGATTTGCGATCTAGCCAATGTTTGTCTTCGGGATCAAGGCTAATTATAGTGCGAATCATCTGCTAAGGTTGATATCATTCTTCCAAAATGATATCCCTAGTGAGGAACCATGAGTGCAGAGGACTGCCAAATAATGCGATCGCCTACATTGCAGGGGGCATTCTGAACTACGCCTGCTAGAGCTAAGTTTCGCGTTACGACCAGAGATTTAAGACAATTTATATGCAGGCTGGGGTGATTGATGAAATTGCATCGGTAATTGATGAAGATCGGAGTTGGGAGTTTGTTTTATGACATCAAATTTGTCTCATCTGACGAATGCTGAGCTAAAGCGGTATATATCAGAACATCGAAATGAGGAGGAAGCCTTTCAAGCTGTGCTGGAAGTCTTAATGAGTCGTCGTAACGCTGCCAACCGTCAACCCTATCCTTTTGAGCTAGCGAATCCTGAAAGCGAAGTTGAAGCTATCTTAAGAGAGAAGCTCAATCAAGCTAAGTAGCGAGCGGTCTAGCTGTGGGTGTTTGCTCACTTTGCTTACCAATCAAAAAATATCTTTCAAAACTAAAACAAATTCTGGCAGCACGTCTTCGCCTGATAAAGTGGAGGGCGATGGCTTCGCCGACGCTTCCAGCATACGCACTACTTCCACATCTTGTCCCTGGCGGTAAATCTCGACTTGTTGAGTTTTGGGGTCAATTAACCAACCCAAGCGCACGCCATTGTCGCGGTACTCCTGCATTTTGGCTTGCGTTGTTTTGAGGTTATCAGTTGCAGACATCAACTCAACTACAAAGTCAGGAGCCAAGGGCAGGAATTTATCTGGATCTGGATTTAAAGCATCTATTCTTTCTTGTCTTACCCAAGCAGCATCGGGAGAACGATCTGCTCCATTAGGGAGTTTAAAACCCGTAGAAGAATCAAAAGCAATTCCAGTTGAATCTGCATCTGCCCAATTAAACAACTGCTGCGTCAGTCTGCCATTACGATTCCCAGTACCCCATCCGGTGGGTGGCATAACAATTAATTCTCCTTTGGCAGTGCGCTCTAATTTGATATCTGGATTCGTCTGACAAAGCTTGCTAAACTGCTCGTCTGTTAAATCAACAACTGAGTGGAAATCTAAGGTGATGGCTGTCATGGGTAAAATTGCCAAAAAAGCATCTATGTTTATTGTGTGCTACTTCTGGATGCAAGTTCATTGTTTGAGGCGATCGCACTTCAGATTTGAACGAAGCACAATGCTGTAATGGTTCTGTTCTAGCTAGGCGATTCCCTGCGGGATAGCTTCGCTTCACGCGCCTTTGGATAGCTACTGCCTGTTAGCAAATATCTTGCAAATTCAAGACAAACCCTGGCAGCACGTCTTCGCCGGATAAAGTGGAGGGCGATCGCTTTGCCGACGCTTCCAGCATACGCACTACTTCCACATCTTGTCCCTGGCGGTAAATCTCAACTTGTTGATTTTGAGGATCGATCAGCCAACCCAAGCGCACGCCATTATCTCGGTACTCCTGCATTTTGTTCTGCAATGGCTTGATTTCATCACTAGCAGAGCGTAGTTCTACTACAAAGTCAGGAGCTAAGGGAGGGAATTTTTGACGTTGAGCGGGGGTCAATGCTTGCCAACGCTCTAACTTTACCCAGCTAGCATCAGGGGAACGGTCTGCTCCATTAGGCAATTTAAATCCAGTGGAAGAGTCAAATACTTTACCTAAGAGGTTCTGCTTGTTCCAAGCTCTGAGTTGAAAGTTAATTTCAGAGTTGCGATCGCCTGTCTCTCCCCCAGTTGGCGGCATAACGATTAATTCTCCTTTGGCAGTGCGCTCTAATTTGATATCTGGATTCGTCTGACAAAGCTTGCTAAACTGCTCGTCTGTTAAATCAACAACTGAGGTTAAATCTAGGGCGATCGCAGTCATTTAGGTGAAACTCCTTCAAATGCATCTATATATGATGTAGACCAAGATAAATTTTGAACATAACAATTAACTAAACTCTCTTAATATTGTTTCCATTGGTAGAAAAAGTGAAAGTTCTTCATCCTGAAAAGGAATAAACTCATGCTTTAAATAAAATTCCTTTGCCTTCAAATCTATAGCATCAACTCTGACTGCAAATATGCCAATTTCTTGGGAAGCACGAACGGCACGATAAAGGGTATCTACTAATAGTTCTGAACCTAAACCTTGTCTTTTAGCTAAATTGTCTACAGCTAGCCTACCAATTAACATTGCTGGAATAGGATAAGCAGGCATTCCGCGTTGGTAAGAGTCGGGAATAAACTCATATTCGATTACGCTGGCGCTAGCTGTATAGTAACCGTCAACTTTTAATCCGCCTGACGCGGGAGTAGCTACAAAAGTTTTAGCAATACCTTTAATATGATTTTGTCTGGCATATTTTTTAAGATAATCATTCAAAATTTGGTAGCCACAATCAAAAGAATTTCTCTGATGCTTTTTATCAATTGGCTGAAAATCCCATCGTACTTCCCCATCACTTTCCATACTTCTCTCGATATTTCTCAATCGCAGATTTGAGTTTTCCTTTCAGTTCTGGGGGATTTTCCATGACTGACATAAACAAATCTCTGTCACGATTAGATAGAACTAACTTTTCATGGGAATCTACTTCTTGTTTGGCTGCTGGTAAAACATAAAATAGCGTGTAGGCACTCAAGGAGACTCCTTTGAGCGCCGCAGCACGCTCTACTAGCTCTTTTTGTTCCTGAGTAACTCTCCAAATCAATTCTGCTACCTTTTACCTTAGAGTCTGACATAATCAAGTTCTATTTAATTTCGCTTTTTAACTAACAGTATGCCTTTTGGTGCCGACAATGTACACACAAGCACAAATAAGATTGTATTCTAAATTACGGTGGGTGATTCATGCGGTTTATATTAGTAAGTGCCTTGAGTGAATTATGGGAGCGCACAATATATTACAGGCATATTATCTTTTGGACTAAGAAGCGATCGCTGTACAATTAATTCTCCTTTGGCAGTGCGCTCCAATTTGATATCTGGATTTGCCTGACAAAGCTTGCTAAATTGCTCGTCTGTTAAATCAACAACTGAGTGGAAATTTAGAGTGATGGCTGTCATGGGTGAAGTTGCCAAAGCATCTATGTCTATTTTCAGTCATCTGAATTTGTGGGTGGAAACCCCGTGTTTGTAGCACGGACCTGATCTTTCGTGCTAAAATATACATGGTCTTTGACCCACCCGCGACGATGGAGACAGAAAGCCTAACACCAAAACTACAAGATTTTGTAGTGGCGCAGAAAAATCGGTAGACCGGGAAAAGATGACGGGGCAATGGTAAACATCCCTCGAATCACAACAGTACATAAGAATTCCTTTTTGGTATTCGACACATAAGAACCGCAGGGCTTGCGGGGATAGTCTGTGGAGCGAACGTAAGACCAAATCTTCTTCAGGGAGTAGAGGCAGTTGCTAAGAAAGCAAAACTCAAATCGTGAGATTTGGGAATCACTGCCGTTCTACGGCGGTGAGGATGTCAACTACACTCCTAGTTCTCTAACATATACGGGTCTAGCCAGACCTAATTGATTCAGCAGAGTTTTGTCGAGTAATGTCCAAAACTGACAATCCCCGCCAACAGATTCCGCACAGGCGAGAATGCTGCATCGTATAGAGCGCGCATTTGATATTGTTGAGCAATGTCCCAAGCTCTTGCCCTAATTTGGTCAGTGTCAATGTAGTCGATGGGTAATTGGCAGAAGTCGTCGAAACAATCCTTTTGCTCTGGGGAAAGTAGATTAATCCGTGTTTTTTTTGCGAAGTACAGAGCCTATTTCTGCCCAAGCAAACGCTGGAGCAACCAGCCTAACTGTGTTTCTACTGCTTCTAGCACTAGAGCTTCTGCCTGGGTTTGGAGTTCTTCCAGGAGTAAGGTACTGAATCAAAACGCTAGTATCCAAACATAAAGCTCTAGTCATAACGTGCCTTGCCTTCTCTAAGTTGGCGAATCAAGTTTGTGGAATTTGGTTGAGTTCCGGTCTTTTCCTGATTTTTTCGCGTCTAGCGATAATTCTGTGATGAGCTGCCAGTCCTTGACGGTAGCGCACTTCTCTCCAGCGCCTTAATTATTAGGTCATTCAGGACTCTCCTTGACTTGTGCAATTTTATTTGAGCTAGCAAGTGTGTTGGGAAACGGACTGTAAGTGCCTCTCGTTCTTCCGTTATGTGCAACTATGTTATGACACTAATAAATGGTATCAAGTTTTAATTTGCGATTGCAACTGCAAATTTAGGCAACTTCCTTAAGTATCTTGAGGTATTGCATATTACCTTGAGTACACAATAGTAATATCAAGCTTATGAGGTAATTATGACCCCAGAAGAAATCCAACGCACAATTGAAGGAATGTTGGCAGTTCAGAAACAGAAGTGTTGAATGTTAGGAATTTGCGATAAAAAAGCAGCCCAAAAAGTGATAACTTTTAGGCTGTAACTGATTAATTATTGTTAGCTACGCATGGTACTCTCGTTTGCCAAGATTGTCAAGGGTTTGTTAAAAGACCTACCTAAAAATGATTATCCAGTCCTGAACACACGCCTGTTCGTTGAATGTTGGCTTGGTTATGCAATGGATAAGAGTTTGACCAGTATGAGGGATTTGTTTAAGCGATTGAACGGCACAGGATTTGCCGCAGACATTTCAACTTTCTCGAGCAAGTCAGTGCCGAAGTCAAGAAGTATTCCGCCAAATTTATCAAAAGCTGAATCAGCGTGTGTCCGGTCGGATTGGCAGCAATAACTATGCAATTTGCCCGATTGATTCCACTACTATTACTTTAACTAGCAAGTTGCTATGGCTCCAGGGATACCATCAAGTGAAGCTGTTTAGCTGTTTGAACTTAGAGAGTAAAGCAACAGCAGACAACCTAATTAACTTTGGGAATGACCATGACTACAATTATGGCTCCCAGATGATAGATGCTTTGCCGCCAACTGCTATAGGAGTCATGGATAGAGGATTTGCTAGTTTAAAGTTTTTGAGAAAAACCTCCAAGTCGGCTAAACATTTTGTGCTAAGAATTAGTCAAAACTACAAGCTAGACTTTGATAAAGAATCGGCAAAAGTGCGAGTAGGAACTGGCAAGCACTCTGGGGTGTATCGAGTCGTAAATTTTTGCGACCTAGAGACAAAAGTAGAGTATCGTTTAGTCACGAACTTACCGCCGTCAGGAGCAATGGCTGTTAGCGATGAACAAGTGATGAATATTTATCGCTGCCGTTGGGGGATTGAGTTGTTATGGAAGTTTTAAAAATGCACTTAAAACTGGACAAGCTAATTACTAAGAATGTCAATGGGATAGCTATACAAATTTATGCCACCTTAATTGCTTACTTAATATTACAGCTAGTAGAGATTCCCCAGGAATGGGGAGATAAGCTACTAGATAAACTTCGCTATCTTCAAGCTTGTATGTGTCAAGAAATCAGTTATATACATTGGATAGAACGAATTGTTTCTGATTAAACAAATTGGCTTGAAACTGAGGTAGTGTAAGTTGTTATGTAAAGTTTTATAACACAGTTCAACATTTCTGGTTCAGAAAGAGTTACAAAACTCGCAGTTAAGGTTTGATAGTTCTTTAGATCGATTAGGTCAAGATATCTCTGAACTAAGGGAATCTACCTCTGAACTAAGGGAATCAGTAACAGACCTTAAGGAAATTAGCCAACGCCATGAGCGCCGTATTGAGCAGCTAATTGGTTATTCCATAACTGGAGAGGGAGATCGCTCAGATTTACTGAGTAGATTAACAACTCTTGAGCGTCGAGTTAATCGATTGGAGCAGGATAATCATGGAGTGTCCTAAGTGCAACTCCACATCAATCAGTAAAGCTGGAACTCGTCGGGGGAAACCAGCCAAAATTTGTAAAAGTTGCGGTTATCAGTTTGTAGATAAAGCTCTGAGCGTGGGTAGACCTCAGCTTGCTCCTACCCAAAACTGTCCTTATTGTGGGGGAGATAATAGGAAGCGAGGGAGCGATCGCTATAGTAGACAACGGTATGAATGCAAAGATTGTAAGCGGATATTTACCTAAGAATAGCGCTGTCTTTGGTCAGTGGGCTGGCTAACCAAGTAGATATACTGAATTTTTGTTGGGGTGATAGGAAAAGCGGCGGAAGTGGGCAAGTTAACTCTAGAAGATAGTAATCATGAATCCCCCAGCCCCAGGAAAACTATGAAGACCGAACTAAAAGCTAAATTCCTGCAACATTTGACTCTAAAGAGAAAGGACGAGGGTTTCACACTGATTGAATTACTCGTCGTGATCATCATTATTGGTATTTTGTCCGCTATTGCCCTACCTTCCTTCCTTAACCAAGCTAACAAGGGCAAACAATCGGAAGCGAAACAGTATGCTGGCTCAATGAACCGAGCGCAGCAGGCATTTTATCTGGAGAACAGTTCGTTCGCAAGTACTGTAGATACTTTAGGCATAGGCATCAAAACTTCAACTGAAAACTATACATACGCTGTTGATGCAACGACGACGATTGGAACCAGTGCTGTTGCCAACAATCGGGCAACTTCTAAACAGGCCGCTCTCAAGTCCTATCTTGGTCTTACATATTTGATAACACCAACCGCCGATGCAGCAACCACCCAGGCAGTTTTGTGTGAAGCTGATAAAGTTGGTACAACAGCAATTCCTGGTGTTGCAACAAACAATGGTTCATGCCCCACTGGCTTCTCAGCTCTGAAGTAAAAGTAATGAAGCCTAGCTCTAGTATTGTTGGCTGAAGTTTTGATAGAAGTGGGTAGTAAATACTACCCACTTTTTTAAGTCACGCCTTTACTACAAAGATTAATAATTTTTGAGTTTATGACTCTTGAATCTGCTTCTACTGAATCAGCTAATTTGCAGCAGCAAGCTGAGCAATATTTAATTCGAGGGAGCTACGATAAGGCTGCAAGTTTGTATGAGCAAGCTATTGAAGCAGAACCTGAACTAAAGTCTCACTATTGGCATTTGGGGCTGCTGTTGCTGTTACAAGGGCAAGAAGCAGAAGCACAGATAACTTGGCTGATGGGAATGGAAGATGGGGAGCCGGAACAAGTTGATTTGTGGGCAGTGGAACTGATGCAAGTTCTGCAAACTGAAGCCCAGCGACGGGAAGCACTGGCAGAGTACTCAGTTGCTTGGGCAATTCGACAGCATGGGCGAGAAATCAGTCCTACAAATATTAATAACCTGCTGCATCTCATTGATTTAACGATCAAGCTGGAGAATTTTACTGGCGAGGAGTTGACTTCTTTCGGCATCATTGATTTGCTCCAGTCGGAATTGCTGCTAGAAGTAGAGCAGGAGCTATTATTACAAGTGTTGCAAAGTGTTTTAGATGACGCACCTTTGCACCCGTCAACATTAGAATTTGCCACAGCCTGTGTAGCTCACATTAAAGAGCCTCAAAATTTTATTGACATCTTGATACCAGCATCAATCGAGATTGCTCATTCAGCAAAGCAACCTAACTTGGCGGCAGGCTTCCTTGAG
The DNA here is from genome assembly GCA_030446505.1 of Chroococcidiopsidaceae cyanobacterium YX2bin18. Taxonomy (GTDB): domain Bacteria; phylum Cyanobacteriota; class Cyanobacteriia; order Cyanobacteriales; family Chroococcidiopsidaceae; genus JAHHHE01. The sequence goes on along the minus strand of JAUJND010000006.1, from coordinate 24,116 downwards.
GTATGTTTACGTTTAAATACCGACGATACCAAGATATTGCAATACCTGTCTGCTTTCTATCAAAATGCTGGTGATTATTCCAAAGGGATAGAGATAGCCAAGGTGTATTATTCTGTATCGCAAACATTGCCCCAGAAGGTGTATGCGAATCATTTGCTACTGCGTGGGTTAATGGGTGCAGGCGGATACTGGAAAGAAGCTTGTTTAGCCTTACATCTGCACAAGTCACTGTTGTTGTCGCTGATAGAAGAACAACCAAAACTACCGGATCTAGGCACGGCAGTATGCCTGTTTAATTCCACGTATTTTGTGCCTTACTTTGCGGATGAACCAATAAATAGCAGATACATTCAAAATCAAGTGAGTAGGCTTTGCCAGAATAATGTGCAAACGTATGCAAAAGAACAGGCACGATACTGTCAGAAATCAGTATCAAGTCGAACTAAGCCTTTAAAGATTGGCTATGTGTCACATTGCTTTTCAAGGCATTCTGTAGGCTGGCTGGCGCGATGGATATTTCAGCATCATGACCGCGATCACTTTAAAATTAATGCCTATTTTATTAACTATAAACAGATTAACGACCCCTTACAAGACTGGTATGTCAATCAAGTAGATCAAGCATATAAAGGTGGGGGGAAGGTCAGGAAATTGCCGAACAAATTTACCAGGATGAGATTGATATTTTAATTGATCTTGATAGCATCACGCTGGATATGACTTGTGAAATCATGGCGCTTAAAACCCGCTCCAATTCAAGTCACTTGGCTAGGCTGGGATGCTTCGGGAATTCCAGGTATTGATTACTTTATTGCTGATCCTTATGTTTTGCCGGAGTCTGCTCAAAGATTACACAGAAAAAATCTGGCGGTTGCCCCAAACATATATAGCCGTTGATGGTTTTGAGGTTGCAGTACCAACTCTCCGCCGCGATCATCTGGATATTCCCAGTGATGCTGTAGTATATCTCTGCACTCAGCGAGGCTACAAGCAGCATCCCGATACGGTGCGACTGCAAATGCAATTCTTAAGCAAGTGCCTAACAGCTACTTTTTAATTAAGGGTTTATCTGATAAAGAATCAATTAAAAGCTTTTTTGACCAAATAGCGGAAGCAGAAGGTGTAGATGGCGATCGCCTGCGATTTCTCCCAGATGCTCCTTCAGAGGCAGTTCACCGCGCAAATTTAGGCATTGCCGATGTGGTTCTCGATACCTATCCTTACAACGGTGCTACAACAACTCTAGAAACTCTGTGGATGGGCATTCCCTTGGTAACACGAGTAGGGCAGCAATTTGCCGCTCGTAACAGCTACACAATGATGATCAATGTTGGCGTAACTGAAGGGATTGCTTGGACAGATGCAGAATATGTGGAGTGGGGAGTGCGCTTGGGGAAAGATCCGGCTCTGCGGCAACAGATTTCTTGGCAACTGCGGCGATCGCGTCAAACAGCACCCTTATGGAATGGTAAGCAGTTTACGCGTGAGATGGAGAAAGCTTACAAACAGATGTGGCGAAATTACTGTCAGTGACCCAGCTTTGTTCCCTAGAGACTTTTAATGGCATAAAATGACAAAAATTGCCAGAATGGTTAGGGGAATAGGAGTTAAGCAGTTGAATGTCATGCTGAACGCAGTGAAGCATCCCAGAGATTCTTCGCTACCGCTCAGAATGACATTACTGCGTCCAACTGCGTAAGTCCTGGGGAAGTTAATTGGGTAAAAACTTATGAAAAGCATGAACATTTCTCTGCCCGACTCTATGCGAGCATATATAGAGGAACAGGTAGCTAGCGGTAATTACAGCACGGTCAGCGAGTATTTTCGTGAGTTGGTTCGTAAAGATCAGAAGCGCAAAGCCCAAGAACGTTTGGAAGCTCTATTATTGGAAGGTTTAGACTCTGGAACTGCAACTCCAATAACTGCTCAAGATTGGGAAGATATCCGTCAAACCGTGCGTAAGAGAATTGCCAAGCAACAAGGTTCAATTGAGATCTGATGGGCGAAGTCAATAAACGACCGCAAGTTATCTATGATTTGCTTGAACTAGCAACCTACATTTCAGAAGATAACCTAGATGCATCGGATCGCTTTCTAGCAGCAGCAGAAAAACATTCAAACAACTAGCTAAAATGCCAGGGCTGGGAAAACTCATTCAGTTTTCTAATCCCAATTTAGCTGGTATACGGCAGCAAGCTATAAAAGGATTTAAAAACACCGAGTATTCTATCGCCTTAACAACTCAAGAGTAGAAATTTTGCGAGTCATTCATGGCGCACGAGATACCCTAGAAATTCTGGATGAGGATATGGAACAAGATAATTAAAAAGGTAGTTGCAGAGGGAAATTTCTGCCTTTTCTAAGATGTCCAAACCTTTCTGTAGTAACGTCTACTTCCACAGCACGTCTAGCATATATCAAAACATCAGCATCCACTAAAATGTGCTGCGCCACTTTAACGCTATTTTGAGGAACAAGTTGTGCGAACCCATTGGGTACTATCTTGCATATCTTCTTGGTCTTGCCAAAGACCAATGAAGGGATCTGATCGCCAATCCTTTTGTTCAGGCTGCCTTGGAGACTGCGACTTGTTATGGCGCTGCTTTAAAGAGGCAATAAAGTCTGCGACTAACGCTTGGGCATCAGGGGGCAAGGTTGTAAATTGCTGCCAAATATCTTGATATTCCATACTTGGTAAGGCTAGGCTTGGACTTTATCGTATATTCATTAAATAAAATCTAGTCATTCTCGTCAGCAATTACTTGGTCAATTTCTTCTGGATACTGTGCATAATATAGCAATCTGATTTGATTTGTGGGATGGGCATCCTGCCTGTCCAAGCTAGAAGCCTGCACCACATTCATAAATGAAATAGGACTGCTATAAAGGTAAAGTTAGGTGGCTGACAACTGCTCATGTTCACTCCAACAACCAAGCAAACACATCCTTCACTGTAAGCTGTAGCTCACTCGCAAACGATGGCACAGGGAGGAGCGTCTCTGGCTGATCAAATACCTCAGTTTCTTGCTTGGGATGATAAACAAATACAGTTTTCTCATCCGGATCAATCAACCAACCCATTTGAGTCCCATACTTCAGACAATGAAGAATATTTTTCGTTACCTTTGTTTGGCTTTGATCAGGAGACAGGATTTCAATTGTCCAATCTGGAGCAATGGGAAATGTGTTAGCCACTTCCCCATTCTGATCACGCGGAATTCGACTCCAAACAAAAACCGTAATGTCGGGTACAGTTGAACGACCGCCAAAGGTACAACGCAACTCAGGAAACGCACGAGCAAGGCGCTTAGACTTCACTACACGATTGATAGTGGGTACAAGCTCTCCTTGAACCGTACTATGTTTCCCTTGTGGCATGGGTTTTTGAATAGCTTGACCATCAATGTACTCACTGGCAGGTTTCGTTTCTGGTTGTTGCAGAAACTCTTCCAATGTCACTTTGGATGGTACTTGTACCATTTGAGAGTTACCTCTAAGACTGCCAGAGCGATACTAATCTCTATTTTACCGGATGCAATATTTTCTGCTTTGAAAAGGGCGATCGCCTTAACTCAAGTTTTTTCCAGCAGATGATCTATTCTCGTTTCTTCGTTATTACTCAGTGCGATCGCTCTATTACCGCCACAACCACTATTGATATTTCCGATAGTCTTTGATTGCGAACGCTAAATTTCCAACACAAAGTACCATAGACGAGCTACCCAACCATTTCACCATCCGTAAAACTCCTTGAGTTTCGACAACATTTGCAAGTACCTGGCTTCAGAATACCCAGAGCAGTTTGTGAGTTGGCTGCTTGGTTCTGACAGCACCAACATTGAGATTCTCCCAACTGAACTCAGCCGCGATCCCATCCGTGCTGATGCAATTATCCTCTTGCAAAACACAAACCAAATCTTACACCTGGAATTTCAAACCCTACCAGAATCTACTCCAGCTTTACCCCTAAGAATGCTTGATTACTGGGTAAGGCTATATAGACAATACCAGCGTCCAATTGAACAAGTAGTTATCTTCTTAAAAGAGACTGCCTCAAACGCTGCCTACACCAACCAATTTACTGTCGGCAACACCCAACATCGTTATCGCGTAGTTCGTTTGTGGGAGCAAGACTCAGGTTCTTTACTGACAAATCAAGCTCTTTTACCTTTTGCAACTCTTGCTCGAACCGACTCTCCCGCCGCCTTACTAGAGCAAGTCGCAGCGCGGATAGATATGATTGAAGAACCAGAGGCACAGCGAAACATCTCAGCCTGCGTAGAGGTATTGGCAAGTTTAAGATTTGATAAGAATTTCATTCAGCAGTTTTTAAAAGAAGAACTTATGCAGGAATCTCCAATTTATCAAGAGATCATTCAAAAGGGCGTGCAACAAGGTGTGCAACAAGGTGTGCAACAAGGAAAGCAAGACATTGTAATGCGCCTACTCACACGCCGAATTAGCGCTGTTTCTCCCCAGCTGCAAGCGCAGATTCAGAAGCTGTCAATTGAACAACTAGATGAATTGAGTGAGGCACTGTTAGACTTTTCTGCTCCTGCTGATTTGACACTTTGGTTGCAGTCTCAGCAGAGCATACATTGAGCATTTTTGAAAGGGCTGTGCTCCAGAATTGTTTGTCTAGCGATTGAAATCGCTTGCGAGACATATTTAAGTTAACTACTTCTAAGCAGACAGCGATCGCCTGCGATTTGTACCGGATGATATTTTAGAGGCAGTTCAGTGAGCGAATTTAGGTGTTACGGATGTGGTACTTGATACCTATAATTAGCGAGTAGATACTGAAGGAAGAACGTTAGTGCAATGCTTTACGGAACTCAACTGCGGCATCATATTGATCGGGTATGCTAGCGCAGCGAACTAGTAAATCTATATCTAAATCGGGGATAAATTCACTTCGTTCTATTAGTTCATACTTCTCCTCTCGCAAGTGGTACAGAAAAAGCCGACCATCCTGCCAAAACCATACTTCAGGAACTCCTAACCTCTGGTATACATCCAATTTATTGATGCTGCCACTAGTAACAGTGACTTCTATAGCAAAATCAGGAAATTCTTTAAGTGTGCCGACACAGTAACTTTCATCTGGCTCCAGTCCCCGTTCTTTTGCCCGGTTCCGATAGGTCGTAGAACCACAGCCATAAAGTCTAGTATTTGTCTCGATGGAGTACAGTTCAATCAATCTACCAAGCACTGTTTTGATCATTTCATGCTCAGGAGAGGGCATAAAAATCTCCAGAGTTCCCTTCAGGTAAATTATTCGCACTGCTGGAAACTCATCCAGAGCCGCTCGGAGAATTTCATACTGCTCCCAGGTAACTCCAGATAAAGTTAACCGCTGTTCAACTACTTGGCTAGCTGGTTTTTCCAGAAGATTTGGATTCATCGGTGATTTTCCTAGATAAGAGGGTGTTTATCCACTGTAGTTCTTGCTCTGCCAGCAACTTTTTGCTATTAGAGTGAGTGGCGTTAACCGTTAGGTGCGATCGCAACGCTCGCACTATAGCTCAACACCCATCTCTCGCAATCTAGCTGCCAATTGCTCTGCCCTAGCTTCAGCTTGTTCAGCCCGTTGCCGTTCCTGTTCAGCCCGTTGTCGTTCCTGTTCAGCCCGTTGCCGTTCCTGTTCAGCCTGTTCTTGGGACATTGGTAGTAACACTCCCTCTACAGTAGCCCAGCGCAACCATACCGCCTCTACTTGCTTGTAGCTGCCTTGCCACCGTACCAACGTTAACCCTAACTGCTGACTAACAAATCGACCTTGGGCATCTAATTTTAGGGGTTCGTAGACTCCATCTCTTAGGGCAAACCCAGCCCAATCTTCTGAATTAAAAGGATCAAACCAGAAATAGTCCGGTACTCGTATCTGATTTTGATAAATGAGTTTTTTCTCAGTTTTATCTTGCTGCGCTGTACTTTCCGACAATAGCTCAATTATCACATCTGGTCCTTTGCCTTCTTCCCAAATCACCCAACTTTTGCGTTCGCGTCGAGGTACGCCTTGCACTACAAATACATCTGGTCCTTTAAAATCTTTGTTACGTACCTGTTCTAGACTGTAATAGACAAACATATTGCCGCCGACGTAAAAGTCTTGACGCTCTACCCACCCAAGTTGCAAAGTTTCTATCAATACTTGCATTTGGAGCAGATGTCGTTCGCTTTCCATCGGTACGCCGTCATCGTAAGGTAGTTCGTCTTGGGTAGGTGGTAGGGCTATATCAAGTGGGGCTGTCTCAGTTAAAGTAGTTTCTGACATAAAATAATATTTTAGAGGGACTGAATGAGGCGCTAGCAGTTTGAAAACTTTTGAAGAAATTAAAGGAATTTTAATTTAATCTAAACCAATTGTTCAAGAAAAATACAAGCTAAAAGAATTAGGAATTTTTGGCTTATATGTTAGGGGTGAACAGAACGACGATAGTGATATTGATGTTCTGATAGATTTTGAACAATCTCTAAGCCTACTCAGATTTATTGAATTAGAAAACTATCTTAGTGACACTATTGGCATTAAAGTAGATTTGGTGATGAAGTGGGTGTTAAAGCCAAGAATTGGCGAGAATATCCTGGCAGAAGTTATTTATTTATGAATAAAAGAGTAATAGTGCGATCGCCTGTTGATTTTCAGGGCAAAATCTCAAAAATTTCGCCATGTCCACCCTGATTTCTGGGTAATTTCCTGTTACAGAATGTCTTCTGACTGGGTTGCCAAATCAGGGCAACTGGCAAATAATCCTATTGAAGCTCCTATATTTATGACGAGATTGTTGAGCAATATTTATCTAGTTGCCAGGATGGAATTGTTTCTGCTTTGAAAAGAGCGATCGCCTCTTGATTTTCGTTCTGTAACATAATCCGAGCTTGGATACGTGGTAATAAAGCTTCCCACTGCATTTCACCCAACTGTCCAATCAAGGAAATTTCTAGTCCTTCGGAAACATCTAAATCTTCTTGCATCAGCAGATTCATACTGGCACTAGATAAAATTAGAGCAGCTTCCTCTTCATTAGTGTTTCTAGTATCAACTAGTAGCGTCATCTGACTGCTATCAGAATGAGTTGCGTTAGCCTTTAAGCTTAGCGAAGCTATCGCCCGAATGACTTGTTCCAACTCAAAACATAGTGATTCTTCTGGCTGCGACCAATCTGGAAAGACAATTAAATTAATATCCTTCAGGTTTAGCGGCAAAAGAGTAGCGTCTATCAAGGCAGAACTAACAGTTTTTGCCATTTTTGACCATGAGAACTTCTTGGCTTGCTCAAGTCCAGCAGCAATCAATGAATTGCGAACATTTGGCTTTTGTACATCGCAAAGTGCATTAGCTAGCCCATCAACATCATCATCATTTACATATAATGCTGCTTCTCCTGCAACTTCAGGAATAGAAGCATTGGGACAAGTGATGACTGGACACCCACAGGCGATCGCTTCCAAAACTGGTAAACCAAAACCTTCATACTGCGATGGATAAACCAGTGCTACAGCGCCAGAATAAGCAGCGCTTAACTCCTCATCACTGAGTTGCAACATATAGACAGCGCTACCCGATGTATAGGTTCTCAACTCTGTTTCTAATAACGAGCCACTACCTGTACAGACAATTTCAAAACCTTGTCTACTATAAAGTTGAGCAAAAGCTTTAAAGAACAAAATAGTATTTTTATAACCGCCTCCAGCACCGACCAAAATAAAGTAGGGTTTTGAAATCCCATACTTCGTCTTAAACCGATTAATATGTTCAGAACTGGCTGGTGAAAAGGTGTTGTGATTTATGCCATTTTGAGCAACTATTACAGACTCTAAGGAGATATCCGGGAAAAACTTAACGAGGTCACGCGCTGTATTTTCTGAAACAGCAATATATGAAACTGCGTGTTGGATACCATAATGCTTCTCTCGCCACATGGGATGATTTAAATCTGCTCCCACAAGTTCTGGAATCATGTCATGAGCCATGAACACAGATGGCGTTGATAGAGGTGTTGTGTAGTAAGTCGATATAAATAAGTCAGCACCTTCTTCATCACATACTTGCTGCAACATTTCGCGATCAGCATCCGTTCTACCATAGTCATAAGATGGTACAGGGCGATACCTGATACCAGCGATCGCTGGGGCAGTTCCAGCCCGATCTAGAACAACAATATGCTTGGCAAAACCATTGTCTGACCATTCTTTAAGCAATGATTTCCAAACACGAGCAATGCCAGTTTTATAAAGCTGAAAAAATACGCTATCTATAATAATTTTTGGACGTATAGAATAATACTTATTTATAAATATTCCCCGATTACGAATATGTAAAGCTATTTGATTAAGCCGCCCATCCCGACCAGTTGCATTCCCTTTATGACGAATCAGTTTGTCCATATATGGAACTGGTGTAAGTGAGTAGCCCGCTAACTGTGCTCGATAGCATAAGTCAACATCATCCCAATAACCAGGGCCGTAATCCTCACACCAGCCTCTCAAAGCTTGCAGTGTAGACCTTTTAATACACAATGCCCAACCTTCTATATATATTTCACCAATTTCATTTTGTGTAGGTCCAGGTCCAGCTATACCGTTGTCTGCATAGTCACACAGATGCTGAACGGGTGGATTGAGAATTTCTACGTCATTATTTAGGTGCAGAATATACTCACCTGTTGCAATCTCTACGCCCTGGTTGTTAGCTGCTGCAAATCCCCGATTTTCCTCATTTCTAATTAGCTTAATATTATGTCTGCTGCAAAACTCTTTCAGTGCTGCTTTTCCTACTGGTTCACTCCCATTGTCAATGAAAATTATTTCGGTATCAGGCAAATATTCCAGATTACGTTCCCACAGTTCTAGGAACTCGCTATGATCCCACCAAGGTACAACTACGCTTGCAAGATTAGCTTGTTTTAAATCTGCTTGATTTTGCTGAAACAATATCTGCTCTGCCCAAAGTACCTCCTCCTGGCTGTACAGCTTGAAGTGCAATTTGATGATTTTAGCCTTTTGAAGAGCTTGATTGGATGGACTATTGTGAAGATTTTGCAGCCTCGAACCATTAGCGTGCTGCCTGTAGTAAAGGTATGCTTTTCCTAAACGATGACCCTGCCATCCTTTTTCATAGACTGAGATCCAAAACTCCCAGTCTTCCCATCCAATATCCATAACTTTTTTAAAACCACCAACTTTTTTATATATCTCTCTTCTAAACAAGGATGTAACAGGTGCTTGATTAGAGTTCAAGAATCGAGATGGATCAAAATCTCCGTGGCTTATTAAATCTTGCTTAACACCAAATAGTTGGATGTCTGTGTAGACGAAGCCAACGCTAGTGTGTTCTATTAACACTGCTAGTGTTTCAGTAAGAAAATTGGGATGAATTTTATCATCAGCATCTAGAAATAAAACAAATTTTCCTAATGAATGCTCAACACCCATATTTCTTGCGTCAACAACACCGCTATTTTGCTTTTGTAGAAGACGAATATTTTTGTGAGTATAAATTCCAATTAAATTACTTGCTACTTCGTTAGTATTATCAGGACTACCATCATTTACAATTAGACATTCCCAATGTTGATAGGTTTGTTTAATAACACTTTCAACTGCTTCCATAAGGAATACTGCATGCTTGTAACACGGGATAATAACCGAAATTAGAGGTTGAGGAAAGGTTATCATGCAACACAGTAAAGTGTTTAACTTAGATGAAGAGATTAGCGTAAATACAAATTGCTTGTATACCAAGCATTTATTACATATAACTTTGGCAGCAAATCATAATATCTCTTTGATTAAAAGTGTTGAGCAAACATAAGAAAAATTCTCAGTGATCGCCCCCACCTTGCTTTTTCACCTGAGCCAACAGCATTTTGTACTCCTGCTGACTAGGATTCAACTTAACTAACTTCTCCAAAGGCGCGATCGCACCCTGAGCGTTTTTCATCTGAAGCCGAGCCTCCACCAATCCCTTGAGTGCTACCTGATTCTCTGGCTCTCGTTGTAAAACCATTTTGTATCCTCGTTCCTGTGCTTGCAGTTGTGATTCTAACGAGGCTGTGGCATTCTCTTTAGGTTGGTTAATAGCGCTGTTGATTGCGCCAATCGCTCCATAAGCTGTAGAGCCGAACAAAGAAACGATTGATACTATAGTGACAATTCTCTGAAATCGCTTGCGAGACATACTATTTTCTAGCCACTGGAATTACTCACTGGGCATAATGTGAAGGACTACTTTTAAGCTACCCACTTCTAGCCAAACAGCGATCGACTGTACTCAAGTTTTTTGCAGAAGTCGGCTGATCTCGGTATCTGCTTGTAGCCAAAGATAATTGCGATCGCTGCCAACGTTTCAAAGTATCTTTACAACGCTAAGAAAGACATTTAACGCTACCGCTGCTAGTAGTCCAACCGAGATTTCACTGAAAATTTCACTTAACTTATAGACTTAACGCTGCTTTAATTCAGTGATTGTACGGTGGTAGAGTCGAAAACTTTATGATTCTTTCAACGTTGTCCTACAAAGTGTATGGCACATCTTAAACAAGTTGCATTCGCTCAATCTCTAAAAAAATGAATGAAAAATTAACAGCAATCTTAGCTGAACTCCGCTACTGCCTAGAGAAGCTTTATAGTGAGCAGCTTGTCAAGATAATGCTATACGGTTCGCAAGCTAGAGGCGATGCTAGCTCGGACTCAGACATTGATGTCTTAATTGTTCTTAAAGAGCTATTTAATTACTCCGATGAAACTGAGCGAGTCAGCTTCATTGTTACCCCTCTTTGTCTAGAGCATAATGTTGTTATTAGTTGTGCCTTCGTGACCCTAGAGCACTTTCAACAAGCAAATAGCGCCTTCTTTCGCAATGTGCGTCTGGAGGGATCTTTGTATGACTCCTGAGCAACAAGGAGAAAGCTGCTAGGAGTCTGCAAGCTGCCAGAGTTCTCAATCAAGAAGGGTTAGCTGAGTTTGCTACCTCTCGTGCTTATTACACGATGTTTTACGTCGCGTCAGCATTTCTAGAAGGTGAGGGACTTTCTTTTCTAGGCATTCGCTGTCATTGCTGCTTTTGGTCAACAATTTGCCCGTACAGAGCGCGTTCCCGTAGAATTCCACCGCTACTTGATTGCAGCCGAACAAACTCGGATCAGGGCAGACTACGACATTGAGCCGAATTTGGCACAAGCAGATGCCGCTCAGCTAATAGCCCGTGCCGAGCAGTTTCTAGAATTTGCCCAACAACAGATCGAATCTCTTCTACCCTCATAAGTGACATCCTCATTAGAGCAAGTCGCGGCACAGATAGATATGATTGAAGAACCAGAGGCACAGCGAAACATCTCAGCCTGTGTAGAAGTGTTGGCAAGTTTAAGATTTGACAAGAATTTCATTCAGCAATTCTTGAGAGAAGAACTTATGCAGGAATCTCCGATTTATCAAGAAATTATTCAAAAGGGTAGAGAACAAGGTCTGCGACAAGGGAAGCAGGATATTGTCATGCGCCTACTTACACGCCGGATTGGGACTGTTTCTCCCCAGTTGCAAGCGCAGATTCAGAACCTATCCATTGAGCAACTAGATACCTTGAGTGAGGTACTGTTAGATTTTTCTAATGCTGCCGATTTGAGAATTTGGTTGCAGTCTCAGCAAAGTATATAAAGTTGAGCGTTTTTAATACACTGCCTGATTTGGCAAGATCAATTACGCTGCTGCTAGATGTTTAGCGATCGCTCACCACTCTGCTTCTTCACCTGAGCTAACAGCATCTTGTACTCTTGGTGACCAGGGTTCAGCTTGACTAGCTTCTCCAAAAGTTATTAGTAAGTGTGATTGCAGGAGTTCTAAATTATCTCTAAAAGACGCTTGAGTTGCAAGCGCAGATTCAAAAGCTGTCCATTGCTCAATTAGATTACTTGAGTAAGGTACTATTAGACTTTACAGATGTCACTGGCTTGACAGCTTGGTTGCAATCTCAGTAGATACATTCAGCGTTTTTAACTTTCAACGGGCAGAAGTCCCGCGTTATAGGATGAGTGCCTTTAGGCACAATATCTTTAGCGTCGTGATGAATGCCCGACAGGGTTTGACAACGCAAACAAATGAGTCGTGTTATATTAGATACTGGACGTAAGGCGTAAGCCTGAATTGATCCAGTGATTGGGGTTCGCCCAACCAGATTGACACGAACGTACTAGAAAACTAGGTGAACAGTGCAAACTCTGGGAAACGCACTGAAATTGAATAAGACAAAAACGACACGTAGCGCCGCTGGTCTAGTGGTGAAAGAAATTGCCTGTCAAATTGTCGTACTGTCGGGGAGTAAGTCATGGGGCTGCTCTAGATAAGTGGCGTGGGGCAGGAAGCTCTCAATCGTGAGATTGGGAAGCCCGTGCTGTATTGCTTGCAATCAGCGTCGGGAGAAGTCACAGTATTCCTTGATTTAGCAACATCGACTAAGCTTCTGCTGGGTGTTCGTGAGTGCGCTCGTTCATAGCGACATTACTATCAAAATCCAAAGTAATCAATAGCGGTAGTAATTCCCGTACTTTAAAGTTAAACTAAGCAACTTGCAGATCTGTTCATGGTAGGCTATAAATATTAACAGTGATTTTCCAACCGAAGAGACCTCTACGCAACGGTAATAAATCAAAATCGGAAAACGCTGTTAGTTAAATATTTAGCAAACTCAATCTGAATTTAATCGAGGTTATGACTCAGCAGGTTATTTACCCTATGGTGAAGTTGCAGCGTCACGTGCATTCACTTGTAGAATCGAAAATTATTAAGCCAACCGATAGCATCTGGAAAATATCCCTGATCTACGGTAGTGAATGGTCTTACTGGAAACAAGAATTACTAGACTTTGGCTTCACAATGCAAGATCCAGTAAGTGATTTGATAGCTGTTGAATCTTGGAATGAAGAATAAATAACTTCTCAAAAAGAACCATTTTTAGGCTGATGTCTAAGGTTGAACAAATGATGTTAAGTCTACACAAGTAGACTTAGTGTAGCTAACAGTGGCTACGGCAAAATCACAGGCACTTTCTATAGATACGCGAATAGAATTGCCAAGCAAAGAAACATAGACGTTTTGTAGCTTGCCAGAGGCTAGCCCAAATACGTGGGCGAAAAGGCTGGCAGCCTGCGAAGGCTGCTTTGTTTGTTTAATCCCCAGACATATAGTCTGAGCACGATTAATAATTCTGTCCCAGAGAATCTAGTGTTTATTAGCAGGTAGCTAGTGCCGCAGCAAGTTCCCTCGCGCTTGCATAGCGATCGCGCGGCAGTGGTTCTGTCACCCGCTCAATTACTGTTCGCAGTTGAGGGGTAATTGTCGGTACACTTTCAACTTGAAATCCGTAACCCCGCCCCCGCTGTCGATAATATTTAAAAGGGGTTTCGCCCGTGAGAAGAAAAATTAGCGTTGGTCCAATCGCGTAAAGATCCGATTGGGTAAGTGGTTGCCCTCGCTCCTGTTCTGGAGCGCAGTAGCCTTCAGCACCAATCCGCGTGCCTAATGCAGTGCCAATTTCCTTAACAGCGCCAAAATCCAGCACTACTATCCGCTTATCTGATGTTCGCACCATCAGATTAGCAGGTTTAATATCGCGGTGAATCAACGGTGGCTCTTGGCTGTGGATATAGTCCAAAACATCACAAGTTTGAATCATCCAGGCGATCGCGCTTGCTGGTGTCACTGGACCCTGCTGGTAGATACGTTTCTCTAAATCCTCACCGTGAATTAACTCCATAGCCAGGTACTTTTTGCCTGCCTCCACGAAAAAATCATAATACTTAGGAATTCCCGGATGGTGTAGCATCCTGAGAGTACGTGCCTCCCGTTCAAATAGTTCTTGCGCTTTAGCAATTTTTGCCATATCCGCATTCATTTCTTTTAACACTAAAAGTTGCGGATGTCTGGTGTTTATTTTTGTTTGTTCGCAAGCAATAAACGTAGTACCCATTCCTCCTTGTCCCAAGGTACGTAAAACTTGATATTGCCGAATTGTTCTTTGGACAGAGAGCGGCTGACCACAATGGATACAGAACAAATTGTTAGACGAATTACCGCTATGAGTGCAACCTTGGGACGGAGGCGAATTATCTCCTCCAGCCACTTGTCCTACGCTTGTTGCCTTTTGGAATTTTAAAACAGGACCTCCCCGTGCTAACTGAATCAGGGAACCGTCTGCCACCAAACTCTGAGAAACTAGGATACCGTCAAGGAAAGTTCCATTTGTGCCTTGATTGATTATTTGCCATGAACTGCCGTTATTTGAAACGATGCGCCGGAGTTCTAAATGATATCGAGAAACCAGAGGTTCACTTAAAATAACATCATTGTCTGGGGAGCGACCAATCCGAATAATAGACTCGTCTTCAAAGTGCCACTGTTGCAGCAAGGTGTTTTGTTCGGGGTGTAACAGAGACAGGATGACCACGGGCTAGAGAATAGTTTTGAGTTTTGAGTTTTGAGCTTGCGGTAGCGTAGCGCTTTTCGGTGCCTCCTCCGGCTGACCGTTGAGTTTTAAGTTTTGGATTGAAGAGGTTAAGAGTAGATTAATTCATTACTTTTTTTAACTCCTAACTCAAAACTTAGAATTCATAAATGTTTTTAGCCCTTAGCTTATTCCTGGTTGGAGCTAACTCTTACCCGGAGCGCTACAGCAGTGATGTTGTCGTGACCATTGTACTGATTCGCCAAATCAATTAAATCATTGACTCCGCGCTCCATACTAGCTTCTGAACTAAGGAGCGGTTCTAAATGATTATGCCAATGGTGCTCTATCAAATCATTATCTGAAAGACCATCGGAAGCTAAAAGCAGCAGGGTATCTTCATTTAGTTCCAGAAACTGCACATCAGGCTTGATAAAATTTTTGTCTCGTGGTCCAAGCGCTTGGGTAAGTTGATAGGCATCGGGACGACCATAGGCAATTTCCGGTTCTATTCCCCGCAAAATTTCTCGTTGCCCCACCTCATGATCCACAGTTACTTGCTCCAACCCTCTCTTCCTACTAAGCCGATAGAGGCGGCTATCTCCTACATGAGCAACTGCTACTTGAGTATTTTGGAGTAAAACCATTACTAAGGTAGTACCCATGCGCCCGACACCAGAACGTTCATCCTGTTGGTTCATGTCGTAGATCGCTTGGTTAGCTAAAAGTACAGCCTCACAAATCGTATCTTCAGTTGGTAAAAGCGTATTATACTGCCAGTTAGTTTGAAAGTATTGCTGAAGCGTTTTCACCGCCAGGTTACTAGCTACCTCGCCCCCAGCGTGTCCGCCCATACCATCACAGAGAATATAAACGCCACGCGCCTGGATAACTCGATTATTAGGGAATTCAAGTTTGTTAATTGCCGTTTCAATGCCAAAGAAGTCTTCGTTGTGATTACGTTGGCGACCTACATCTGTGCATCCCGCGTCTTCTAAGCTAGTTAACTGCCTGAGTAGCACGAGCGTAGGCATATCATCAATTTTAGTTATGTCTTGGGCTTCATCCATCTCTAGAATAGGCGCAACAGATTGTTGTGGAGTTGCAACAACTTCTGGCGCTGGTTCAGACTCTAGATTAGGTGTGGCAGAATTTGCTTGTAGTTCATTTGCAATTACTTGTAAGCGCGATCGCAAATTATCAATCTGCTGAATATTACCGCTTTGAAAATCGCTCAATAACTCAACTACAGAACCAAATTGGGTTCGTTGAGACTCCTGAAATAACCTCTGCCACACTATCCCCAAATCTTGCAGTGTCAAGGACTTGTCAGCATTAGGTTCAGTATATAAGCGTTGCAGCCCCAGCACTCCATCTTCATCTACTCTTAGATTAGACAACTCTAAAAGGCTTTGACGACAATTAAAGGGTTCTAGTGTTACCCAAAGTTGGGTCATCTCGTACAACCAGTGCAAAATTTGCAATTGCGTAGTTTTGTGATCCTGCCATAGTTGAATTAGCTCAGGATAATTAGAGCGGACTGCAATTAAAACCACCTGAGTTTTGCCCTGTTGCCAAGCATCATGGATCGCAGGTAGGGCTTCGTGCAACTGAGACTGGAGGACAAGATACGTTTTGGCGATCGCCGGAATTTCCATTGCCATTACTGAGTCGGCATTCACTTCTAGTGGTGTTAGTTGCAGTGGCTTGCAGTCCAACACTCTCACCTGGGCAATTGCAGCAGGTTCTTTGAGCGGCAGTAGTGGTTCCAGCAGTTTGTAACGCTGCTCTTGGTCTAAATATGCTCCTGCTGGCAGTGCTGATAATATGTTAGAAGTGCTTTCTAATACCTGTTTACTTGCTTCTAGCGTAGCCGCTGCTTCATTTGTTGAAATAATCGCCTGCCACACCATTCCTGTTTCCGCGCCACAGTGCTGACACCTTTCTTCATTTAAAGGCACATTGGTTTTACACTCAAGACAGACCTTGGAGGTTAGTGAGGCACCACAGTTTTGACAGAACTTGTTGCTGTTTGGGTTTTCAAACTGACACTGGGGGCAAATCAGCATAGTAGAACTTCCTCACATTCCCGTTCTGAAACACTTTTAGTCACTACCACCGTAGGTAAGTGCAATATCCAAATTGCCACAATTCCTTCTCCACTGCTTAATAAAAGCTAAACGAATTATGCTTGCAGCTAGATAAAGCGCGAATATCTCCGGCAGGCAACACGATCTTTCAAATTGCTTTTTGTCCAGTCTAGCCGCATATTTATTGCTTCGGGTGTCCTTGGAGCACCAGTTTTAAAAGGGAGTTTAGTTCTTCTGGGGCAAGGTCGCGCCACTGACCAAGTTGAAGATTAGCTAAACTAAGTTCCGCGATCGCCACTCTCACCAACCGCAAAGTCGGATAACCTACCTTAGCTGTCATCCGCCGTATTTGACGGTTTCGACCTTCAGTAAGTGTCATTTCTAGCCATGCTGTAGGTACCGTTTTCCGAAACCGAATTGGGGGATCGCGGGGAGGTAAGTGCGGTTCAGCATTCAACAGCTGCACCAATGTTTGCCGAGTCCGGTAATTATCAATTATTACACCTTCTTGTAGCTGTCTTAAAGCATCTGCGTCTGGAATCCGTTCAACTTGTACCAAGTACGTCCGGGGATGTTGAAATCGAGGATCACAGAGTCGATGTTGCAGTTGCCCGTGATTTGTCAATAGCAGTAACCCTTCACTGTCCCAGTCCAAACGTCCAACTGGATAAACCCCAGGAACTGAAATGTATTTTTTAAGCGTATACCGTTGTTCACCAGTGTTATCTGTGAACTGGCTCAATACACCGTAAGGTTTGTAAAATAAAATATATCGGTACTTGCCCATATGCGTGACTCTGCAAGCCCTATTTATCGAGCCGTCGTAGATCTATCAGAAATTTTAAGTTCAAATATTAAAGTAGTTATTCGCTTGGTTCAAATAAATCTATTGGTAAATGACCGTACATTTCATTTATTGAGTCGTATTGTGAGGATTGGCAGGACACCAGTACGCCGCGATGCTTTCCTGAGTAGGAATCAAGATAACATAATCCTGTCTGAGGATTGAATTTTATATAAACTGAGCCTGCAACTGGAGTTAAGTCGAGTTTAGCTTCATAGCCCAAAGCTGCTGCATAAGTTTTTAGAGCTAATAAACCTTGAGCAGTTGTATCAGCACATATTCCTAATATTTGGTAGTCAGAACAACTAGTAATTAGCAATAAAGCCTCACGAATCAGAGCTTTTTCTGCTGATGTTACAGTGTTGGTTTCTAGGCAGCTAAAATTCTTCAGGACTTTTTGGGCTTCTTCAATAGTTAAATTAGTTGATTTTTGAGTAGACATTAATTCTGATGTCACTTATTGCAATTACTTCTGGAACTTTACGCGCCTAACATCAAATTTTAACCGTTGGTATTGTCACTGAAGTAGGAACAAGGGCGATCACACTTATGGTCAAATCAACAAACGACTCTTTAGCAATCATGTTATTCAAATTTTAGATAAAGTAATGTTCCATAAGCTTGACACTCCCTCGGAAGATATCGGGAGTGTCAATACCCTTCAAGCAGCCAAGCCGCTGTGTTTGAGCAAAGGCGCAGTACTAGGTTCCCGACCCCGGAAGGATTTGAACACCTCCATCGGTTGCTTGCTACCGCCCAAAGCCAATACCGTATCACGGAAGCGCTTACCTGTGGTAGCCATTGAATCTGAATCTAGTCCAGCTTCTTCAAAAGCAGCAAAAGCATCAGCACTGAGGACTTCAGCCCATTTGTAGCTGTAATAGCCTGCGGCATAGCCTCCAGCGAAAATATGTCCAAAAGAACACAAGAAGGCATCTTCTGGTAGGGTTGGCAAAATTGTGGTTGTTTTGGCAATGCGGTTACGCACGTCGGCTATCCTTTCATGTCCACCAGGTTGATAGCGGTGGTGCAGTTCGATGTCAACAAGGCTAAAGTGTAGTTGCCGCAGCATAGTGGTACCGCTCATGTAATTGCGTGCAGCCAAAAGCTTTTGGTAATAATGCTCTGGTAGAGATTCACCTGTTTGATAATGTTTCGCCATACCCAGTAAGGTTTCTCGGTGATAGCACCAGTTTTCCATGAACTGACTGGGCAGTTTTCCACCGCGTCCCACTCCACATTATTGATGCCTGCCGCCCCAGCGTAGTCTACCTTAGTCAGCATATGTTGCAAACCATGACCAAACTCGTGGAATAGAGTCTCCACTTCGCCGAAAGTCATTAAGCTAGGCTTACCATCTACAGGTGGGGTTTGATTACACACTAAATACGCGACTGGTTTGCGGATGGTAGCCGTACCATTTTCTTCATTAATTTTGGCACGACCTATGCAATCATTCATCCAAGCACCGCCGCGCTTTTCAGCTGGGCGACTGTAGGGATCTAGATAGAAGTAGGCGATTACTTCACCCGTCTCATCAGTAACTTGGAAATAACGCACGTCTTCATGCCATACAGGAGCTTGTCCATCAGCAGCAGTTATTGTGGCATCAAACAGGCGTTTCACTAGAGCAAACAACCCATCTAGCACTTGCGGCAGTGAAAAATAAGGGCGCAACTCTTCAGCGCTAAAGTCAAACTTTTCTTCCCGCTGGCGCTCTGACCAAAAGCTGATATCCCAGTGTTTCAAATCGCTGCTTTCAGGCGCTCCTTTGCTAGCAGCAAATACTTTTAGTTCCTCGAATTCCTTAGCAGCAGCATCATAACTGACGCGACGCAGTTCCTCCAAAAGAGCTTCTACCGCTGCAACATTAGGAGCCATTTTACTAGCTAGACTTAGTTCCGCATAACTATCAAAGCCCAGCAGTTGAGCTTTTTCCTGACGTAGCTGTAAAATGCGTTTGATTATTGGGTTATTATCCAATTCACCACTTGCAGCACGACTGATAAATGCTTTATAGAGTTTCTCTCGCAAATCCCTACGAGTGCTGTGCTGCATAAAAGGACCAAAACTGGGGAAGTCTAAAGTAATCCTCCAGGGGCCATCCTCAGCAGTAGCGTTCTCCTCTCCAGCAGCGCGGGCAGAGGAGGCAGCTAGACTAGTTAAACTAGGAGGTAAGCCGTCAATTTGATTTTTATCCCTTAAAGTCAGGCTAAAAGCTTTTGTAGCGTCTAAAACGTGGTTGCCAAACTTGGTGGTAAGTTCTGCTAACTCTAGCTGGATACCATTGAAGCGATCGCGTTTCTCACCCGCTAAACCTATACCCGAAAGCTCGGCATCTTTAATTGCTGCTTCCACAATTCGCTGTTGGGCTGATTCTAGGCTCTCCCAGTTATCACTTGCCCGTAGCGCTTTAAAAGCCTGATATATTGCTTGACTTTGGTTCAGTTTATTGAAGAACTGCACTACATTAGGCTGCACAGTTTCATAGGCTTCTCGCAGTTCTGGGCTATTCTTAACACCCATCAAATGCCCTACTATACCCCAACTCCATTGCAGACGCTCTACTAAGCGGTCTAGCGGCTCTACTAAGCCACTCCAAGTTGGTTGGATATTAACTTCAAGTTTGGCAAGTTCCGCATCTAGTTCCCCTAGCAATTGTGTCATCGCTGGCACAATATGTTCAGGCGCGATCGCCTCAAACGGGGGTAGCCCTTTGCCAATTAGCAACGGGTTATCAGTAATCGTAGTGTTTGCAATCATAAATCGTTTTAGGTCGCTGTTACTTACTATTGTGAACATTTACGACCCTTGGCGAAGTGTTGAACACCGTAACCCTTGAGTTATCTTATTAAGGGGCTACCGTGGTGATTAACTAAATACCACGAAGATCCCATGCGCTCAAAAATATTTGTAGCCATTGATTGTGCCTGGACTCGCCTGCCACGGACTACTTGAAGCAAATTTTCTCCAAGGACAACATAAGCAATATTGTTGCGAACTTCTGTTGCAATAATCTCTGTTTCAATCTCAATGTAGTTGGTGTTGTTAAATATCTGCTCCCAAGAGTCATGAATTGCCTTCCAGCCCTTTAATACATTGCGTCCGGGATGAATACAAAGACTGCCAGTACCCTGCGACCAAACGACACTCATTGCTGAAATGTCCTTTTTCTCAAAAGCTCGATAAAAAGCTGCGTTGGCAGCTAAAACTTGAGTACGCTCGTCAGTCATACATCCACGCCCAGGATTCTTAATTCCATTATCCAACGGTTTGTCCGCAGGATTTTTGGAATAGCGTCGAAAAATCAGGGAGCTAGCAGCATTTGATCGACATCCAGCAGAAATATTGTCAGCGCTTCTGCTTGTGGAATATGACAGACGTGAGTAGCAAACCCAAATACATCAGCATGGCGGTAGGACTGAGGCAAAACTCGAATATTGGCTAAAGGCATCTCCAGCAAAGCTGGGACTCCGGCAACTGGAATGCCATAAAGTTCACCTTCTTTGTTTTGGATGATCAGGAGATAACCTTTGTTAACTCCTTCGTTGATGTTGCTTGACTGGAATAACTGTCGATGCAGATCTACAACGGTGACATCGCGATCGCCGACATTGGCAATTCCTACACCGCTAGATCCGATACCATAAACCGGAGTCTGATTCAGCACTTTGTAGACAGTCTCAATCCGTAAAGCCAAATTCAAGTTACCAATACTAAAGACAACTACTTTCAGGAATGCTCCAGCATCACGGCTATTGGACTGGTTAGAATTCGATTTTGCTTTGATTAGGGTATTATTCATGCTAAAAAATTGCTTCTTTTGTAGTTAAGCCGTAATTATGGAGCGTGGGAAAGGGCGGGCGCTGCCGCAGACTTACTCTGCGTGATAGTGGCTTTAATTGCAGTTATAAATTCTTGCTCAATGTATGGTTTGGTGAAGTAGGCGTTAGCTCCTAAGTGCTTCGCCAACTGCCGATGTTTATCGCTGCTACGAGAAGTGAGCATAACAGTAGGAATTTTTAACATCAGCGGGTCTTGACGACGATGGCTGAGAAACTCAAAGCCATTCATATTCGGCATTTCAACGTCACAAACCACTAGCTGAATTGTGGAATTTTTCTGTAACTGCTCAATCGCCTCACGACCATCCCCTGCTTGCAAAACTCGGTAACTTGCTTTTTGGAGGGTGAGGGCTAAGGTTTGCCGCACGGTAATCGAATCATCTACCACAAGAATTGTCGGAGTTATAGCTGTTTTAACTGACACCGGAGCAATCTTGGGCTTAAATGACCCTTCATTCATTGGCAATTTAGACACAGTAGTAGCGGAGATTATTGTCTTAGTTTGACCCAAGCAGAACTTGATCAAACTTGCGCCATCAATAACCGGAATCAAACTGCCGTCGCCCAAAATGGTACAGCCATAGATATAACTCGGAGGCGCGATTACTTCTCCAAAAGGTTTAATCACCAGTTCTTGCTCACTAACCAAGCGGTCAATTTCTATTGCTAAAATCTGATCATCCTGACTGAGCAACAACATAGGTGGCGCCCAGTCCTCTGGTGAGGGAACTACTTCTAAAGCTTGACTGGGAATCGTCTCTGGTAAAGGACAGGCGTAGTTAAGTAGTTCGGATAAGTGATAGGTAGGAATAATTTGATCTTGCCACTGCAAAAATCTTTGTCCTCCAGAGTACTTGAGCTGCTCGGCTTGAGGAATCAAAATTTCTTCAATGCTATCTGAAGGCAAAGCAAAGGCAGTAGTACCGACAAACCCAACGAGTAACTTAGCGATCGTCAAAGTTAAGGGAATACGCAAGGTAAAGGTAGTACCCTTCCCAGGCTCAAAATTAACACTAACATTACCCTTGAGCGATCGCATTTGAGAGCGCACTACATCAAGTCCCACACCACGACCAGAAAGTTCGCTCACTTGGCTTGCAGTTGAAAACCCTGGCTCAAATAGCAACTCTGAGAGGCGATTTGTGGAAGCCCCGGCTAGTTGTTCAGCGCTCACAAACCCCATGTCTATTGCTTTGCTCCGGATTCGCTCTAAATTCAGCCCTTGACCATCATCTCGTACCTCAATGATCGTTTGACTTCCCTGGTGGTATGCCCGAATTTCAATTCTGCCTTGCTCCGATTTTCCTTGCTTATGGCGCACATCCGCCTGTTCTATTCCATGATCAAAAGCATTTCGGACTAAGTGCAGC
Organism: Chroococcidiopsidaceae cyanobacterium YX2bin18; assembly: GCA_030446505.1. Taxonomy (GTDB): domain Bacteria; phylum Cyanobacteriota; class Cyanobacteriia; order Cyanobacteriales; family Chroococcidiopsidaceae; genus JAHHHE01. Next base: position 1,527 of record JAUJND010000006.1, on the reverse strand, counting down.
AGAGGATCGTAGAGTTTTTCTAAAGCTGCTTTATCAACTAAAACTCCAGTACCAGTAAGTTTAAGCTCAACTGGCTTTTCATATGAGTTAGATAAATCACGCAACATCCGCGGAAAGCGGTTAAGCACTTCGCCCAGAGGTAGCATTCTTGCCCACATTAATTCATCGCGCAGGTGGTTCATCCTTTGACGTTGTACTTCTAGAGTCTGATTTGACTGTCCAGCAAACAGTACAACATCACCTACTGTCTCTTCGAGTTGCACAATTTCTTCTAGGGTTCCTTGCAGTAGAGAGTGTAGTTCTCCGTAGCTGTCCATCTCTAAGGAGTCAAAGTCAGTTTGAGGAAATCCTCCTTGTAAAGGCAAATCTCTTAGATCGTTGGGGGCAAGCTTTTTTGTTTGATTATTTGGTTGATGAGCCATAGCACCGTAGCGGTCTGGAGCTACCAGCATTTGGTCTGAAAGAGTACGTAGCTGTTGACCCATCTGCTGAAATTTACCAAATCGGCGTAGCAGTTCTTGCACAGTTGTCTGCAACTGTTCGTTTTGGAGAGCAAGACCATTTCGATTGATCGAGAGTTCGCCCACCAAATTATTCATCCGTTGTAACCGCTCTAGATCAACTCGAACAGAAAGATTAACGGTAGGCGTAGCAGGTATTGCAGTAGCTTCAAGTTTTTGCGGCGGGGTGGATATAGCTGGTGCTACGGTAGGAACACTAATTGGAGCGGGAACTATAGCCGTTGAGTTGTCAGATGTAATATCTTGGATAGATGGCAAACTATCAAATGATTGCTCAACTGATGCAACTAATTCTTGGATACTTTCTGGGGTATAAACAGTTTTAATTCTGTCTGAATCGAGTTTCTTTGGTATGGCATGGATTGCTGGGCTTTGGTCTAGAGCATCGCCAAACAAGTCATCCAAAGAAGGGACACTGAATTGCTCATCGTCAAGCTCTGCACTAAAAATTTGCTCAACTTCTTGATTATTGTTCTGCTCACTTAGATTAAAGTCGCCAAAAACGTTATCCAGAGAGGGGCTAATCTCATCGGACACAGAACCTAGGGGCAAGTCGCCGAAAACGTTATCTAGAGAGGGAAGGAAACTAAACTCATCGGTAACAGGACTTGTGGCAACGTTACTTGCGATAGATATTGCCTGATCAAATACTACTTCAGATTCTGGCGTAACTGTAGCAGAGGTTGGCGCAGTAGAGAGACTGGTAAAATTTAATAAAGCTGTAGAGGGAGTACCTCCTTGAATACGATCGCCAGCAATGACCGCCAGTCGTGCTAGCTGAAAATCAGCCAAGGCAATTTGAGTAATTTCGATGGATTTTGCGGGGTGAGCTTCAAGAGCAGCCAGAGCAGAAGCGGCGATCGCTCCAAATCCAGGTAAGTTCAATAATTCAGCGAGTCCAGCAAATACTTCTGCTTGTGCTCGCAGTTCTCCTGCTACTTCATTGGCTTGAGGATTAGCTAAAACCGATTCCAAGCGCTCCAGCCCTTGCGCTACATCTACATCA
>JAUJND010000005.1 GCA_030446505.1 Chroococcidiopsidaceae cyanobacterium YX2bin18 | reverse complement strand
CACGTCATGTCACTGGAGTTCAGCCGTGTGCTCTACCGATCGAGGACACCCGACCAAGCGCCAAGCAACACAGCCGCCAGAACCGTAGCCGTCCAAAGCACAGCCCTCTTAGGTTTTGTTTTCCTACATAAGAACATTTGCTCAACTTCGCTTGCTATTGGTTGCTGTGCTAGTGGTGACATTATCTGCCACTTCTGGCGTAGCTCCAATACTCGCGCATACAAGCGCTGGGTTCCGAAATCGGTTGCCAACCAGTCCTCTATTTGCCGCCCTTCAGCAGCAGTCACTTCGCCATCAAGGTAAGCATTTAGTAACTCGAAGCGATCGCGCTTTTGCATATCCATAGTAGTTGAGTTATTAATGGACATCGCTAACCTTAATAAGTGTTGAAAGTCAGAGGCTAAAATTCCAACGGTAAAAACTCTTGCCTATGAGTTGGCTGATGGCTAACTGCTCCTATGCTTTTAAGATAGGGATTGATGATTTAATATTACTTCTAATGAAATCTGCTTATTTTCTATCTTTAGAATTACTTGGTCACTTTCTTAAGAGGGAGATTTGCTACAATAATTACCCGGAAAAGTTAAACATTTAAGCAAATGTGTAGTTCATTAATTTCTTGTTTATTAATCTTTTGCCCTTACGGAAGTCCTAGCTTCTGTCAAATAGTTTTGAGCAAAAACCTTTAACCATTTTTATAAAGATGGGGCATTTATTTAATAACATCTATTCAGTTAGACAACGCAGGTTAAAGTTTCTGTTTTTTGTGGCGTTAGTTTGCTTTTCAAGGCATAAGTATAGTCACTTATGCCTTTTGTCTGTTCGTCAGCGTACTGTTATTACTTATTTGCCAAAAAACAAAATTAGCAAGGGCGAATGGATAATTTGCCCTTGTTTTAGCTTTAAGAAAACAATTTTTAATTCTCAAAAGTAGAATTGGCATTGAGATGATTTTGTAGCAATTGCTCTGAGATGCCTGTTACCTTAGCCACCTCAGCCAAAGCAAACCTTCCTAACAAGAGTTTCTCAATCAAGACTTTAGTTTGCTGCGGAATACCTTTGGTTTGAATATCCTGCATAATGACTACCCTCCTCAATGCTCTGACTAACTTTTTTGCATTGCTTATCTTTGGCTAACAATAACGCTCTTAACAAGTATTCGTCTGTCCGCTAACGTACCTTTTTTATTCTTTGTCAAGCGTCCACAATAACTAATTATTCATACTGAATATGCTTAAAGGGTTGTAAGTAAAACGCCTCTATACGTTAGCGTGCAGACAATTCTCAATTAAGGGTGCTATTATGTAAGAAAGCTTACATAAGCTTTTAACTAAAAAATTCATCTGGCGACAGGAGTCCTCACCGATGCCGTTGGTTGTCTGCTTTTAGCGACACCAGTTCAATGAGGCTCCTTATGTCTGCATATTCAAGTACCCGTAATTCGGTTAGTAATCACCTTCTATCTGCTTTGCCACAACAGGAGTATGAACGTCTCCTGCCTAATCTAGAACCAGTCTCTCTGTCTTTGAAGCAAGTCCTTTACGAACCCAACGCACCGATTGACTACGCCTATTTCATCAACAGTGGTGCCTCCTCTATGCTCAACCTGATGCAAGATGGTCAAACCATCGAAGCAGCCACGGTAGGTAAAGAAGGAATGATTGGCGTTCCCCTATTGTTGGGAACGACTCAAATTCCGCTTCAAGTTATTGTGCAGGTTCCTGGCGATGGTCTGCGAATGAAGGCAGATGTGTTTAAAGCTGAAGTCTACTGGGGTTGCCCACTGCATACCCTGCTGCTACGCTATATGCAAACGCTGATGAACCAAATCTCTCAAACGGCTGCCTGTAACCGTTTGCACTCGGTAGAACAGCGATGCTGCCGTTGGCTGTTGATGACTCAGGACCGCGTGGAGTTAGGCTCTTTTCCCCTCACTCATGAATTCCTCTCCTATATGCTGGGTGTACGCCGCGCTAGTGTGAGTGAAGTTGCCGCTACGCTTCAAAGGTCGGGGCTAATCGACTACCAACGCGGTCAAATTACTATAAGTGTACCTATAGAACTATCCGTCATATTCAGCCACAGCTAATCATGACGGATAGCACCAATGTCTCAAGAGTGTCATGCATCGGATGCAAAACAAAATTTTATCCGCATTATCTAAATTAGAATACGCACGCCTCCTGCCGAATCTGTAGTTTGTATATTTACCTTTGAAGCAAAGTATCTACGCGCCCAACCAACTGATTGAGTATGTCTATTTTCCTACCGATGGCATTATTTCGCTTGTCAACGTCACCAAAAACGGCGGGATAGTAGAAGCGGCGACGGTGGGTAATGAAGGCATGGTCGGTATCCCTGTATTGCTGGGAGGTGATGAGATGGTAGGTCAGGCTATTGTACAAGTCGCTGGGGATGCCGTGCGGATGAAGGCGGATATATTCAAACGTGAGGTCACGCCTGATAGTACCCTTCACAACCTGCTGCTGCGCTACACACTAGCGTTGATGACTTCAATCTCGCAATCGGTCGCCTGCAACTCTCTGCACTCGGTAAAACAACGCTGCTGCCGCTGGTTGCTAATATGCCATGACCGCGTAAAGTCAGACTATTTTGAGCTTAACCAAGAGTTCCTCGCCCAAATGCTGGGTGTGCAACGTCCAACTGTGAGTGGGGTTGCTATTACTCTGCAACAGGCGGGACTAATCCGCTACAGTCGTGGCAAAATGACTATCTGCGATCGCAGGAGTTTAGAAGCCGCTTGTTGTGAATGTTATGGGATTGTCAAACAGGAGTTTGAGCGCTTACTGAAAGATGGCGTTGCTCAAAAGTGGAATGATGGTAATAGGAATGGGTTTGGTCTTGAAGCTCAGATACAGCAACAGGTGAATGACCAACTTGAGCATCTCCATTGACCCACTACGATTATCTATCCAAGGAACTCGCCAGTATCTAGCTACTAACGCTTTTCCTTAACTTAGTGCCATTCGACCATAGCGTGCTACAACAAACTTAGTTGGCTCTGCCTGATTCGATAACCAAGCCCACATTTGATCACCCAGGCAGAAATGCCACCACTCTCCCGGATGGCGCTGAAAGCCGGAGGAACGCATTACCTCGTACAACAACTGACGGTGAAAATTATATTGTTGTTCGACTAGATTGGTGCTGTTGGCAAAATAATCAGGATGCGATCGCGGCGATAGTTCATCAATTGCAGAACCCATATCAACCGTATTCCTATCGTCTAACAGCGTAATATCCACAGCGCCACCTGTACTATGAGGCGGTGGACAGGTAGCGTCCAAGCTAGGTACAGCCCAAATTTGATAAACTTGTTCCCAAAAAAATCTTTGCTGTGCTGCGGTTAATTCAGTTGAGGTGAGTCCAGCAGCCTGAACAACTTCAGCAAAAGTATAGTCCACCATAAACTGCTGAACTGCTACCGGGCGATAAGCATCAAATATTTGAATCCGCCAGCTGGGGTAGTGTTTTTGTAACTCCACTTGAGCTTGAACTAAACTGTCAAGGACGCTTTGACGGAGATGATAAGGCGATCGCTCTGCATAAGGCGCACCTAATTGTTGATATACGTGGGGCAATACCGCAAACCTTTCTAAGGGAATCGGTACAAGTGGCTCTCCACAATCTAAAATTGGGATTTTTTGGTAGGGTTTCATCTCTGGCACTTTACTAGGTGGCAGGTACAGGATAATAGGGAGCTACGCGCCAAATCTTAATTGTTCTGTCTCTACTACCACTAATAAAGATTTGACTATTACGGCTAAAAGTGACGCACATAACTCCTTGGGCATGATCCTTAAGAGTGCGGAACAATTCTCCACTGTCCGAATTCCATAGCTTGATTGTTTTGTCCTCACTGGCGCTAGCAAAAGTTTCACCATCTGAGCTAAAGGCAATAGATGTTACCTCCGCTGAATGCTGAGACTCACTGTGGCGCAGTTCACCTGTTGATGCATTCCAAAGTTTGATTTCTCCACTGTTGCTGCCACTGGCGATCGCCTTACCATCTGGGCTAAAGGCAACAGCGTAAACTGGTCTTAAATGTCCAGTAAGAGTGCGGCGCAATTTACCATTGCTCAAATTCCATAGAGTTACCGTTCTGTCAAAGCTGCCACTTGCTAGAGTCTTACTATCAGGACTTACGGCTAAAGCTGTAACTCCCCCTTGCCCTGAGAGGGTGCGGATAAGTTTTCCAGTTCTCCAGTCCCATAATTTAACTGTCCCATCTCCACTACCACTAGCAAGAATTTGACCATCTGGGCTAAAGGCGACAGAACTAACCCAGTCTTTATGTCCTGGAAGGTTACGAATGAGTTTCCTAGTTCTCAAATCCCACAATTTAACAGTTTTGTCTCCACTACCACTAGCGATAACTTGACCATCTGGGCTAAAAGCGACGGAAGTAACGCGGTTTAAATGTCCTCTAAAAGTATGAACGAGTTTCCTAGCGCTTAAACTCCAAACCTTGATAGTTCTGTCTCCACTGCCACTGGCAAAATTCTGAGCATCCGGGCTAAGGGCAACGGCGTAAACTGCCTGTGAATGACCACCGCTGATTGTATCAACAGTCAGTTTTCCTGTCCAAGATGCAGCTTTAACTTGCTCCTGCTTAAGACTTTGGCTTGGCAGTTGTGCTATCTCCTGTGGAGTAGGAATAGATAAAGGAATGGCAAAAACATTTAGCAAGGGGATAAGAGCGCTGAGAACAATTTCTTTAAGTGCGCTATAGCTGTTGATATTGATAGTTTACTAATTGACATAAGCCCACTATGACTCTAGAATACCCGCACAGCAAACCCGGCAACCCCTTTAAAGAATCTAGACATCAGCATTCTGACTGACATTCTGTAACAAGGAGTTGAGCTACCATAATAATTAGCATCCTAACTCATAACATTTAGCAGCTAATTAACTCTGTCACTGGCTAAAACTGCTCCTATTCTATGTCAGAATCGGTGTTAAGCATTTAGATGTTTTAGTAAAAATGTCAACTAATACAACAGATTCCCAAAATACTCAATTTGATACTTTTACTTTTATCTAACTGTTGATGCATTAGACATTTTTGGATCTTGCCTTAGCCCGAATCACTTTTTTTGAGCATTGTTAAAATGAGCCAGTGTCTCAATCCCTAAAGCCTCATCCCAAAGCATTAAGATTACTCAGCGCTCCTTCAATTTATCTAGATGTCTCAGTCTCATGTATTTCAATCAACAGGAGCCACTGAAAAAATTAACTTTTCCTAACATGATTCAACTTTTTTGGAGAGTCAGCCAATGATCGGCAAATTGCTAGGCGGACGTTACCAAGTTGTCAGAATCTTAGGTATTGGTGGCTTTGGTCAAACCTACGCTGCTGAAGACATCCATCGACCAGGCAGCCCTAAATGTGTTGTGAAACACCTTAAACCCGCTAGTAGTAACTCTAACTTTCTAGAGAGTGCTAGACGTTTGTTTCAGTCTGAAGCAGAAACTCTAGAAAAGCTAGGGAATCACGACCAGATTCCCAGGCTGTTAGCTTACTTTGAAGAAGACCAAGAGTTTTTCTTGGTGCAAGATTTCATTGAAGGACATTCGCTCAGTGCTGAATTGCAACCTGGTCAGATCTGGACTGAAAGTCAAGTCTGTGGATTCCTGCAAGAAGTGTTGGGCATCTTAGAATTTGTTCACGGTAACGGAGTTATCCATCGAGATATCAAGCCTAACAATCTCATCAAGCGCACTAAGATAGTAAATTAGTCTTAGTTGACTTTGGTTCAGTCAAGCAAGCCTGGACACAAGTGATAACAGAATTAGGGCAGACATCAACGTTTGCGACTAGCATATCTGCCACTATTGGTATTGGTACACCAGGCTATATGCCCACGGAACAGGGGCGAGGTAGACCACGCCCTAACAGTGATATTTATGCCTTGGGTATCATTGGAATTCAGGCGTTGATAGGGCTGAATCCAATGCACTTTGAGGAGGATGTTGATAGTGGGGAAATTCTCTGGCAACATCGGGCGCACGTCAGCGATGCGCTAGCTTCTGTTCTGACAAAGATGGTGCATTATCACTTTAAAGATCGTTTCCAAACTGTGGCAGAGGTTTCACAAGCGCTTGAGTACATAAGTAATACTCACCTACCCCCGGTAAATTCTGCTCCGCCTCAAATTCCAGTCTTCTTATCGCCGTTCTCTCAAGAACCACTGCCTGATCCAACCATTATTCCAGCTGTTGTTACAAATCGCTTAGATATCCCACTTGCACAGGCAACTGCGACTGCTATCTATTCTCAACCCTTGCACCTGCCAACTGCACCCAGTGTTAGCACTCAACCCACAGCCTCGCAAATAGAAACAATAGCCTCAGACTTAAATCATGACCTAGTCCAAGCTAAAGAAGCGCCACCATTGGTAAAAGGAAAGCCGAAATATTCTGTTCCTATAACCCATAAGCAATTGCAGATGGGAGCAGGAATTACTTGCGGTTCTTGTAAGTTTGGTAGCTGGTTACGTCCTTTACTGGCAACCTCGTCCAAGTATATCGAAGACTCTAGAGCGAATTGAAAATCTAAAAGCAGAAGGAAAATATAAAGAGTGCGTGACTCAGGCTCCAACAGTCCCGCGTCATTCATTCTTCTACACTGATGCTCAGTCTCTGCTGGTGTGAGTGTCAACTTGCCCAAGCTAAGACATTTGCAGCAGAACGTAAGTTCTCTCCGGCAATTATTGAGGCTAGCAAAATTCCCAGGGTGGTGCTTTATATCAAGACGCTCAACAGCTGATTGAGCAGTGGTCTGACAGTATCCTTAAAATAGCGACGAATACATATCAGTTAGGTAAGCTAAATGATGCGATCGCTATAGCTTCAGCTATTCCTAAAACTAGCCTTGTTTACCAAAAGGCTCAAGGGGCAATTAAGCAGTGGAATGGAGAGTGGGAAAAGAATAATTTTTACTTAAAATCAGCGAATATTGCACTTGATAAAGGTCAGTGGCAGAATGCCATAACTGAAGCAAAAAAAGTTACAGACACTCCTTATTGGCAAGAGAAGATAAAGCCTATAACTCAGAAAGCAGAAGCCAAAATTGCCGCGTCTAAACCTGTTACGACTCGAATAAGACGTGCCAGCACGAGGTCAACACTTTCTGCCACTCCAGTAACCAATAGTGCTCCTAGACGCGTAGTCCGCAGTGCTCCTAAACCAGTAACCCGTAGCGCTCCTAGACGCGTAGTCCGCAGTGCTCCTAAACCAGTAACCCGCAGTGCTCTAGACGGATAGTCCGCAGTGCTCCTAAACCAGTAACCACTAGTGCTCCTAGACGCGTAGTCCGCAGTGCTCCTAGACCAGTAACTCGCCGTAGCGCTCCTAGACGGATAGTCCGCAGTGCTCCTAGACCAGTAACTCGCCGTAGCGCTCCTAAACCAGTAACCCGCAGTGCTCCTCGTAAGCCATCGTACACATGGACAACAAAAACTGTACCTTAATGCTTAAACGTAAATCCTAAGCAAATGTAATTCGTGGACTACATACAAGTTCACCTATGCAAACTAAGAGTCATAGCGCAGTCTTAACCTGCACTCATTAGGTTTCGTTTGTCTACTTCCTAAAATCCAGTCTTAGGGCTGAATCCAAAATCGCTAGTATCATTACTACATATTTAGAAGCCAGTTACCCTCAGCGCCGAATTTCGGTAGGCACTGGATCGTAACCGCCAGGATGCAAGGGATGGCAGCGTAGCACTCGTCGAATTGCTAGAGCACTGCCGCCCACAGTCCAAATCGTTCTATTGCCTCCAGTGCGTACTGAGAGCAGGTAGGATGAAAGCGACAGGTAGGGGTGTAAGTTGTGACAAAACTCGGTAGCCTTGAATTAGCCAAATTACTAATTTTTTCATCTTGTGCAACTAAATATAGCTAGAGTTATTAATAAGGTTTTATCAGCTTAAATCAAACCCTTGTTTAACGTGTATTGGTTAGAATTAATCCCAGATATTTGGCTCCAAATTGCGATCGCCTCAGCTTGGCTAGGTGCAGTTTCGCTAGTGGCAGCTACAATCAATCGCTATACATCTGCCAACTCAGAAATTAGACGAAAAGTGGTTCATATTGGCACTGGCAATGTAATTTTGCTTGCCTGGTGGCTACATATACCCGCTTGGGTAGGCATTACTGCTTCAATTTTAAGAGTGCTGTCACCTTATTGTCTTATAAATTACCTATTTTGCCTGGTATTAATAGTGTCGGTCGTCAAGCCTGGGGACATTCTTCTACGCTGTTAGTATTGGTCTTTTGATTACCTGGTTCTGGTTGTCACAACCTCATTATGCGGTTTTAGGGGTTTTGGTAATGACTTGGGGGATGGTTTTGCAGCGCTGATAGGTCAGCGATTTGGCAACATCTCTACCAACTTTGGGGAATGAACAAAAGTTGGGAAGGTTCTCTGACAATGGCTTTGGTTAGCTACATTGTTAGCAGCTTAATTTTTCTAGGAGTCCAAGGTAATATCTGGCAAACCTGGGTAGTGTCGCTAGCGGTTGCCTTAGTTGCTACCAGCTTAGAAGCATTCTCCAAATTTGGCATTGATAATTTAACTGTTCCTCTGGTAGCGCGGCTCTAGCGTTTGTCTTAAATCAGCTACTTTTAACTAAATAAAGCTCTTAACCGCTAATTTAAGTAGCTTTGCTGTTCCAAATGTTGTGTGTCTAATAAAAAGTGGCTGAACGAGAGTTCTACAGAAGGGAAGGAGTTTGTAAAGTTACCTTTAGTAGTCACTAGTCAGTTTCTAAGTCTAACGTCTTCACCGTGACAAAAATGGCAGCGCAACTGTAGTTAAGCTTACATAATCTAAAATGCTCCTTCAAAAGCTCTTGCTATATAACTTATGCAGTACGAGAGGAAATTGAAAATACATTTTTTTTAGCACATTGATAAATTCCAAGTGCAAAAATTATTACTTTTAAACTAGATTTTGCTCGGCGTAAAGACCATATAAAATTTGGCATATAGGCATACTTGTTTGCGTCTTAGCTATAAGCAGCATAAATTATTTCAGTGTAAAGTATTGAAACTTAAATGTTAAGCAGCATTTAGGTAGCATCAATTTTATAATTGATTTTGCGATGTTAGCAGAATCAAGTGAAATATAACTATCAATAAGTTAATGTAAATTTACTAGGTGTATTACTACTGGGTAATGTCATTTATTTAAAAACAATATTCATTTTGTTTTGACGTTAACTTGTACTACTTGTACTGCTTTCAAACCTGAGATGGATGCTTTGGTAAACAGTATTTTGATACTGTACATCTTTAACATAAAAATGCTTACTTGAGAAAATAGAAACTTTGATAGGAAATTGTTACGTCTTATACTTAGAAATTAAATTTAGTAGGCGTATTTATAGACAAATGAAATTGTTAGCACAAGCATTACGCAGCAAACTTTGGTCTCTATTTCAGCAAATAGTAAAAAAATCTCTTTCCCGTAGGTCGACTCAAGTGATAGTTGTCTCAGTGATGAAGAAACTCTTGCAGAATCAACTGCTCAACCTCAGAAGCAGCAAGAGCAAATTCGGAATCAAGGCATAGTTGAGACTATTGCTCAGAAGTTATTGCTACATTTCCAGGGAAAGCGTGTCCCAATAAAAACTCGACAATTTAAGAAAGCCTCTTTGTTTCCCGACGGTAAGACTAATGTTGCTGCTTTGTCGCTAGTTCTGCGTGGTGTTGCTGAAGTTTTATCTCAAAAAAGGATTTGCCCTGGAAAGCTGACTCCAATAGCACATTGAGTTACGAAAAACAAGTCCAAGGTGGTAAAGGAAAATTAATTACTACGTAACAGACAATCCAGAAAACCCAGATGCAGAAACTTTAGCTGAAGAAGCAGCTTTGGCTGTTATCAACCAATTTGATCCTAGAGCGGGTGCTATCCACCTAATCTATTGTGCAAAGGTAGCAAACCTTAGTACACCTTGGGAAGGCGAATTCATTATTGATGATAAGCAATTACTGGAATATACAGGTCTTGTTAAACGCAGAGATTCATCTATGCAAACATGAGCAGCTGCAAATTTTGTATGACCTTTTACGGCAACCAGCCCAGGTACTAGCCTGTATTGCATGGCCTAGATATGGTCAAGTAGGAGCTTTTACCGTTGCCGATCAAAAAGTTTGGGACATTACTATCCTGCCAAACTTTAATATTGATCAGAGTGGTAATCGGAAATTAATCGGTTTAAAAGTAATAGGTAAACCTGGCGCATGGACAAAATACTTTCTCAACAAATCTGAGTATTACCGTCATACGGGAATTATTACTAAGAGAACAGTACAAAAACTGTTTAGTATCGGTAAACAAAATGCTGGTGCTGCTAGAATCTTGATTTTGCTCACCTTCCAAATAAAACCTGGATTCTGTGACTGTCTGATTGGAAAAACCCTGATGGCGATCGCTTATGGCGCAGATAGAGTAGCAATAGCGCACCAGGACAGGCAATTAAGACGGCAACTGGCTGATGATTTTGCAACTGACTTGAAAGTAGTTCAAGAAGCTGGATGGCAACTAGAACTTGAAACAGGTCCAGATTGGTTAACAGATAATAATGGGAATAAAAGACCTATAGGCTTCTGGGCTGAATTGCTCAATGCTAGATGGCGTTTTAATCTGCCACCAGAAGCAGAGGAACGCCTGACTCCTAACAAGACTACAGCAATTAATTTGACAAAGAAGCCTCACCAGCCCTTAACAGGCACTGTAATCAGAGAAGCTAGAAAAGCTAAAGGTTGGTCTAGAGCATTTCTTGCTGCAACAATGGGGAAAAGTGTATCTTGGGTTGATGCAGTTGAGACTGGTCACCGTAATGTCTCGCAGAAGGATGTACCCAAGCTGATCGACAAACTGGAAATACACAAAGCCAGCTGGCAACAATAGCATCAGTAATCAGGTTAGTAACTGCAATTTATTTCAAATCAGCCTGCATCACTATCAGTTTAGCGAATAACCCATTTTAGCAATGTAAGGTTTGAGAAAGTAGGCTAAATAAGCATAAAAGTCTTGCTGTGTATAAGTTTTGCAACCTTACAATCAATACTAAAACCTAGCCACAAAATCGCTAGAACCTGGTCACAAAACTGCTAGAACCTAGTCACATCTATTTGAGTAAAACCTTTACAGTCAAGCAATTTCAGCTTGTCCTTACATTCTTAACAATACTGAAAGTATTGATTAGCGCTTAAGAAGCGCCTATCTAAGAATGCTTACAGTGGTAGTGAAAACTCACTCTTGATTCCTTAGCAGGCTAGATTAAAACTCCTTGCCTGGAAGAGGCTAAGATGTGCAGTTCTTTGGTAGGTTAATTAGTTTGGCTTTTGACCAAGATTGTGTAGCACCTAAGCTACTAATCCAAACAGGATTAGAGATGCTGCTTTTTAAGGCTCATGTTGTACTTACTTCAGTTCTAGTCGTGATTGCACTTGCAATCTTCACTACAGCAGACAATTCGAGGAAAAATACTATGGCGCTTCTAAAACTTGAGGATTTTGACCCAAATTACCGTGACACCTTTGAGGGTGGCGACATCAAAGGGCTTAGCGTTTATGCAGAAGGAGACGAGAAAATTGGTACAGTTAGCGATGTTCTTGTAGATGAGCAAGGTAAGTTCCGCTATTTTGTCATTGACTTAGGCTTCTGGATTTTTGGCAAAAAAGTTTTGCTCCCCGTTGGTCGTACCCGGATTGATCATAATGCTGACCGCGTTTATGCGATCGGTATGACTAAAAAGCAAGCAGAGACATTACCTGAGTTCAACAATCTTCAAACGATAGACTATGACTATGAAGAGCAGGTAAGAGGCGTATATCGTACTCCTGCTACTGGGACTACTGCTACTTCGGTTAGCTCAATGACAGGCTCGATGGCAGATCAGCCTTCTACTTATAACCGTGATACCTACGATTATCAACAAGATGCATCTTTGTATCAGATGAATGACCAGGATCATCAAAACTTAAAACTGTACCAAGAACGCCTGGTCACAAACAAACAACGGGTCAAATCAGGGGAAGTAGCAATTGGTAAGCACGTTGAAACCGAAACAGCACGAGTCTCAGTGCCAGTGGAGAAAGAGCGAGTTGTAATTGAGCGCGTTACTCCAACAGATGCAGGCAGACCAGTTGCTCCTGGTGAAGTTGCATTCGGCAGCAGCGAAGTTGCCCGCGTAGAAATATACGAAGAACAGGCTGACATTCATAAAGAAGCCTTTGTGCGTGAAGAAGTCAAAGTTACAAAAGAAGTAGAGCAGAGCACGGTTGAAGCACAAGAAACAATTCGTCGAGAAGAGTTAGATGTTGATACTCAAGGTCGTGCTGTTGTGGATCGTGGTTCTAAGCGGCTCCCAGATGAGCGGATCTAAGTAGTCTGCACAGCTATTGAGGACTAACAGTAGGAGCGATTCATGAATTGCTCCTACTTAAAAAACGTGACGCTTGTGCAAGAGTTATCTAATCTCTCGATTCAACCAATTGATTCAGAAAGGTAGCCTAATATCTTTTTACCTAATTTGCTTTTTGGAGGAAGTCGAAGTGAGGTTATTTCAGCAGTTTCGTAAAATTTTGACTGCTTTCGTCTTGATTTTAGTTCTGACAACCACTGCCGCTTGTAGTGGAACGGTGCAAGCAAAACAACCAACTAATTTACCAGTAATTAGTCGTACCGGAGACTATGCCTTGTTAGCACGGGGAAATAGCGCTGCTGGACAAGATTTTGGCAATTGGGTTGTCCAAACAGCTAAGGGACTAGTTCAAGATGCTTATGTGCGGGATAACAACAAGTTAGGTGTTGTAATTACACCTCAAGTTCGTCCCAATGAAGTGAAGCCTCTAGCGAAATCATTAGCTCAAGGTTTTCACAAAAATTTTCCCAAGCAGGACTTAACGATTTTGATGTATGCGCCTGATAAAAAACTAATTTTGACGGCTTTGTATGACACTCAATCAAAACAGATTGAGTATAAATAATTCTGCGGCATTGCAGAAGCACCAACCCGAATTTTTTGTCAATAAGGAGACTTTAAGATGAGTAGTAGCGAACAATATAAACGTCAAATCATGAACGACTTGGCTGGGGGTGATGTTGAGGCGCTGGAAGATGCTCCGAAGATGGAGCAAGAATACGCAAATTTTGATGATTTTGCCCAGCGCTCATCGCACGATGAACGTCGTCAGTTGTTTGGTCGCTCTTTTCATCCAGACCGCATCCCGACCGAGCAAATGGAACCAGAACTGCAAAAAGCGATCGCCCAAATTAAGCCTAATGAACGCGACGATGTTGCCAAGGCATTCTGTAACCAACTCAAAAAAAGAGGACTGAGCGATCGCGATCTGGAGCGACAATTAGGGCTTTCGACCCATCACCCAAATCGGATGTCAGCAGATGATGTTAGCAAACTGGCTGCTTTTACCTATCACTCTCACCCAGATATTTTCCGAGACGTGTTAGCAGAACAACCAGCAATTGTGAAGTTCCTGAGTAACCCACTAGTAGGAGCGGCTATGGGTGCGATCGCAGCTAAATGGCTTCACGGTCGCAAGTAGGCGGAGCAAAAGAAGAGGACAAGGGGACAAGGGGATGGGGCGGACTTGCGGGAAAACTCCATAGATACATCCACTCTTTTTGAAACAAGGATGTCTTATCCCTCTAGCCCAACAATCTCGGTACAATTTTTTTTGTCCCCTTGTCCCCTTGTCCCCCTGTCCCCTTGTCCCCCTGTCCCCCCTCCTCTTTTGGTCAGCCTTCACTCTTAACCGCAACTTAAGATAAACCTTGTACTTATGGCAGTTGAAGCCAACGTAGCTGCTAGCTAGGCTGATGAGTAAGGCAGCTTCAACTCTAAAGCTGGCAGTGTGTACTCAAGCTTGAATGAGGAAAATATCATGTTGCAGAGTGCGGAAATTATGTTGAGATTATGCAGTACGCAACTTAGTATTGCCCAAATTATTGTGGATGAAGTGACACCAGAAGAAGCAGCACTTGTTTTTTCAGGTCCACAATTCTTTGTTGCCTTATTTGCAGGCGTGCTAATGGCTTTTGCCTTTCAATTGCTATTAACAAACTTCTCTGTCGCCTTTGGCATTTCATCATTAGGGGGTTCATCAGATTCTGATGATGAGAGCGAAAGCTTAGGCGGCACGATTCGCAAGATTGAAACCGCAGTAGGGTTTTGGACTTTATTAACCGTCAGCATTTCTTTATTTGTCGCTTGTTTTCTAGCAGTAAAACTCAGCTTGGTTGAAAGTGCGCTTTTGGGGGCAATTATTGCCGTAGTGATCTGGTCAACGTACTTCTCAGTGCTAGTGTGGGTAGGTTCGACTACGGTAGGGTCCTTAATTGGTTCTGTCGTCAGCACTGCCACCTCTGGCTTTCAAGGAATTATGGGGACAGCAACGGCAGCACTTGGCGCTAATGCTGCTTCATCTCAGGCTGTGTCTACCGCCGAAGCAATTACAGCCGCAGTCCGCCGCGAACTGACTTCGGGCATCGACCCTAGTAAGATCAGCGAGACTCTCCAAAATTCTTTGGGAAACTTGCAGCTACCAAAGCTAGATTTTGATCAAATTCGGGGTCAATTTGAAAAGTTACTCAGTAGCTCAGATTTACAAGCAATTGCTGGAAGTGAAGGACTGTCCAACATTGATCGGCAGACATTTGTAGATTTAGCTAGCAGTCGCACAGATTTATCCAAACAAGATATTAATCGCATTGCGGACCAGCTTGAAAGCGTTTGGAAACAAACGGTAGGGAAGCCTGGACAAGATTCGCAGGCGCAATTACTCAATCTTTTAAAGTCTGCCACTCCAGAAGAACTGCGCTCGAATCAGCTAGGTGAACAGCTTCAGCAGCTGATTGGACAAGGACAAGGCACTAGCTTGACGAATAGAGCAATGCAGTTAGGCTTCAACGCACTCCTTGGCACAGTTTTAGACAGGGTGGATTTGTCTGATTTAGATGTTGAGAAAATTTCTGCACAGTTGCAAAAGGTCACAGACAAACTGCCGGGTTTGGACACTGAACAAGTATCAGGTCAGTTGCAAAAGCTCAAAGATCAAGCAACAGAACAAGCAAATAAGCTTGGCAGTCAGGTTGCTGACAAGTTACCGACGCTTCCCTTTAGCACCATCCGCGCAGATGTAGATAATTATCTACTTAACTCCAACGCTTGGCATCTGAATCGAGAAACTATCAAGAAAGAATTCAAAGATGTTATCTATGATCCAGAAGCTGATGCCGGAAAAGTTCGACGAGAACTAGAGCAACTAAATCAGGAGTATTTCAGCCAAAAGCTGACGCAGCGTGGTGATTTGCTCCCCAATAGGATTACCGAAGTTGCAGAGCAGCTTGAAGGCATTCGGATGGAAGTTTTGAGTTCTGTGCAGAATACTGAAGCTCAAGAGCGATCGCAAGATCTCCGCAGTCGGGTAGAAAATTATCTGCGCTCGACTGGTAAAGAGGAACTCAACCCAGAGAGTATTCAAGCGAATTTCCAGACTCTGTTGGAAGATCCAGAGGCTGGCATTGAAGCGTTGAGCGATCGCCTCTCACAATTTGACCGTGATACTTTGGTGCAACTACTTAAACAACGCCAAGATATTAGCGAAGAGGAAGCAAATCAGATTGTTGCTCAACTTGAAAGTAGCCGTGATTCTGTCTTAAATAGAGCGCAGGAACTTCAAGAACAGGCGAAAGCTAAAGCTTTGGAAGTGCGGCAAAAGGTAGAAGAGTATCTGCGTAATACTAATAAAGACGAACTCAATCCTGAAGGGATCAAGCGCGATTTCCAAACTCTTTTGGAAGATCCGCAAGCAGGATTAAGCGCGTTACGAAGCAGGCTATCTCAATTTGACCGCGATACGTTGGTGCAACTGCTTTCTCAGCGTCAAGACCTCAGCGAGGAGCAGGTGAATCAAACCCTCGATTCTATTGAAGCGGTACGAAGTAACATTTTACAAGCACCGCAAAAAGCAGCAGAAAAAGCTAAGGAGCAGTACGACAAAACTACAAGTGCTTTAGCTGAATATCTCCGCAATACCAACTTAGAGGAACTCAATCCAGAAGGTATTAGCCAAGATTTGACTAAGTTACTAGACGATCCTAAAGAAGGAGCTTTGGCACTACGCGATCGCCTTTCTCAAGTGGATCGGGAAACTTTGGTCAAACTCCTCTCTCAGCGGCAAGACTTGAGCGAAGAGCAAGTTAATCAGGCGATCGATCAAGTACAAGAAGGGATTCGGAGCATTGTCAAAGCGCCGCGCCGCGTTGCAAGCCGTGTTCAAAAACAGGTACTGGATTTTGAAGGTAATCTGGAAAGTTACTTGCAAAACACTGGTAAGGAAGAACTTAACCCGGAAAGTATTAAGCGCGATCTGCAATTGTTACTCAACGATCCACGCGCTGGGGTAGGGAATATAGGCGATCGCCTGTCGAAGTTTGACCGTTCTACTCTTGTTGCGCTTCTGTCACAACGAGAGGACATTACAGAGGAGGAAGCGAATCGAATTGCCGATCAAATAGAGTCGGTTCGCAACTCGTTCGTTGAACAAATTCAGAAAGTCCAACAAACCATCCAATCAACAATTGATGGTATTTTTGACAAACTTCGCAACTACCTCAACGCGCTTGAGCGTCCCGAACTTAACTATGAAGGCATTCAGCAAGACTTCAGCAAAGTGTTTGACGATCCGCAAGCTGGATTTGAAGCGCTGCAAAACCGCCTGAGTCAATTTGATCGTGAAACCTTAGTTGCTGTCCTAAGTTCCCGTGAGGATATCTCGGAAGCTGATGCCAACCGGATCATCGACCAAATTGAGGGAGCGCGTGATAGTGTTTTGCAACGAGCCGAACGCATCCAGCAAGAAGCTCAAAAACGCCTCCAAGCGCTCAAGAAGCAGACTCAAAAGCAAGCGGAAGAAACTAAAAAAGCCGCAGCAGGTGCAGCATGGTGGCTATTTAGTGCGGCTCTCACATCTCTTGCTGCTTCGGTAATTGCTGGTGTAATTGCTGTTGGTGGTCGCTCTTTCTTAGGCTAAATAGTTCCATAATCTTCAACTTCAACTAAAAAGCCTCCCGTTAAAAGGAGGCTTTTTTATAATCAGAAACTACTGATGCTCTTGATTAAATATTGCTAGTAACAGTTTTACTGCTTAGGTACAACTAATGGCGATCGCCTGTTAAATCTAATTATGAGCGCTCATACTGCTTTACTAATTTTTGCTCCTCAGCAGATAGTGGAGTAGGTGTATTCTCAATTTCTGGTTCAACTACTTGCAGATGTTGTTCTAAAAGTGCCAGGTTGCGAATATTAGATTTGTAATATGCATCGAACAAGTCACCTACCAAAGGAAGTGAGCCGACTACGAACTCCAAACCAATATTCAATATCATCTTGGTCAAGACTGCATTTGGTAAACCAAAGCGAGCCGCTAAATAAATTATGTAAGCGGAAAATCCTGTGCTTACTAAATCACCAGCACCAGGTATTAAACCAATAATTGGATCTAGTCCAATCCGAAAACCTATTCCTGGGATGCGGATTGCAGTATCCATCAAGCGACTGAGCTTACGGATACGGTTGAGGATAACAAGACGTTCAGTAGTATTCATACTTTTAATGTTGGCATGATAGGTAAGCTGAGTTTTATACCGTGAGAAGGAAAACTAAGTTAACGGTGCGATGGCTTCGCCCGCCTTTGGCATCGCGCTATGTGAAGTGTTAGCAAGCGCGTTAGCCTGAAAATTGAGAGTTCTGTATCATAAGCTTATTACTTACATACTTAGCTAGCTGATAGTTATGGTAGACGCTGGAACAAAACTTACATTAGAGGAATTTCTAGCTTTACCAGAAGCAGATATAAATTATGAGTTTGTAAATGGTCAGGCAGTACCTAAAGTGTCACCTAAAGAATTTCACTCAATGTTGACCTTTGCGCTGACTACCTTACTTACTCAATGGTCTAAGCAAAGAGGTCGAGTTCGGTTAGAATGGGCGATTACTTTGAAGCGTCAGGGTGAGGACTGGGCACCCATACCTGATGTAACATATATTTCTTATGAACGCCTACCCGCAAGCAGGAAGCGTAACGAAGCTTGTCCTGTGCCTCCTGAACTAGTAATTGAAATTATCTCCCCAGACCAAACTATCAAAGATTTTGCAGATAAAGCTAAAGACTACTTTGATGCTGGTGTATTACGAGTTTGGATTGTAGATCCTGTAGCCATCAGTATTATAGTCTTTTATCCAAATGGGTCGAATAAAATTTATACTGATACCACGCCCATCTTAGATGCTCTACTTCCTGGATTGGAACTAACAGCAAGACAAGTTTTTGAAGAAGCAGAATTGATTTGAGCCTTCAGTAATAGTTTGAGTATTCTACCGTCTACTTGCTACAAAACTTTTCAGAGTCAGGGCTAGCTGAAAGCTGGATTTGTTATAGTTCAAACCCTGGATAAAAATATGTTAAAAAGGCCTTTTTAGTTTCTTGGTAATTGTTTTTCTACGTATTATTCTTAGCCATGACAAAAGTTTAGGTTTAATTTTTGCTAAAAAGTTGCGAAATATTTTGTTCTGCTCTCGCAACTCACAGTAAGCTGCTCAATTGCCTGGTATCCAATTATTAAACGGAGTAAAAGGCATTTCTGTAAAGTCTGCAAAATATTTGCTATTTAGCAAAGCATTGATAAATGTAAGTGTAGTATTCCACCTACTTATATTAAGTTGTTGAACTTGGGTGTTGCCCATTGACTCAGTGTAAAATGCCTTTCCTATCTCAGCTTTCTCGACTTCCATCAAGACAATTTTACTTTTGAGCATCTCGATACTCGCGCTTTTCTTTCGCTTAGGTTATGGCTTCCAAACACTCCTAAAGGGAACTCCGCTTTAGATAGTGCCAAAAATCTGTTTCAGATTCAGCATGAACCCCGGTAATACATTTTCTCCTGATATTCCAAGGTTTTTTACTATTTCTACTCCCCGTCCTGAACGATAGATTTCAACTTGTTGCGTCTTGGGGTCAATCAGCCAACCTAATCTAGTTCCATTTTCCATGTACTCTTGCATTTTATCTTGCAGAGTTTTAAGTGAATCAGTTTCAGAGCGTAACTCGACCACAAAATCAGGACATAAGGGAGGAAATTTCCGTTTTTGCTCTGCACTTAAATTATCCCAGCGATCGCGCCTTACCCAAGAAGCATCAGGAGAACGTTCCGCACCATTGGGTAGCTTAAAGGCAGTAGAAGAATCAAAGGCAATGCCTAGATCGTTTTGGCTACTCCATGCTTCCAGTTGAAAAGCTATTTTAATATTACGATTACCTGTCTCCCCGCCTGTCGGTGGCATGATGATTAATTCTCCGTTGGCGCTGCGCTCTATTCTCAAATCACGATTAGCTTGACACAGTTCGTAAAACTGCTCGTTAGTTAATTCCAAAACTGGACGCAAATTTAGAGTTACACTCATAAGTTCACCTTTTTACTTCTTCTTACTGTGTGGCATTAAAAGCCATCTGCCAAAAAGCCTTCTCCAATTGGGCAACTTTCAAAAATGCTGATTCTGCTTGCTGCTGAACGGTATCTGATGCAGTATTTAGTACCTCATCTGCTTGCTGTTCTAAAAGTTTTACATATTCCGTAAAACCCGGATTTCCCCAGCGATCTACAAACTCAGTATATGGTTCAGGCATCATGCCTAGTAATTGCCAACCTTGATTGTAAGCAAACTCAATTGACCAAAGTGCAGTTGCTTGAACTGGATAGGGCATGGTAGCAAGGCTGTACATATACTCACAGTATTCTGTACAGGTTGATTGTTTCTGAACATTCAAATCAAGCTGTCGCGCGGCTGCTTTTTCCTTAAACCAAATCAATTCATCTTTAAGGGCGCTCAATCCACCCAGGATTACATCAAAATGATCTGGCGGTGCGATCGCTAATATTCGTCCTACCATCCGCGTAAAATCTACAACAAATAGATAATCTTGCACTAGCCATGTATTAAATTGCTGAGGCTGAATTGTTCCTGATTTACACTGTTCAAGGAAAGGATGCACAGTAGCTTCTTGCCATACTTGAGTATGGTTTTGCAGAAGTTGTTTGCAGGTAATGGTCATTGTTTTATTCTCATGCACACAGTTAAGATTCAAGCTCAGACAGTTCCAGCCAACGCTCAGTTGCAGTATCGATCGCCTTACTCAAAGATTCCAGCTGCTCATAGAGTTGTTGTACCTGGGTGACTTTGCCAGAAGGAGCATGATAAAGTGCTTTTTCTGCCTCAGCTTTTTCAGTTTCTAGCTGGGCAATTTTACCCTCTAGCTGCTCAAACTCGCGCTTTTGCCAAGATGAAAGTTTGCGCGACTTGTTAGCAAGAGGTGCGGGATCAGATTCTTGTTGCTTCTTTTTTGTTTGCTTTACTTCTGGTGTTTCTTCTGCTTTCTTATAATCTAAATAAACTGAGTAGTTGCCAGGATATTGACGCAGATTGCCACCTGGTTCAAAAGCAAAAATTTTGTCTACAGTGCGATCAAGGAAGTAGCGATCGTGGGAAACTGCAATTACGCAACCTGTAAAATCTTCTAGATACTCTTCCAGCACGGATAGCGTTTGTACATCCAAGTCATTCGTAGGCTCGTCTAGAATCAACACATTGGGAGCGCTCATCAAAACGCGCAGCAAAAACAGGCGACGTTTTTCACCACCTGAGAGCATATGGATTGGTGCATACTGTTGATTGCCAGGGAATAGGAAACGCTCTAGCATTTGAGATGCACTAATTTGAGTGCCGTCGGCAATTTTGACAAATTCTCCTACTTCTTTGATATAGTCAATCACGCGCTGATTTTCGTTGAGAGCATCAAGTAGGGCTTCAGAGTGCTGATCGAAATAGCCAATGTGAATTGTTGAACCAATTTCGACGCTGCCTGAATCGGGTTGAACTCGCCCGGTGATAATATCCATTAAAGTAGATTTACCTGCACCATTGCCACCACTAATGCCTATGTGATCTTCAGGACTAAACTCGTAAGTAAAGTCTTTAATTAAAGTACGTCCATATCCTTTAGAAACATTAGTTAGCTCAATAACTTTTTTACCGATGCGACGGCTGGGGGTGGAAATATCGACTTTACCCTGAACTTGCTTAAACTCAGTTGCTTGCAGATCGTGGACACGATTAATTCGGGCTTTTTGTTTCGTGCTACGGGCTTTTGGTCCTCGCTTTAGCCATTCCAACTCACGGCGCAACACACCTTGATGTTTGCGCTGACTACTAACGGCGGATTCTTCAGCAAGGGCTTTTTCTCTAGATAGTAAGAATAGTTACCCGCGTAAGAATAGATATCACCCCGATCAATTTCGATGATTCGGTTAGTCACACGATCCAAAAAGTAGCGATCGTGTGTAATCAGCAAAATTGCACCACGATAGCGGTTGAGGTAATTCTGTAACCACTCCACAGACAAAGCATCTAAATGGTTAGTTGGCTCGTCCATCAGCAACACTTCTGGTTCTGAGAGCAAGGCTGCTGCCAAGGCAATGCGCTTGCGGTAGCCGCCAGATAAAGTCCCGATCCGTGCAGTGAAATCTTCAATTCCCAACTTAGTCAGGATAATTTTGGCATTCGTCTCCAATTCCCAAGCGCCAGTAGCATCCATCCGCTGCATGACGGCAGATAGGCGGGACATTAGCTGACTTGAATCATCACCTGGTGTGTGAGCTAGTTTATCTGAAAGTTCTTCATATTCACGCACCAGCGCCAACTGCTCACCACCTGCAAACACCTGTTCTAAAACTGTGTGATTTTCATCTAAGTCAGGCTGTTGGGGTAAGTAGATAATTCTAGCACCAGAGTTGACTAAGATTTGCCCACTGTCAATTGACTCTAGACCAGCAATCATCTTGAGTAGCGTTGACTTGCCAGAACCGTTAGTGCCAATTAAACCAACTTTATCCCCGTCATCTAGACTAAAACTAGCATCTTTCAAGATTTCCTTGATGCCAAAGTCTTTTTTAACTGATTGCAGCGTAAAAATACTCATATATAGTTTCAATAGCGTTTGATGAAAAGCTGCCGCTCACGGCTAAAGATTAGTTAAGTAACAGGCTTTTAGGGTAGAGATAGGGTGTAAATCACTATTTTAGTTAATGTCTCCTAATTTGATTGTGCCGTCTTCGCTGCCAGATAATGTTAAAAGTAGCGTTATCACTAATGTTAGATAACCTAATCGCGCCAATGTAACCTGATTTTAACGAGACATATAGGAGCGAAGTATGGATGTTAGAGCGGCAGTAGCTATGACAGCAGGTAAGCCGTTAGAGATCGCCACGGTTCAACTTGAAGGACCAAAAGCACGAGAGGTGCTGGTTGAGATTAAGGCTGCTGGAATTTGCCATACCGATGCTTATACTCTCTCTGGTACTGATCCAGAAGGTTTGTTCCCGGCAATTTTGGGACATGAAGGCGCAGGAATTATTGTTGAGGTGGGAGCGGGGTGTAACTAGCGTTAAAGAAGGCGATCGTTATTCCCCTCTACACTCCAGAATGCCGTCAGTGCGAATACTGTCTCAGCCGCAAAACTAACCTCTGTCAGGCTATCCGCTCAACCCAAGGGCGCGGTGTAATGCCCGATGGTACAAGTCGATTTTCAATTGATGGGCAAATGCTGCATCACTACATGGGGACTTCAACTTTTGCCCAATATACAGTATTACCTGAAATTGCTGTAGCAAAGATCCGTGAAGATGCCTTTGATAAGGTTTGCTACATCGGCTGCGGTGTAACAACAGGTATTGGTGCAGTAATTAATACTGCCTCAGTGGAACCAGGAGCAAATGTCGTTGTTTTTTGGTTTAGGTGGCATTGGTTTAAATGTAATTCAGGCTGCTCGGATGGTAGGGGCAAATATGATTGTGGGAGTGGACATTAATCCAAACAAGCGATCACAATGAAAAATTCGGCATGACTCACTTTGTTAATCCTAAAGAAGTTGAAGGTGATTTGGTTACTTACTTAGTTGACTTAACAAAAGGCGGTGCTGATTACAGCTTTGAATGCATTGGTAACGTCAATCTTATGCGCCAAGCTCTAGAATGCTGCCATAAAGGTTGGGGTGTCAGTGTAATTATCGGTGTTGCTGGAGCAGGTCAAGAAATTAGTACCCGTCCTTTTCAATTAGTTACTGGTCGTGTTTGGAAAGGTTCAGCTTTTGGTGGTGCTAGAGGGCGCACAGATGTACCGAAAATCGTTGATTGGTACATGGAAGGCAAGATTAATATCGATGATTTGATCACTCATGTAATGCCACTTGAGCGCATCAATGATGCTTTTGATTTGATGCATAAAGGTGAGTCTATTCGTAGCGTTGTAACGTTCTAGTTACTATCTTGTTAAGGTAATGAGTATTAAGGAGTACAGATATTTACTTGCTTTGTTCTCAGTTGTTGGGCAACAAAGATGTATCTGCCCATTTTCCTAATTTGTATAGATGAACCTACTGAAGGAGTGTTCTTCTTAGCTGGAGAGGAAACAGAAGTCCTAATTAGTCGTGATGGTACGTGGAAGTTTTTATGATCCAACCAAATTTTGAAGCAATGAGCCGCAAAGAATTACGGGCATACATACTTGAACATCGAGATGATGAGTATGCTTTCCGAGTTTATCTAGATAGAATTACTGCTGAAGCAACTGATTCAGCAATATATCCAGCACCACAGTCAATTGATGATTTAAAACATTTTCCGCAGTTGTTAGAGAAATTCCGTAGAGAGCGAGAAGGACGCGAATAGATTTACAAAGCGATCGCCGATTGCAACTACCTGGTAATACAGTCTATATGATTAGAACAATTAAACGTTATTATGACTTGTGTTTACAGCAACCTACAACCTATATTTACAGTTTTGACATTTAGCACAAAGTGATCTCAAGTAGTTCAAATTGTGATTGCTAAGTATATTTGCATAAGTATCGTCAGGTTAATAGAAAGTCTCAATAGAGATTAGGAGAATCAAACGGTGACTATTAGTGAAGCTGTAAGCACTCCTTTAGAAGAAAATCTGGCAGAAAAACGGGTTTCATTACATCACATTAGCTGGCAGTCTTATGAGCAAATTCTAGATGCTCTTGGTAATAACCGAGCAGCACGACTTACTTATTACAAAGGAACTTTGGAAATTGTGAGTCCTTTAGAAGAACATGAAAGTGCTAGCGATCGCATTGGGATATTAATTCATATTTTGACAGAAGAATTAAATCTAAATATTAAGAGTATGGCTTCAACTACACTCAACAAACCTGAATTAAAACTTTGGTGCAGAACCTGATAAATGCTACTACATCCAAAATGAGCCTGCTGTCCGAGGTAAAAAAGTAGACTTGGCTATTGATCCTCCTCCAGATTTAATTTTAGAAGTAGATATTACTCACACCGATATTAATAAAAACCAACTGTATCAAGAAATGAAAGTACCGAAATTTTGGCGCTATAACGGCAAATTTTTAACTATTTATCTATTAAATGAAAATCAATATCAAGAATCTGAAACTAGTCCTACTTTTCCTTTAGTAACTAAGTCAAAGATTTACGAATTTTTAGCGCAGTGTAACACTCAAGGCGAAACCCAAACTAAGCGTTCTTTCCGCACTTGGCTGCGAGAACAACAGCAATAGTTGTAATCTCGTGATTAGTTGCGTTTTTGGTTCATTATGTCTGCTCCCAACCTTGTTAGTGAAAATCGCTGCTTTGGCGGTACTGTCGGCTCTTACAGCCATCACTCAGAAACTTGTAACGGTGAAATGCGATTCGCTGTCTACCAGCCGCCGCAGGCAACATCAAAGTCAGTTCCGGTTCTCTATTTTCTCTCTGGTTTAACTTGCACAGAAGAGAACTTTATAGTTAAGGCAGGAGCGCAGCGCTTGCTGCCGAGTATGGGTTAATGCTAGTAGTACCGGATACCAGCCCCCGCAATACTGGGATTCAGGGTGAAGATGATGACTGGGACTTTGGTAGTGGTGCTAGTTTTATGTGGATGCCACTGTTGAACCTTGGCGATCGCACTACCAAATGTACAGCTACATTGTCCACGAGTTACCCGCTTTAATTGCCAACCATTTCCCAGTACAAGCAGACAGACAGGGAATCTTTGGTCATTCAATGGGTGGACACGGAGCTTTGGTTTGTGGCTTTGAGAAATAGTGATCGCTACCAGTCAGTTTCAGCCTTTGCACCAATTGCCGCACCAATGCGTTGTTTGTGGGGTCAAAAAGCATTCACTAACTACCTTGGATTTGACAAGGATACCTGGCGTGCCTACGATGCTAGCGAACTTGTCAAGGAAGCTGAGTATAATCGTCCTATTCTAATTGACCAAGGTAGTGCCGATCCGTTTCTGGATGAACAATGGCTGCTTCCCCACGTATTTGAACAGGCGTGTACCTTAGCTAAGCAGCCGCTAACCTTGCGCTTCCACGAAGGCTACAACCACAGTTATTACTTCATCGCCACTTTAATTGAAGACCACATCCGCCACCACGCCGCCGCCCTTGTAAATAAATTCCCACAGAGTAGTTATTGTGAGTCGAAATCCTCCCGCACGACTCCCTCAATTTCTAGAATGAAGTCTGCGCCATAAACCAAAGATGGTGTCTGGAAGCCGACAATAACTTGTCCTGCAAGTACCTTTTGCGCGATCGCCACAGCCGTTAACGCTGTAAGAGTATAGCCTTCAAGACATCGCAGTCGAGACACCAATCGCTTACCAGAATTGTCTTCCACCTCTCCCCATAACAGGCTTTTTCCCTGTGCGCGTTCAGCTTCGGTTGGTCCCGGCGGTTGATTTTGAATCAGACGCTTCTGGAAATTTTGCACTACAGGTAAACCAAGCAACCAGCCAAGATAGCGACTTGCAACCATTCCTGTGCGTATTGCTGCTGGAAATGCAACATATACCTCAATATCTGGAATACCCGTACTATAAAAGGCTGTGGAGATATCTCCCCAAGGAATTGTCGTAGCTTCAACTGCACCTTGTCCAAAGTCGATTAAGCGAGTTTTCCCAGCAAGGGAACCGGAGTTAGAACTCCGCCACGTCGCACTAAGCCGCCTTGATTCTGCGCCTCTACCATTGTGGTAGCTGTTCCGCGTGATATTTTACCTAATGCCTGAAACCCAAGCACCAGACGTGTCGCTGAGGGTAGCCTGTGCTTGAGGTGTGCAGCTAAACAATCCGTTGGTACGACATCGAAACCCACGCCAGGAAGCAACATAACTCCGGCTTTTTTGGCATCATGATTACGGGCAGCGATCGCCTCAAATACTGCCACTTCTCCAGTAATATCCAGATAGTGCGTCTTTGTCCGCAGACATCCAGTAACCATTGGTTTAGAAGTCTGGGAAAATGGTCCAGCACAGTGCAGCACTACTGGCACATCTGCCAAAGCTTCATCTACAGCAGCGTCATCATCCAAAGTAAAGGCACGATAATCTAAACCTAGTTCGCTGCAAGTGGTGCAACTTTTTCAGGATTACGTGCAGCAAGAATCGGAGCGGAGTCCCCGTTGTGCTGCTAATCGAGCAATCAAACCACCCGTATAGCCGTTAGCACCATATAACAAGAAGTTCGATGGCATTTATTTATTTCCTTACTGCTGCCACTGTTTTTGAATCTAACTTCTATGATCGTCGTTAGTGTTTAGGTTTGATCAGAGTGTCATTGCGATCGTATAAGAAAATAACCAAGGCTGCAACTCCTTCCCTCAGAAGAACCGCTCTCATAATCATCCGCTTAACCGCCTACTCGAATATAGTCACAAATATCGGCAGCAAATCTGGCTGGCAACAATTTGCTCAATCCTGAATAAAATCTTCGATTTAGCACCACCTGCCTTGATTGGCATCGCAGTTGATGTGGTAGTAAAGCAACAAGATTCCATTATTGCGCGTTGGGGTGTAAAAGATGTCTTTCAGCAATTCTTGATTCTTTCTATCCTCACCGTGATTATTTGGATACTCGAATCCGTATTTGAATATGCCTATGCGCGACTGTGGCGTAATCTGGGACAAAAGATTCAACTTGACTTACGCTTGGATGCTTATAGCCATTTACAAGAACTAGAACTTGCCTATTTTGAAGAACGCAGCACTGGCGGTTTGATGTCCATTATCAGTGATGATATCAACCAATTAGAGCGGTTTTAGATGTGGGAGCAAATGACTTACTCCAAGTTTCCGCAACAGTTGTAATTATTGGTGGTGCTTTCTTTATTTTGGCTCCCAGTGTAGCGTGGATGGCGATGTTGCCCATGCCATTTATTATCTGGGGTTCGGTTGTTTTTCAGCGTCTTTTGGCTCCCGCTATGCCGAGGTGCGCGAAAAAGTGGGTTTCCTCAATTCTCGGCTATCAAATAATTTGAGTGGAATTACTACTATTAAAAGTTTTACCGCCGAAGATTATGAATTAGGGCGGCTGGCGAGCTGAAAGTGAAGCTTATCAGCAAAGTAACCGTCAGGCGATCGCGCTTTCTGCTGCATTTGTCCCCTTGATTCGGATGCTGATTTTGGCTGGTTTCACAGCATTGCTCCTGTATGGTGGAATGGCAGCTGTTGCTGGAAGAATGTCTGTAGGTACTTACAGCGTTCTAGTATTTCTAATTCAGCGCTTACTCTGGCGCTTAACAAGATTAGGAGAAACCTTCGATCAATATCAACGGGCAATGGCTTCCACTAATCGAGTTATGAATTTGCTGGATACTCCAATTGAAATTCACACAGGCGATATCTCGTTACCTATCGGTTCAGTGCGCGGACAGTTGGAATTGCAGAATGTCACGTTTGCCTACAATGGGCGATCGCCAGTAATTCAAAATCTTTCTTTACATATCCCTGCGGGTAAAACTATTGCAATTGTCGGTTCCACAGGTTCAGGTAAAAGTACATTAGTTAAATTATTACTACGTTTGTATGAAGTGCAATCAGGAAGTATCACTCTTGATGGTATTGAAATACGTGATTTGAAGTTAAGAGATTTGCGAGGGTGTATTGGCTTAGTCAGTCAGGATGTATTTCTATTTCATGGCAATGTAGTAGAGAATATTGCTTACGGTAGCCCTGATGCTACTCCAGTACGAGGTGATGGCAGCAGCTAAAATTGCTGAAGCACACGAGTTTATTATCCAATTGCCCCAAGGCTATGAGACGATTGTGGGTGAGCGAGGGCAGAAATTATCAGGTGGACAAAGGCAAAGGATTGCGATCGCGCGTGCAGTTTTAAAAAATCCCCCAATTCTAATTCTGGATGAAGCGACATCAGCCTGTGGATAATGAAACCGAAGCAGCAATTCAGCGATCGCTCGAACGAATTACTGTAAATAGAACAACAATTGCGATCGCGCATCGCCTTTCTACTGTCCGCAATGCCGATTGCATCTATGTCATGGAGCACGGCAGATTAGTAGAACAGGGAACGCATGAACAACTGCTAGAGCAACAGGAGATTTATGCTAGCCTCTGGCGCGTACAATCTGGTTTGAAATGATATTTGCCCCTATAGAATACAGACAAAAAACAGGTAACAGTAGCAGCTATGGTTCCTAGCAAGCCTTTATACACTACAGAATATGGTGCTGCTTATGTTGGCGATTCGCTTGAATTACTAGAGCAGCTTGATTCGATTCAATTGATTTAGTAATAACATCGCCTCCATTTGCTCTGCAACGTGAAAGAGAGTTACGGAAATGTTGTGCAAGAAGCCTATATAAATTGGCTTTTTGAATTCTGTAAAAAGGTGTATCGTGTGCTTGCACCGCATGGAAGTTTTGTAATTGATCTTGGTGGAGCATATCAAAGTAAACGTCCAGTAAGATCACTATATAACTACCGGATTTTAATTAAACTATGTGATGAGCTTGATTTTCGTTTAGCAGAAGAGTTTTTTTGGTACAACCCTTCAAAGTTACCTTCGCCTATTGAATGGGTAAATAAACGTAAGATACGTGCTAAAGATTCTGTTAATACTATTTGGTGGTTATCAAAAACTGACAATCCTAAAGCTAATGTAAGTAACGTTCTTATTCCTTATTCAGAACGAATGAAAAAGCTGCTTGTCAATCCTGACAAATATTACAAACCAAAGGAACGCCCATCAGGACATGATATCGGGACAGCTTTTGCTACTAATAATGGTGGTGCAATACCTTCTAACTTGTTACAAATTCCCAACACTGAAAGCAGTTCTCGATATATTCAACTATGTAAAGCAGCTAATATTCCGGCACATCCGGCACGTTTTCCTCAAAAGCTACCATTATTTTTCATTAATTTTTTAACAGATCCAGGGGATATAGTTCTTGATATTTTTGCTGGCTCAAATACGACAGGTGCAGCGGCTGAAGCTGTGCAGCGCCGTTGGATAGCCTTCGAGCAAAATCAGTCTTATTTAGCTGCTTCTACCTTCCGGTTTATAGATAACAATGAAAGTATTGATGTAGCTTCAAAACTATTTAATAAAATTTTGGCAAGTGAAGAAACAATCAGTATCAGACGCTCTGTACAACTTAATCTAGAAATATAAGATTATAAATTTTAAATGGTTAGTTTAGTTTGTGATATTATTTTTTGCTTGATTGGGGTATACAAGCTCACCTTGTCTAACTAATTTCATGGGTATTTTGGGATTATTTATTGAATCTTGTTTTACCAGCTTTGATTCCCACTCTTGAAACTTTATTTCAAGGATGGATGGTAGGACTTTATAAATTTCTATCAACTCTATTCCTTCGTAAATAGCAATATACCATGCTTGTACAGCGCGGTACTTACTGAGAATATCTTGGTTTAAATGGTGATGGGTAGTAATGCCTGCACTTTTATTTAGGGCGCGATTTATTGTTTTTAGTTCATACTCATTGCCTTCTGCATCTATAGCATCGTTTCCTTCACGGCCTGGAGATATACGTAATCCTAAAAGAATCAATACCTGTAATACTTTCCCGCCATTATCCTGAAAAATATCATTAATTCCATATTCATTTGCTAACTGCTGCATCTCCCGAATACCCTCAAAGGCAGACTGTAACCGAGCAAGATTTGATTGTCGCTCACTCTCTGTGGTAATTGGTTCTTCAACTGGTTCAACAAGAGAGGGAGGAACTGGTGCAGCTATTAGCGTGGTGACTAGGTCAGTGTTATCTTCTGGTTGCTCAATATGCATTAGATAAGACACTGATACGCCGAGTCGATCAGCAATGTCTAAAATTACTTCAAATGATGGCGATCGCTCTCCACGCTCTAAGAAGCTAATGTGTTCAGTAGTCTTGCATATCAGCTCTGCTAAATGTTCTTGTGTAATACTCCTTTCTTGTCTAAGTTCACGTACTCTACTACCAAAACGTTGTCGAACCGCTTCATAATCCATAAGACTCCATGCATTCTAAAAACGAACATTCAGTTCGTCTGGAAATCTTATGAGGAAGGATAAAGTAAGTACACGAACTGCTAGTACGGATTGTTGAAAAATCCCTGCTTATTTAATTGCCTAATTAATGCCCTAAAGTCTAAAAGGCGGTATTATTTATGGCTGTTTGACGTGAAAAACATGACCACAATATTTAAATCCAAATTATTTTACTGTGGGCGTAGGCACCCGCCGCAGGCATCGCTCCCTAAGTTCAGACATTTAAAGAGCGATCGCCTTTAGCAGTTAGTAAATTTTGTTACACTTAACGATGAGTTAGTCTTGCATCAGGAAAGCTATGCATCAGGTGACAGCCGAATATGCTGAAAACAACTTTAATGAAGTCCTAGAACTTGCTGGCACTGAACCTGGGGGAGTTGTGATTGTGCAAGAAGATAAAAACTTGGTTGTGATTAGCCAAGAAGAATTAGATGCCTGGGTTGAGACGGCTAGCTTACTTCAAGAGCCTGACTTGCTAACAGATATTGCCGAAGCAAAAGAGCAATATCAGAAGGGAGAGGTTTTGACAATGGATCAAGTTTTTGGCTGAAGCTGTGACAGATTACCAGATTGTGTTTTCAAAGAATGCACAGAAAGATATTGCTCAACTGACTTCTCAACAAAAAGCTAAACTTCAAGAAATATTGCAGCAAGTTATAGCAATTAATCCTCAAGCTGGCAAGCGACTTAAAGGTAAACTGAGTGGATTTTATTCCTACAGACTAAACCAGCGCGATAGGCTTGTATACGAAATTATTGAAGACACTCACACTGTCTTAATTATCAGAGCCAGAACCCACTATGGCGACTGACATTTATGTGTCTGACTAGCATTTAAATTTAAAAATACGTTATGCAGTAATTTAGGTTGTGTAGGAAAAAACGAGCGAGGTGATAAGCTGAGAAACTCGTGGTTCAGATTCAAGCCTCTGGATGACCAAGTCCAACCTGTTCAAGTGGCGGCACAACCCAGCGCCCAAATC
This sequence comes from Chroococcidiopsidaceae cyanobacterium YX2bin18, assembly GCA_030446505.1. GTDB lineage: Bacteria > Cyanobacteriota > Cyanobacteriia > Cyanobacteriales > Chroococcidiopsidaceae > JAHHHE01. The sequence continues at coordinate 51,646 of JAUJND010000005.1, read as the reverse complement.
ATCCTTCGTTGTGTCCGATGGTATCTCAGCTACTCCACTCTCGTACCGCCAAGTAGCAGAAATGGTGAATGAGCGTGGTATGGATATCGATCACACAAAGGTGTTCCGTTGGGTGCAGGAGTATGGACAAGAATTAGACAGGCGATGCCGACCACATCTGCGCCCGACCAATGATTCTTGGAGAGTGGACGAAACTTATATCAAGGTCAAAGGCAAGGATAGATACTTGTATCGGGCAGTAGATTCAGATGGAAACACCTTGGCTCTGCTCACAGCCAAGCGTGATGCGCTCTTGAGCCAAACGATTTTTCCGCAAGGCGTTGAATGCATTTCACACTCAAGAGCCTCGTGTCATTAATGTCGATAAAAATGCTGCCTATCCCAAAGCGATTGACGAACTTAAAGACAAAGAAGAACTGTCGCCAGAAGTGGAACTGCGACACAACAAGTATCTGAATAATCGCATTGAACAAGACCATAGATTTATGCAAAGGTTAGTCAAACCTGGCATGGGATTTGGCTCGTTCAACACGGCGAGACGAACGCTAAAAGGTTATGAAATCATCAACCTGTTAAGCAAAGGACAAGTCAAGAAAGTAAAAAGGAGCCGTCAATGAACAGGTGAAATTCATAGCTGAAATCTTTGGAGTAGCTGCATAATTGTTTCCTTCTTCAAGCAGTTTTCTGTTCTTAATAACTTTTTGCAACACAACCGACGAAAAGGGCAAAGCCGATGCCGTAGAAGCAACAGAGTTAGCGGATTTACTGAAGCGGCGAGGGATTCCAGTTTGTATTCTCAATGCCTGTCAGTCGGCAAAACAAATTTCTGGAGAGGGTGGTGCAAGTCTTGAGGATGACAACAGAGAAACTAGCTTGGGTAGTCGGTTGATGGCGGCGGGAATGCAAATGGTGGTGGCAATGGGTTATTCTGTCACTGTTTCTGCTGCGGCGCTCTTGATGGAACGGCTTTATAGCCAACTATTCGCGGAGAAGGGGATTACAGAGGCAATTCGGCTAGGCAGGCGCGAACTGTTCATGAACAAAAAGCGCCGTGTTTACTACGATCAGCAGATTGATTTGGAAGATTGGGTGTTGCCCGTAGTCTATTGCAATCAGGCAGTGAACTTGAATCTGCGGGAGTTCACACCCCAGGAAAAAAAAGATTATCTGCTTTCAAAAAGTAAGCTGTATCGGTTTTCACAACCGGAATTTGGATTTGTGGGACGAGACTTGGAGATTCTTAAGATTGAGAAGGCCTTGCTGCGCCATAACATTTTGCTGTTGCAGGGGATGGGAGGCACGGGCAAAACGACGCTGCTGAATTATCTGCGGCAATGGTGGCAGACGACAAATTTTGCTGAAAAGGTGTTCTATTTCGGCTATGACAAGAAGGCGTGGACGCTGCGGGACATTTTGCGGGAGATTGGCAAGCAGGTATCTGATGAATTTGAGCAACGCTTGTTTGAAGCCTTGCCTCAAGATGCTCAAGTGGAAGAATTAGTTACTATCCTCAGAACCAATCCCTACGCCATCATTTTAGATAATTTAGAGTCAGTAACGGGGCAAAAATTAGCGATTAAGAATACCTTGTCTAAGCCAAAACGTAACGAAATCCGAGATTTCTTAGCGCGGTTGGCAGGCGGTAAAACTAGGGTAGTATTGGCGTCGCGCAGTAGTGAGGATTGGCTGCAAGAGCAGACATTTAGAACCAATGTCTATCAGTTGCAAGGGTTAGATCGGGAAGCAAGAACGGTTTTAGCAGAGAAAATCCTAGAACGTCATGTGGCAGCACACCGCATTCCCACTATACGCAAAGACCCAGAATTTGCACGGCTGATGCAGGTGTTGGCGGGGTATCCCTTGGCGATGGAAGTGGTGCTGGCGAACCTGAAGCAGCAATCTCCAGCAGAGATTTTAGCAGCGTTGCAGGCAGCAGATGTGGATTTGGATGTAAATGATAAGGATAAGACGAAGAGTATTTTGAAATGTGTGGAATATTCCCACAGCAATTTATCGCCAGAAGCGCAAAAATTGCTGTTATGTTTCGCTCCCTTTAGTAGCTTTATTGACCGCAGTGAGATTCCCAATTACCGTCGAACAACTACAAAAGTTAGAGCCATTAAAAAATCATGCTTTTGACAAGTTTGATGAAGCAGTGTAGGAAGCAATTAACTGGGGATTGCTCTCACCCGATTCAAGCGATTCTCGCCTGTTGACGATTCAACCTGTTTTTCCCTACTTCTTGAAAACGAAGCTAGAGACTCTCAATGATAACACTCGTGCAGCATTGCAGGACGGATTTAAAAACCACTATCGTGATAGGGCGAATTATTACGAGCAATTGATGGATTCCAAAGATCCCCAAGAACTGCAACTGGGACAACTCTTCTGCCGACTGGAATATGAAAATCTCTACAATGCTCTGCAAATGAGCTTAGAGAAGCAAGAGAATATCAGCATTTTCTTTTGTTTAGACAAATATTTTCAGTTGACTAGTAATATGCAAAGCAAACTAAGCATGGCGGAGATCGTCTGTCAAGGCTTGGAGAAGTACCCACCTGTACGGAAAGAGGGTGAACTAGGTTATCAAGTGGCAATGGCAGTTTATAGTCTAGCTACGGGCTACTTAGACATGAAACAGTATCAGCTAGCAAAACAGTCCTACGAGCGAGTATTGAAAATAATTCAAGCGCTCATAGGTACAGAAGAGAGAGACAAACAAGGCTGGATCGCTAATACTTATCACAATTTAGGAGTAGTTGCCCAAGAGTTGCGGGACTTTAAGGAAGCCCAGCGTAATTATCGAAAAGCTCTAGATATCAAGATTGGATTTGACGATCACTATGCCTGTGCGCCCACTTATCACCAGTTAGGAAGAGTTGCCCAAGAGTTGCGGGACTTTGAGGAAGCCCAGCGTAATTATCGAAAAGCTCTAGATATCAAGATTGAATTTGACGATCACTATGCCTGTGCGCCCACTTATCACCAGTTGGGAAGAGTTGCCCAAGAGTTGCGGGACTTTGAGGAAGCCCAGCGCAATTATCGAAAAGCTCTAGATATTAAGACTAAATTTGATGCTCACTATGCCTGTGCTGTCACCTACCATAATTTAGGAGTAGTTGCCCAAGAGTTGCGGGACTTTGAGGAAGCACGGCGCAATTATCGAAAAGCTCTAGATATCAAGATTGAATTTGACGATCACTATGCCTATGCGCCCACTTATCACCAGTTGGGAAGAGTTGTCCAAGAGTTACGGGACTTTGAGGAGGCGCGGCACAATTATCGAAAAGCTCTGGATATCAAGATTAAATTTGATGCTCACTATACCTGTGCTGTCACCTACCACTGGTTAGGACTGCTTGCAGAAGTACAGAAAGACTTTTCAGAGGCAAGGGCTAATTGGCAGAAAGCTTTGGAGATATATGTTGAGTTTAAAGATGAATACAGGGCAGGGATCACAAGGCAATTATTAGAGGCACTACCAGAGTGATGGTAAGGCGATTACCCACTAGGGAAGCGAGCGCTGTTAATCGTTGAGTTTCCTACATTCATCTAACAGGAGCTTCAAGCTATGCCACTATGCTGATAATTCTTTCAGCTTCCTCTAGCAACGCAATGACCTGCTTTTTAGTAACGGTTGAAATCCCTCCAAAAAATCATCAATTGATTCTCCAGCTTTTAGGTAATCTAAGAGCGTCTGCACTGGTACTCTAGTACCTGCAAAAACCGGAGTACCACCCATCACATCTGGGGACGAGCTAACGATTTGAGCATTCCTGAGCATAGGTAGTTAATCAGCCATAGTTGAATATTCGAGACTACCACTCATCCTAAATCATCAACTTCCAGCAATTGCGTCCAAGTCAAATATTGGTAACGATGAGAGCAGAAAGGCGATCGCACCAAGGAAGCGATCGCTATTAATCGTTAAGTTTCCTCTAGGCATCGGGAGCAACACCTAAAGCCCGCAACTGCTCTGCTAGGCGTTCTGAGCGTTTTCACTCCTGCGCGGTGGGTGGTTCCGTGTATTCGCAAAAGATATTGAGTCCGACTTTAAGAATGTACAGGACAATAACTGTAGCGATCACCGGATCAATTGGCAATCCAGCTATTCCTACCAGGTAAACAATCAATCCTGTCAGCAAAGGCGTACTCCTGGATTTTTGTTGTACTCCAAGACTTTGGTGCGAAAGCTGTCATCCTTGCCGCAAAGTTCTTTACGAAGTACCTTGAGCGTTACCTCCCTGAGAGATTTTAAATCGTAGGTTGGCGGCGACCCATTTTTCTCAACCCACAACTCATCAAACGAGGCATCAATTCTGCCGTCGTGTTCTTCCAAGGTAGCTAGTGCCTGCTGAGCGGGGCTGTAATTCTGCAATATCTCCCGCACAGTATTGATTTCGGTGGTGGTTAATTGAGCATTCATACTGAGCCTCGTTTTTTTGAGTCGGCGAGCCTAAGTATCTGCAAATATAGACTCAAAATCAACTAACTTGACTCTAACCATGCCGCCTGAAAAAAGTCTCGTTCACATAACATGGCATAGCGGTAGGTCGAATGTACCTGCGGCGTGGCGCTAGTATACCGCTCTACTACACTCTCCAATTGTTGAGCCAGCGGCTCAAACTCTGGGCTGCTATAAGTGCGAATCCAGTCTGCATATTCATGGTTTGGAACTCCATTCTGAGCCAGTTGTTGTCCCAAGAATGCATACAGACGCATACAAGGAGACATAGCGGCAGTTGTTAAACCCACATCACTACCCCAGGCAGTAGCCAGCAGAAAGTCGGTGTAACGGCGTGTAGCTGGTTCCGGTTCAACAGAATGTAAGTTAACTTCCCAGGCTGCGGCATAGGCTTGATGGAGACGAAGTTCCTCCAGCACGCTATCCGCGAGGTTGTGGAAAACATTAAATCCCGCCCAGTCTGGTGACTTAGCAGCTACTATGCTGTATGCACGAGCAAAGGCTTCTAAAAAAAACGCATCTTGCCCAACATAGTAAGCAAATTTTTTCCGCTCAAGGGTACCGTTGGCAATACCTTGGACAAAAGGATGTGCTAAGCAAGCTTGCGCTAAATCTTGATTTGCTTGCCATAATTCGTGAGATACAGTCATTAGTAAATATCAAAGCAAAAACTGGAGTAAAACTGAGCCGATCGAACCCAGGAAATTCATAAAACTTGGTTTCTTTTTAGGTTGAGATGCATTTTGGGGTGTTTGTAGCTCTTTAACGAAAGCCTGGGCTGTTTGATAAGCCTGGGTATTTCCTTGAGCTAGAAACAGTTTTTCAGCTTGTTGGGCATCTTGCAGCGCTGCGGGTCGTTCAAATAATTGGTAGTGGGCAACGCCACGCGCCAAGTAAGCAGCCGCAAAGTTAGGATTAATACTTAGTGCCTGATTAAAATAGGCGATCGCTCCTTTGGGGTCTCCTTTTTGACCTTGCGCTATACCCCAGCTATAAAAATCTCCAGCTTTACCAATCTGAGCAGGTATGCCAATTGCTCCTTGCAAGTTAGCCCCGCTCATGTCAGCACCAGTAAAATCTGTATTACCTAAGTAGCTATCTCTCAAATCAGCAACACTCAAATTAGCCCCACTTAAGTTTGCCCCGTCTAAGTTTGCGCCAAACAAAGAAGCACCGTTGAGATTTGCATTACGCAAATCTGCCCCACTCAGGTTAGCCCGACTAAGATTAGCACCGCTAAGATTAGCTCCACTGAGATTAACTCCAGCTAGGTTAGTTAAAACTAAACCGACACCACTTAGTTCACAACTTTGACATTCTTTGGTTGCCAGTAGCTGTCTAGTATTTTCGGAATTTGCAGCTGCTGGGGTTGTTAGGCAAAGTGTTATCAGCAGTGCTAGGGTAGCTAAAATTGGGGGTTTCATGGCTTTCGGTGTCGCAAGTGACGATTGAGATAATCGGCTTAAGTCTGTTTAGCTTAATTTATCAGCCTGAATATCTCGACACAAACAGGATAATTACCGAGTGTCACCAAAACTTTTTCCAAGCTTTAGCAATTGTACGCTATTTTTTTGCTGCTACTTATTTATAGTTCATTACCTAAATTAGGAGCAATCAGGCAATACTAAATACTTTCGGGTCAAGCACTGCGGTAGGCTAGATAAGCGTAATATTATTTGCTTTTTTCAAAAACTGCTTTATGTCTTTTGCTGTTTCCAGTCCTCCCCGCACAATTCGCATTGGTTCTCGCAAAAGCCAACTGGCTTTAGTCCAGACTTACTGGGTGCAAGAACAACTGCAAAAAAGCTACCCTGAGCGCACGTTTGAAGTCCATACAATGTCTACTCAAGGCGACAAAATTCTGGATGTTGCCCTAGCCAAGATTGGTGACAAGGGATTGTTTACTAAAGAACTCGAAGTCGGGATGTTAAGCCACGAAATTGACTTTGCAGTTCATTCGCTGAAAGATTTACCGACTCAGTTACCAGAAGGGTTAGTTTTGGGAGTCGTCACAGAACGGGAAAACCCAGCTGATGCTCTTGTTGTACACCAGAAGCACCGAGAGCACCAAATTGACACACTTCCAGAGGGCGCGGTAGTAGGTACATCTTCTCTGCGGCGACTAGCTCAACTACGCCACCACTTCCCCCATTTAGCATTTAAAGATATCCGAGGCAATTTGAATACGCGCCTGTCTAAACTTGATGCGGGTGAATATGATGCGATTATTTTAGCAGTCGCTGGGTTGCAACGCTTAGGAATGAGCGATCGCATTCATCAAGTTCTACCAGATGAAGTTTCCCTCCATGCAGTCGGGCAAGGAGCCTTGGGAATTGAATGCCGTGCTGACGATACAGAAGTGCTATCACTCCTTAAGGCAATCGAACACACTCCCACACGCGATCGCGCTTTGGCTGAACGTGCCTTCTTGCGAGAACTCCAAGGTGGCTGCCAAGTGCCAATTGGTGTTAATACTCAGCTTGATAAAGAGACGTTAACACTAACGGGCATAGTAGCCAGTGTAGACGGTCAACGGCTAGTGAAAGATACTGTTACTGGTACTGTAGCCAATGCAGAACAGTTAGGCATTGAACTAGCACAACGCTTGCGGACACAAGGAGCTACGGAAATTTTGGCGGAAATCTTTAAAGCAGTCCAGCGCGGCTAAAATGATCAGGCTAAATTAATCATCCCTCGGATAAATTTATCCGGGGGAAACATTTTTTGCTGTAAGAAATTCTTGTTAGGAATCCGATAGAACTTCTCAAAAAAACACTGCTATAAATTTGCGATTTCTGCAACTCTAACTTAAAAATTATATGAGTGGGCTTCAAGTCCATTTAGCTAAATATATTCAGGGGACACAAAGGTCAAGATGCGAATTCTGTTTGTTGCCGCAGAAGCAGCTCCTATTGCCAAAGTTGGGGGGATGGGGGATGTTGTTGGTGCCTTGCCCAAAATCTTAAGAGCAATGGGTCATGATGTGCGGATCTTCATGCCTTACTATGGAATGCTGCCGGACAAAATGGAGATTCCTCAAGATCCAATCTGGCAGGGTTATGCCATGTTTGAGGGTTTCGCGGTCTACGAGACTGTTCTACCTAGCACGGATGTTCCCTTGTACCTGTTTGGTCATCCCACGTTCCTACCCCGCCGCATTTATGGTGGGGAAGATGAAGATTGGCGGTTTACCCTATTTGCTAATGGAGCAGCTGAGTTTTGCTGGAATTACTGGAAACCAGAAATTATCCACTGCCATGACTGGCACACAGGGATGATCCCGGTCTGGATGCACCAATCCCCAGATATAAATACCGTGTTTACGATTCATAACCTTGCCTATCAAGGACCGTGGCGCTGGTATTTAGAAAAAATTACCTGGTGTCCCTGGTATATGCAGGGTCATAACACAATGGCAGCTGCGGTGCAGTTTGCCGATCGCGTCAACACTGTTTCTCCGACTTATGCAGCGCAGATTCAGACACCAGAGTACGGTGAAAAGCTAGAAGGCTTGCTGTCTTTCATCAGTGGTAAGTTGTCCGGCATTATCAACGGCATTGACACGGAGGTTTTTAACCCAGCGGAGGACAAATACATTCCGCAAACCTTTACCAGCGACACCCTAGAACAACGTAAGCCAAACAAAATTGCTCTCCAAGAAGAAGTTGGTTTACAAGTCAACTCAGGTGCTTTTTTGGTTGGCATGGTAACTAGGATAGTAGAACAAAAAGGTATTGACCTAGTGTTGCAAACACTCGATCGCTTCCTAGCTTATACAGATGCTCAATTTGTGCTGCTAGGAACAGGCGATCGCAATTACGAAACCCAAATGTGGCAGATGGCTTCCCGCTATCCTGGTCGGATGGCAACGTATCTCCTCTATAACGATGCTTTGGCTCGACGCATCTATGCTGGTAGCGATGCCTTCTTGATGCCGAGCCGTTTTGAGCCTTGCGGTATTAGCCAAATGATGGCTCTCCGTTATGGCTGCGTGCCGATTGTGCGGCGTACTGGCGGCTTAGTTGACACCATTTTCCACCACGACCCCACGCAGCATACAGGTACTGGCTACTGCTTCGACCGCTACGAACCGCTAGACCTTTACACCTGCATGGTACGTGCTTGGGAAGGCTTCCACTATAAACAAGACTGGCGATCGCTCCAGCAGCGCGGCATGAGCCAAGACTTTAGTTGGCAGAAATCCGCCAAAGAGTACGTTCAATTGTATAAATCCATCCGCAATTTACCTGATGAAGTAGAGCCAGCAAAACCAGGGTTATCTCAGCAGCAATTAGCCTCACTTGCCGTAGAGGTGTAACTAGACTGCGGATGCGGTGGTGATCGCCGTTAGCCCAAGCGATCGCCACCACAATCCTATTCCTCCCTCAATTAAGGCGAGTTACCACCTGATTTATCCGGGGTCTACCAAAACGTTCCCAAGCACTGCCACCACGCAAAAATAGTTCCATCCACCGCACCTCTTCACCCTTAGTACCTAACCAACCAGAACTTCCTGGTGCAAATGCCAAAGTTCCCTGCGGCACTTTAAAACTGCCATCTGAGTACACGGCATCACTGACTACATCTCCAACTCGGATCACTACCTTTGCTTCCGGGTTGAGGTTGAGTGTATGGGCAGGAATTGTAGTTTTAATGTTACCGTAGCCATCAATCCAGGCAACGCGATCATTAGGCAGATCTGGAATTTGACTGGGTTTTAGAACTTCTCCTAAAAGACTGAAATCTGACAAAGCGATTGCCGCCGCCGCAGTTGGGAAAACATCACGCGATCTAAACTGCGATCCTCCCCGCGAAACCTTCACTGTATGTAGAACTTGAGCATGGTCTTTAATCAAAGAAAGCGTATAACCCGCATTAACTCCTACCACTTTCACCCCATTCGGCAATAGGGCATAAGTCAGACCCTCACCTTCATTATCTAGTCTAGGTTCAGCGTCATCTTGACGGGGAGCGCAATTGTGATAGATTAGGCGATCGCTAGGACCTGGGTTAAGACCGAGTTGGGCAATCCAGAACCCAGTGGCTAGGGTGCTAAATGGAGGCACTGAGAGTAAGCTGATCTGTGACGAAGGTAGAGCCATTAATAGACGCTGTGCGACTTCAGCAAAAGCTGGGTCACCAATACCGTAATCTGCAATCAGGTTAATGAACATACCACCACTCAATATGGGTTTTAATGTCAGATTAAATTGTTAGATCTACACCAAGGCTTTTTTTGAGAAAATCGCCCTGAGTACACCGCACCACGACTATAAAGCATGATGCGTCTAAATGATATTGCCCAATTTTTGGATTATTTTTTTGCGGTTGAGTACTTTGGTGATGACCCTCATGGTGTGTATATACCGTCAACGCGCTTAATCAGCCGTTTTGGACTAGCACTAGAACCTTGGTCGGGGTTAGCTCAATGGGCGAGTGCCAAACAATTAGATGCTTTATTTTTACATCGACCTTGGCAACTCCAGCCGGGGCAATTAGCAGCCGATATTGGCGTATTAGCTTATCATCTAGCTTTTGATCAGAACTTAACACTCGGTTTCAATCCTCGACTTGCCACAGTGCTAGGGATGTCTAATTTAGAGGTGTTAGGCGAACAAGGGCGACCAATTGGCATGATTGGAAATATTCCCACCCAGAGTTGCGCGGGCTACTGTTGTTGTGTAGACGAGATATTCGGTGGCTACGACACAGTTCGTGGTGATGCTTGTGAAGTTTCGCGGGTAGCTGTTGTTGGGGCAATGACTGATGCTTTAGTACGTGAGGCAGCAAATCGTGGCGCTAATCTGTATATTACGGGGCAATTAAGAAAGCCTGCTCAAACTGCCGTACTTGAAACTGGAATTAGTGTGATTGCAGTCGGTCATCGCCGCTGTGAGGAATGGGGGTTAAGGGCTTTAGCTGGGTTGTTGGGCGATCGCTGGTCTAGGCTAGAAGTGATCTTGCCGATGCAATAATATTCCTGTTGCTTCATTGCTGTAAAGCCTTCACCGCTAACTGGTATCGCTCCTCAACACAAGCACGGTCCAACTCCTCCGACACCCCTTCGAGGCTGCCACGCTGAATCATGTCGGCATGACGCAGTAACGCTGAACGAGCTTCTTTATTACGGGTGTAAGGCGCGATAACTGCGATCGCCTCCAACAAACGAATTGTCACTGCTACATCCGAGGTGCTGTACTGGCGAATTTGGTTAAAGGCGGCGTCGGCTAGTCCGGCAAACGTTACTCCTGGGGCAATCACGCGCAGGTTGTTATCATCATCGTAGCGGTATGGAGATGGAAAATCCTTTTGAGCTAGGTGGGACAGCCCAACACTTAGGCGGTCAATACATCGAATCGCGGTGAACGGATCGTTGACGGCAGGAGAAATGGCGCGGAGGGCAATCTCGACCAGCTGATTGATGGGAAACTCTACATCCTGCTGCTCATTACGTTCCTTGCCCAAAATAAAGGCATCGTTGATGCGATCGCTAAGTTTCCGATTTACCCGTTCCCCAGGCAAGACCATGACGAGATCGCTGCCTTGGACAACAAATTTTCCTGGTCGATACTTGAGGCGCACCAGGAGGTTGTGCTGACAAGCGATTTGCATTAATTTCTTGTCATCAATTGATTGGAGATAACCGCTGCCATTGGCTTTAATTGGGCAAGCTTCCGAGTCGAAATTTGCTGGAATTTCTCCAAAGGAGCGCTTGTGTTGGGTTACACTATGTCCAATCTTTTCTGGAAACAGCCGATTAATGGCATCTTTCAAATCTGCACTAACTTCAGAAATTATGTGCGATGCCTGAATTATGGTTGAGGCGTGATCGATAAAGTAAATCAGCACACCAATGCTCGCAATCGCTAGCACAATGACCACTGTAACTGAGAGCTGCGGCACAAAGATGTTGTAATCTTCTCCGTGAATAGTCCGCAGTACAAGCAAGCAGTAAATAAACGTGCCGATGAAGGTACCAAGAACAATTTGATTACCTGTATCCTGCATAAAGTTACGTAGTAGTCGCGGACCGAAATTGGCAGACGCAAGCTGGAGTGCAACAATTGTGATTGAGAAGGCTGTAGCAGCAACGCTAATCATGGAACCCGCAACGGTCGAAAGTAGCGATCGCGCGCCATCCGGTCCACCAGTGTAGATCCAGCCAAACTTCTCAATCGGTGCAGTGCCTGCTCGGTCAAGCGAAAGCGTCGTGAATGCTAGGGAAATCGCTACAATTGCCATGATTGTTGGCACGAACCAGTAGCTGGAGTGGAGCGTGTCCCATAGTTTACTCAGCTTGATTTTCATTTGCTAACATTCGCCTTGAAAGGCTTTGGGCGTTGCATGACGAAACTCTAGTTAATATTTGGTGTCTTAAGAACACTGACATCGATTAGCGGTGTGATGTTAAAACCCTGCTTAAGTAAGTGGGTTTGGATATCATGCGTTAAGCGATCGCCGATTTCCTGATCTGACGGATTGACACCCGCCCGACGCTGGACATAAATAGTACCCAGTAGTGTGTTCTGACCTTTGATGTTAGGGCTGGGAAAACGAACATCAGCCTCTACCAGTTCTGCAAGACCACTATTGTTCACCACCTTCTTGATCTCGGCATTGGCTTGTTGCGAACGACTGCCACGCACAAGCTCTGGGGAGGCGGAAAACTGCCAGACCAGCAAGCCTACTAGAGCCAAAATTGTGACTGCAAGGGCAGCTGGAAAAATCGATTTTTTACCGCGCTCATAGCGCACTCCACGAGCTGACAGACCGTAGATACGGAAAACAATAGAGGCTGACAAATTGATTCCGATTAGTTGCAGCAACAGCACAAAGCAGCCATTTTGAACCATGTCCCATCGATTTATCGCGATCGCCATGCCAACCAGTCCCGCTGGCGGTGCTAAGGAAGCGGCAACTAGCATCCCCACGGCTGCACCCGACACGAGGCTACTTCTTTGAGATTGCACGAGGTTAAGAGCGCCCGCTGCTCCCGCAACCAAGGGAAGCAGCACCGCTACTACTGACACGGTACTCGTTGCACTCATGGAGGAAGTTACAACTTCCTGCTGGAAGATGAGGCTCAGCGCCCCAGCCACCACAATTGTCACCCCAAGAGCCACGAAGTAGCGCAACAGAGTGCGTTTGAGCAAGCGTGTATCCCCGCGCGCTGTGGCGATCGCTGTGTTCATTGCTGGTCCTGCAAACGGTGCAATCAGCATAGCAGCGACTAGAAGATAGCTGGTATTTGTGAACAAGCCGATCCAAACTACCACACCCGCAGCCGCAGCATATCCCAGAAAGCCTTTCCACGAACCAACGCTTTGCAGCCCTGCGATTAATATCTCAATAGGGCTGCGAGCCTCCACATTCTTGACCTGCTGAGGTATCTCAGACGCTGGTGGCATCATTGGGATGACCCCATGTGGCATCAGGGTAATGTGAAGGGATGGGAGCAATTCCAACTTTAAGAGCAGTTCCTCAACTTTCTGGTTGGAGACATGGACGATTACCACATCCAGTTGTTTTTCACTGTCCCACGCTTCAAACTGGACGAGATTCGTGCCGTCACAAGCTTTGGCGATGTCAAGGACATTTCTCCCACACCCGCGGGGAACTTGGACAAGTAGTTGGCGCATATTACCTCCTTAACCATCGTTGACAGTCGGCGTGCGATCGCTCCCATTCCCATCTCTTTGCGCCCGGATCTCGGCAAGCCGTCTGAGTGAACCGCTAATGCTGCGCGGCTTTGGCACTTTCTTGTTGCCAGCGGGCCATCCTTCACGTTGCCCAGAGCGATCGCCGTCTGTATCTTCGGTTTGGTCGTGAAATAGGATCTGCCGTGTAGGGAAAGGCATATCAATTCCGTTAGCAGTCAGCTTATTTTTGATCGCAGTTAGAACTTTGTCCCGCGAATAGAGATCATCTGCCCGTCGTGGCGGCGCAATCCACCACCGAGCGCGAATATTGACAGTACTTTCGGCAAGTTCCATTACCAGCACGTCGGGAGCCGGATCTTTTAATACCTCGTTCACGCTATCAATTGCTTCCAGCATCAACTGCTTTGCCTCTTCGATATCATCGCCATAGCCAATGCCAACATCGTACTCCAGGCGGCGGTGTTCAAAGGCGGTATTAACGGTAACTGAATTAGTAAAAAGCTCCGAGTTGGGAATGACGATGCGACGTCCATCGTAAGTTCTGATAGTTGTAGCACGGGTTTGAATATCTTCAACCGTTCCCTCAAAGCCTTTGAAGGCAATTTGGTCGTTGATCTGAAACGGTTCTGTCAGCAAAATCAGGATACCTGCCAGGAAGTTCTGCAAGATGTCGCGGAATGCAAAGCCAATAGCGACACCACTAATACCTAGCAGTTGCACTAAATCCCCTGCCTTGAACGTGGGTATGACTACAGATAACGCAACAAATAAACCGATTAAAATGATTATTCCCTGTGCCAACCGTCCCAGCACCATCCCCAGATTCCGAGCCTGTCGATGCCTGCGAGTCAGGCGCTTGACTAAGAACTTAAACCACCTAGCGCCGAAAAAGAAGATTGCGAAGACGATCACTGCCAATACAAGATTTGGCAGCATGACAATGAAGCCATTAAGCATCCCCTGAATTTTATTCCACGCTGCTGATACTGCTGTCTGAAAATTCATGAGACCTTAGTGTTAATAAAAATTGGTAATTTTACTCAAGAATAAATGAATTTTAACTCCGGTTAGTAAGCTGCCATTTTCCCCATCTTCTAGGTTCAGCTTGGAAATGAGCGGGTTTCCCCATCTTCTGTTTTCTCCTTTTCCTGTGGGCGGACACCGTTTTCAATGCGTAGCGGGGGAAATCCTACGATATTGTAAGCGGTTGTAGCAATACTAATATCGGCTGCATCGAAAGCTTTTAGAATATCGCGGCTGACAGCATCTTTGATGTCGCGGATGCCGTGTTCCTTAACGACGAAGCGCACAGTAAGCTCTAGCCAGTTGTTGGTGATCCGATAGAATACCTTTGGTGTTAGGTCAGCAGAATGCAGGAAGTAGCGATCGCGCATTACCCGCAAAGCTTCCTGGCTCATCTCGTTGATGTGTTCAGTGTGATTATCGGCACACTCCAACAAAATCTGCTCATCGTGATCGCGTTCAGGTGTATAGGATATATTAATACTTATTTCTTCACAAAGATAATGAAAATCCCGCGTGTAGTTGTACACTGTCTGTTAAAATATTGTTTCGTTGGTGACGGTAACAATACGTCCAGTGAACTGACGGCTTTTAACCCAGCTAGGGGAAGTTGTATCCTGGATTGAAGGTGGCTGCCCCATCTCCATGATCGTGGTATGGATAAAACCCAGTTCGATTACATCACCGCGCACGCCACCCATTGTGATGCGATCGCCAACACTGAATATATTGGCGCGTAGAATCACGAAGTATCCTGCTAGCGCCGTAATTACCTTTTGGAGTGCGAAGGCTACACCTGCCGTCACCAACCCTACAGCGGTGGCGAGACGATTTGGGTTGTCGAACCAGATTGCCAACAGACCTAGTATCAACAGCACTGCTGCGAACAGGTTTATACCCTGTCCTGCCAAGAACCAAATCCGCTCGTTGTAACGCCCGCGCAGCACTTCCCTTACAGAAGCGTTAGCCACCCGACGCAGCAGCCAAAGCGCGACAAGGAAAGCTAACGTGAGCAGCAACTTTAGCCCTATTTCAGTATTAACGCCAATCAGTTTGCTCCCCTCAAAGATCTGCTGCAACTACGGTCTCCTTTCTCAACTGCGATAGATAACATACATCCCACCGACATAAAGTGCGATCAGCGCCATCGCATCCCATGTTATGTATAGTCGTCTTGGGCGTGCAGCGCGGTATATTAACCCGACAATCGCCACCGAAGTCATTACTATTGCCACAACAGCGGTGAAGATATGCACCTGACTAACGTTCGACCAGAAGTCGCCCCGGAAATACACCAGATCGTAGATCCCCAAAATTGCCAGGTTGCAGATATTCGAACCAAATATATTGGAAACTGCTAGATCCACAGCATTAAGCCGGATAGCTGCTATTGATGCAACTGCCTCAGGTAGAGAAGTTGCTGCTGCCAGCAGGAGGGCACCAACGAAACTCTGTCCCAGCCCCGTTACTGCCGCAACGCGATCGCCCAGTGATGCTAGCCACACGCCAAGCACTACAATTGCCACCGAGAGTAAGGCAAATGTCAGGTATGCCTGCTTAGGCTTAATATGTTCGTATTGAAACACCTCAGCTTCCTGTTCCAGCAGTTCGACACGTCGTCGTAGCTCAAACTGGGCAATCATCCGCACGCTGATCAGGTAGAGCACTATCAACACAATACTCGGAACACCGATCCAGCCGAGAGTCAGATTATTGTTTGTCTGAGCCAGCAGCATCGCCGCTGCTGCAACACCTAGCAACACAGATCCTAGACCTGCCGCTAATCCGTGACTGATCTGCGCCCGTTGGAAAAGTGGACCAGGTCCGGTAAAAATGTCCAGCAGCGCCAGGAGCAATAGGTTGAACAAACAACTACCAAAAATACCTCCTGCCGCTAGATCCGGTGCGTTGAAGACAACCACCGCGCTTACGCCTGTCGCCAACTCTGGCAGCGAAGTTGCACCCGCTAACAGTACCGCGCCTACCCAGGTACGCCCCAGACCAGTCTTCTCAGCCAAGACATCGGCACTCTGCGAAAGCCGCGCACCTACGATGACCACTAGCATGACACACAAGACGACCTGAATCAAAAGCAGCATGGCTACCCTCCTGATAGTTATGACGTTATAGACTAGTTGGCATACCCCAGAAAGCCACCTCTCCTGTCAGCTTTGGCGCTAGAATGCTTGGTTTAGAATTTAGATAATTCCTTTTACTTGCTTCAGTCAATTAGATACATTTTTGGTTTTAATAATCTTAGCTGTATTTAGTTTAGAGTTGAGTAAAATAATAGACATTAGATTTCTTGGACGAATTGTAAAACAGAGCTTTTAATGAGAATTTGATAGCAAGCTTATTATGAAGGCCATTAGTTAAATAGTAGTAATTCGGGTTAATGATACCATTTACATTAAATGTAAATACCTCAATAGGATGTATGCTAATGTGCTATCTGGTGGCTCAAGAACACTGACATTGATTAGCGATGTCACGTTAAATTCCTGTTCGAGCAAGTGAGCTAGGATCGCATCACTGGTGTGATCGCAAATCTACTCTAAATATTCGCACTTGCAATCTTATTCATAGGGGATAACTGACTACTTCAACAATTGCAACAATAATCCTTTAGAAGGAGAGATACTCACAACATAATCTTTTATTTTTTGGGATAAGGCTTTGTTGATTATCCAAGGAGAGTATTTTGCTAGACAACATTCAACATCGTTTTAGCTATTTCAAAAGGAGAAAAATTGAGCCACAGGATCTCCATGAAATACAAGTTGGGCTGTTAGAAGATTCAACCCTAAATATTAACTATATTGTGTTGATTCTAGGCTCCTGTATGATCGCCACTTTAGGGCTGCTTTCTAATAGTGCTGCTGTAATTATTGGGGCAATGATTATTGCGCCGTTGATGTTACCAATCCGGGGATTAGCATTTGGAGCCTTAGAAGGCAATATTGTTTTATTCCGCAAAGGTCTAATTGCAATAGTAGTTGGTACACTTCTAGCAATTTTTTTAGCTTGGCTTCTGGGTTCTTTGGTAAGACTTCCAGAATTTGGCAGTGAAGTTTTTGCGCGTTCTGAACCAACTTTGTTAGACCTGGGAATTGCCGTTGCTGCTGGGGGAATTAGTGGTTTTGCCAAAGTTCAGCCTAAAGTTTCTGGTACTCTGGCTGGAACAGCGATCGCTGTTGCTCTGATGCCTCCTATTTGTGTGATTGGCTTAGGTTTATCTCAAGCAGATTGGTTACTGAGTCGGGGTGCAACTCTTCTTTATCTAACCAACTTGTTGGGAATTACTCTCTCTTGTATGCTGATATTTTTAATTGCAGGCTACACTCCGTTAGCTCGTGCTCAAAAAGCTCTTGGTTGGACACTAGTCTTAACCGCTATCCTACTCATACCTCTAAGTGCAAGCTTTGTTGATTTAATCAATCATGCCAGACTCGAAGCTAGTCTGAAGCAAGCATTAGTGAACAAAACTAATACTTTTCAGCAGATGGAATTAGTTAAAAGCAAGGCTAATTGGTCAAGCAATCCGCCTCAAGTCCGGCTAACTGTTCGTAGCAAGAAAATTTTAACGCCAAAGCAAGTGCAGCTTTTAGAAGAGTTTGTAGAAAAAGAAATGGGTCAACCGTTTACACTAATTTTTGAAGTTAGTCAACTTGAAGAAGTTAGGCGAGAAGATGTAAATTCTAGTTTTAAGTCAAACAATTAATTATTTTATTTGTAATTCCATGACTCCAGAAAATATAGTTAGCGCAGGAATTGAGCAAAATCTGAAGCAATTTCTCTTAGTGCTATCTGTTTCTTTAAGTGTGGCAACTTTGCCGCAAATCTTTAGTTGGTTTCGCCTAATTCCATATACACTACTTTTAGTAATTGTGGGTTTGGGCTTAGCATTTCTAGATGTTCGTTTGGTTAGCCTTTCGCCACAATTAATTTTAACGATTTTTTTGCCGCCGCTTTTATTTGAAGCAGCTTGGAATCTAGATTGGTCTAAACTGAAGCAGGATTTAGTACCGATTAGTATTTATGCTGGTTTGGGGGTAGTTATTTCTGTTGTTGGCGTAGCTTTGGCAAATCAACTAGTTGGTGCTTCTTTAGCAACAGCACTTTTGGTAGGAGCTTGTTTATCTGCAACAGATCCGGTTTCTGTAGTTGCGGTATTCCGAGAACTGGGTGTTGAAAAACGTTTAGCTATTTTAATGGAGGGAGAGAGTTTATTTAATGATGGCATTGCTGTTGTTGCTTTTAGCTTTTTAGTAGGAATTTCTCTCGGAACGGATGAATTTGAAATTCCAACTCTGGTAGCGCGTTTTTTTGCTGTAGTTGGCATTGGCATTGGAGTTGGCAGCTTAATCGGTTTTGGTATTTCCTATCTCACCCAGCGCTTTGATTTACCTTTGGTAGAGCAATCTTTAA
The DNA here is from genome assembly GCA_030446505.1 of Chroococcidiopsidaceae cyanobacterium YX2bin18. GTDB lineage: Bacteria > Cyanobacteriota > Cyanobacteriia > Cyanobacteriales > Chroococcidiopsidaceae > JAHHHE01. The sequence continues at coordinate 33,070 of JAUJND010000005.1, read as the reverse complement.
CCTTAGTTTCGGCTTACGGTACTTATATAATTACAGAGGATTTAGGCGGCTCTGGAGTAATTGGAGTTGTTACAACTGGCTTAATCTTGGGAAATTTTGGTTCTTTGATCGGTATGCAGCCAAGTACAAGGTTGGCGGTGACTCAGTTTTGGGATTTTTTGGCATTTTTTGTAAATTCAATAGTCTTTCTCCTAATTGGCGATCAGATCAGATTTGCTGATTTGAGAGCAAATTTAGGACTAATTGCTGTAACTATAGGAGCAATGCTTTTAACGCGAGCGATCGCTATTTATGGTTTAGGAGCATTGAGCAATTGGTTAGCTAAATCTAGAATTTCACTACCAGATCAAACTGTGCTTTGGTGGGGAGGACTGCGAGGTTCTGTATCAATTGCTCTGGCTTTAAGTGTGCCAGTTGTCCTACAAGAACGAACAGAAATTATTTCCACAGTGTTTGGCGTAGTTCTGTTTACACTGCTAGTACAAGGGTTAACGACTAAACCTTTATTAGAAAAACTGGGACTATTAAATAATGAGTCTGTGCGTCAGGAATATCTGGAAGCGATCGCTCGTTGGACAGCACTCAGTCGAGTTCTCCAGTACCTAACTCCGGCAAACACTCGTCCAGAAATAGACCCAGAGTTTTATCATTATCAGAAAGCCCTTGTCCAAGGACAACTTGATAGCCTTCAGGACGAAATTAACCAGTTGCGGAATGAGTATCCCCAACTACGGGACTTTGGTAGTGAACAACTCCAACAGCAACTGCTAGCTATTGAAGCTGATACCTATGCTGAGTTTATCCGCTCTGGTAGGTTGAGTAGTAAACTATCACCCGTATTACAGGAAGTTTTTAAAAATATGGAGGGGAACGTCATTTAAACTAAGTTTTTAGTGTCACTTACTTGCAATTGGTGCTTAGAGGCTGAGATTAATCAACGGTGTCACAATGTTTAAATCCTCTCTGGTGGTTCCAGCAATTAGCTAAGAGCTTAAATAATTTCCCACAATTTGAAAAATCCGCTCTGCTGCACGACCATCCCCAAACGGATTAATCGCCGTAGCCATCGCTTGATAGGCAGCTGGATTACTTAACAAATCAGTTGCAGCAGCAACAATTTGCGCCGGATCAGTGCCGACTAACTTTGCTGTACCAGCAGTAACGGCTTCTGGTCGCTCCGTTGTTTCTCGCAACACCAAAACTGGTTTTCCTAAACTCGGTGCTTCTTCTTGCAATCCCCCTGAATCAGTTAATAAAAGGTGCGATCGCCCAATTGCCCCCACCAATTCAGCATAGTCTAAGGGTTCTGTTAAAAAAACTCTAGGATGATTGCCTAAAAGTGCCTGGAGTGGTTCTCGCACTGTAGGATTGCGATGCAGCGGCAACAGTAACGCTGTATCGGAAAACTTCTCTAATATTTGCAAAAATCCTTGAGCAATTCCTTGGAGTGGTTCTCCCCAATTTTCCCGCCGATGAACTGTTGCCAGGAGGGTACGATAATTTCCCCAATCTAGACCGTTAATCTTGCACTCAGGCTGGCGCTTAGCTACCGACAGCAAGGCATCAATAACTGTGTTACCAGTTAAGTGAATTTCACCTACCACCCCAGAGCGTTGTAAATTTTCCGTAGCAAGTGTTGTCGGCGCAAAGTGCAACTGAGTCACTTGAGAAATTAATCGCCGATTTGCCTCCTCTGGATAAGGATTGTACAAATCATCAGTTCGCAATCCGGCTTCCACATGACCGACGGGAATTTTTTGGTAAAAGGCTGCCATTGCTGCGGCAAAAGCCGTTGTCGTATCGCCTTGCACGATTACCAAGTCTGGTTTACTCTGCTGGAATAGCGCTTCCAACCCCCGCAAACTACGGCAAGTAATATCAGTGAGTGATTGCCCCGCCTGCATAATTTCTAGATTCTTATCTGCTGTCAGGTCAAACAGTTGCATAACTTGTTCAACCATCTCTCGATGCTGACCTGTTAAAATTACTTGCGTGTCAAAGGTGGGTGAGTGCCGGAATACTTCAATTACCGCAGCCAGCTTAATTGCTTCTGGGCGCGTACCTAAAATAATGCAAACTTGTTTTCGATTTGCCATTGAATGCTGAATCAGCAGTTAACCACAAAATCTTAAACGCCCCTGATTTTATGTGCAAGCAATGTCTAAACTAATAGGCTCCGCTGCACGTCTTTGCATCTTAATAACCACGACTAAGTAAGAATCTGAAAAGTTTTTATGGCAGTCTCCGCCTGATAGCAAACAGCGATCGCCCTTGCTCCACTTAAGTCCCATTAGGAGCAATGTTTGATAGACGCTTCTGCTTCGCCATCATATACTCTCCGAAAATTTGTTACTCAAACCAACTACTAAAGATTTTAGGCATTAAAAAACCCGGCTTAACCGGGCAGATGCACTGTTTTCGGAATAGCTTTAAATTCAAGACATCCCGTAGTTCAGCACCCCTTAGTCCTTCATATCACAGGTTAAAGGACAAGCAGCGAAGGTGGAACTTTGAAGGGGATCTGCCTCGCCATGTAGCCAGTTTAACCAGCTAACTTGATGCGGGTGAACGCCTTTAAGGGTTAACACACAAGCTCCAACAAGCACTGCCATTACATTCAGCCCAATCAAACTACCTGCTACCAGTAATACGGCACTAATCGGCATGATTGATTCTAAAACCATTGAGAGTAGAAAACCAACTGTAGCCATCAAAACTACTAACGGAAAACCGACAACTAATAAACAAACTGCCAAAGTGAAAGTCCAGATTAAAAAGCTTTTAATCGTAGCTAAAGAATATGTCTTATCAAGACTGGAGCTTTGAGCTAGAGCCATACATTTCCCTCCAAGAAAATGAAATAAATTAAATTGAGTAAAATTTCATTTGACTAGTGCCAAACTAGTCCGTCAATAGAAATTAGTATATAAAACCTATTTGGTAAAATGATCGAATAGTTAACAAACTTTACATTTAATCATTTGCCTTTATGAAGCTTGAGGATTTTCTGGAATCACTTATTCCAGTGTTTAGTGACATCTATCATTAGACATAAATGCTAGAAGCTAGTCCAAATCAAGGTTTTAATTGGTGGTTGCCAAAAAAATCTGTGAGTTAGTGAATTGTAAGGCTTTGAGCAGCTTCATCTAATGAATATCTCAGCTTAATATTTATTATCATTTTGATTGCTTTTTCTCATAATCATGCTACTTTGCTTAGTAAGTTATGTTCTTACGCAGGTTCTGCATTTGCCTAAGATAATACTCCTCAAGACCAGTTCTCTTTGGCAGCATTTTCTCGCAGACATCCGCCTTAATAATTAAAGAGACTCAATACATTGATTTAGGAGACTTGATATAAGGCATTACTGCTAATCTGCTCAAGCGTATTTAAAGTCGATGCCAAAATCTAGCTACGTCCTGAGCAATACAATGGTTGATACTGAGTAAGGATTACTATTTACAATAGAAAAGCTTGTTTGAGTAACTATAACTGTTTATTCTCAAAAAACTTATTAAGTAATTGTTAATATTCAAAACACCTAAACCAAATGTGTCAATAAAGGAGCGAAGGAAGTCTCTATCTTGTGGCTTTAATTCCTAACTCTATGTCAAGAACTTGAGTACAGTTCTTAACTGCAAGGCACCAATAGCAATATTCAAGCAAAGTTTGTAGCTATCTGGTACAAAGTGCAACTTCTTGGGAAAGCTAAGGACGTATGAGTTTAGTTGTAGATATATGACACAATCACAGCGTCCGCCATCCCCTCCTCCTGCACCCCGGCTTCCGCCAATGCCGCCACCGCCACCGAGATATAGTGCTGCTAATGCGCCTCCGGGCAATACGCAGTTGCAGCAAATACAAGTTGCTTCTACCACCCGTGATGACTCAGCCGTACTAGCGCCACCGCCAGCAGCTGCTTCTGAGGCTGCATCACCGTTAGGGAGTTCAGTTAGCGACAAGGTAAGTAGTGGCGGACGCACTTTAGAGCAATTGGTACTGCAAGCTTATGAGCAAGGAGTTTCTGACCTACACTTGGGCGTTGGCGAAGTACCCCGTTTCCGCGAACGTGGTGAAATCATCTCTACAGATTATCCCCTGATTGATGAAGCGACGTTTTTTAGCTGGCTGCGAGAGATTCTGAGCGAACAACAAATTAACCAATTTAACGAGCATCTGGAATACGACGGTGCTACGCAGTATGAAGGAGTAGCGCGGGTAAGGATTAACATTTTTGTTGCCCTCAACGGTCCGGCAATGGTGCTACGGTTAATTCCCTTAAAAATTCTCACAATGGAACAACTGAAGTTACCACCAGTGTTTCAGGAGTTGTGTAATTACCATAAGGGGTTGATTCTGATAACGGGAGCAACTGGTTCTGGTAAATCTACAACAATGGCAGCGATGATCGACTATATCAACAAGGAGATGCCCAAACATATTATCTCGATTGAAGATCCGGTCGAATTTGTGCATAAAAGTCAAAAATCGCTGATTAAACAGCGGGAAGTGGGCATCCATACTCACAAATTTGATAATGCCCTCAAAGCATCCCTACGCGAAGATCCTGATATTATTCTGATTGGGGAAATGCGCGATCGCGAAACCGTTAACACTGCCCTAAAAGCGGCTCAGACAGGTCACTTGGTTTTTGGTACTCTCCACACTAATAGTGCTATCAAAACCATCGAACGGATTTTGAACCTTTATAACCCAGAAGAGCAAGCTCCGATGCGGATTCAAGTAGCTGAATCTCTGGTTGCGGTTATTGCCCAAGGGTTGGTCAGGACTACAGATAACAAACGGGCTGCTACTCATGAAATTATGATCAACTCAGACGCTGTTAAGGACTACATTATTCGTAATGAAATTGAAGAAATTGAGTCAATAATTCCCCGGTGCAACTTTGAGGGAATGTGTACGATGAACCAGTCCATTTATAAACTATATGAAGAAGGACGGATCACCGAAGAAACCGCCCTAGAAGCATCACCCAAGCCAAACGAAATGGCTCAAATCTTGCGGGGTCGAGTCTGAGGACAAGCAGGGGAGCAGGGGAGCAGGGGAGCAGGGGAGCAGGGGGGAATTAAATATTCTGTCTCCTCACCCCTAGCCCCTAATTTCTAATCTGTTGAACCTGTTTGGAGCGAGTCTTCAGCAGCTGGTGTCCATTCAGTGTGGAAGACACCAGGTTTGTCAGTGCGTTCGTAGGTGTGAGCGCCGAAGTAGTCACGCTGGGCTTGAGTAAGGTTTTGGGGCAGTTGTTCGCGGCGGTAGCTGTCAAAGTAAGCTAAAGAGGTACTAAAAGCTGGAATCGGAATACCTAGCTTTGCCGCCTCTGCTATCACCTCGCGCCAAGCGGTCTGCTTATCCAATATCGACTGCTTAAATTCAGGTGCTATGAGAAGATTCGGCAGCTGAGGATCTTGGTTGAAGGCATCTTTAATCTTATCTAGGAACCTAGCGCGGATAATGCAACCGCCTTTCCAAATTCGCGCACATTCACTCAAATTGAGATCGTAATGATACGCTTTGGATGCGGCACTCAAAAGCGCCATACCTTGAGCGTAGGAGCAGATTTTGGAGCAATAGAGCGCATCGCGGATTTTATTAATAAAAGCAGTGCGTGAAGCGGAGCTATCCCGCAGGGAATCGCCCTCATATTTCCCGGTAGGACCTGTGAGAATTTTAGAGGCTGCCACGCGCTCTTGCTTGTAGAAGGACACAACACGGGCATTAACTGCCGCAGTCATTGTCGGAATTGGTACAGCCAAATCAAAAGCAGCTGCTACTGTCCAACGTCCCGTTCCCTTTTGTCCTGCTGCATCAAGAATTACATCTACCAGAGGAAGACTAGTATCCGGGTCGATGTAGTTAAAAATATCGGCAGTAATTTCAATCAAATAGGAATCAAGTTCTTCAGTGGTATTCCACTCGGCAAAAACTTGATGTAACTGAGTATGATCAAGCCCCAAGGCATTTTTGAGCAGATCGTAGGCTTCGGCAATCAACTGCATATCGCCATACTCAATGCCGTTGTGAACCATTTTGACGAAGTGGCCTGCACCACCAGGACCAACATATGTAACGCAGGGTCCATCGTCCACCTGAGCCGCAATTTTGGTCAGAATTGGCTCTAGGTTCTCGTAGGCAGCTTTTGTTCCTCCAGGCATGAGGCTAGGTCCATTCAATGCCCCTTCTTCGCCACCACTCACGCCCATACCGACGAAATTTAAATCCTTTGCCGTTAATTCGCGGGTGCGACGGGCAGTATCTTCATGGAAAGAATTACCACCGTCAATAATGATGTCACCAGGTTCTAGGAGTGGCGTAAGCTGAGCGATCACCGCATCAACTGGCGCACCAGCTTTCACCATAATCATGATTTTGCGGGGTCGCTCTAGGGAAGCAACAAAGTCTTGAATAGAATAGGCGGCTTTCACTTGCTTACCGTGCGCCCGCTGAACCATGAAGGCTTCTGTTTTTTCCGGGGTACGATTGTAAACTGTGATTGGAAAACCATTACGCTCAATATTTAGCGCCAAGTTCTCACCCATGACTGCTAAACCAATCAAACCAAAGCTCTGTGTCATAAATTCTAATCCTCAATGCACTTAAGGAAGGGTCGCCCCTTCAGGGTAGCCCGATCTCCTAAGTCTTCTGTAAAAAAGAGATTAAGAGTCGGTCTGTTGGAGTACATCTGTCAGTTGTAAACAGCTAATTAATTTTGGTTTGTATCTAACTCAACAATAAGATTGCAAAATTGAAATATCTAGTCTTATCACACAGTAAGGAGTACCCACAAGATGCTGGCATATGTCTTGGCGTTGGCGGTCGGTCTTGGTAGCTTAGCCCTTTACATCGCGGCTTTCTTTTTCCCAGAAGTACACCGGAAAAATGACTTTATCTGGAGTGGAGTGGGGCTATTTTATGCCTTAGTCTTGTGGGTGTGTGCTGGACGCATTACTGGAAGTCTTTTGCTGGGTCAAGTAGCTGGTGTTGCTTTATTAGGTTGGTCAGTGGGGCAAACACTTTCGTTACGGCGGCAAACCCTACAATCTTCTCAGCCACTACCCAGCACTGAGGAGGTGAAGAATATTACAGCAAAAGTGTCTAATTTGCCCTTTTTTAATAAGATTTCTCAAATCGGCAAGCGCGTTGGTGGCAGCGCTACTGCTGCCAAAGATCGGCTTCAGCAAAATCTAAGTGCTGCTACGCCAACCTCCCCAGCATCTCAAACGAATGACATTAGCTCAAGGGTTCAGATTATTGACAACCGTAGTCCTAGTCCTATACCACAACCAGCAGATATCCCTGCTACAGCGGCAACCGAGAGCGGCTCAGAAATAACTCAAGCCAATCCGCCAGAAGCTAGTAAATTAGATACCCAAATTGGAGCAGCTACTCCAATTACTCCTGATGTGGTTTCAGAGTTAGATGATGTAATTGAGCCAGCATTGACTGAAGAAGAAGCGATCGCCTTAGCCGTCGAAACTACTTTGGCTAAAGGAGATGAAGATACCGTTGCTGAACCGATGCGACCTCACCCACCAGAGCCAGAAATTGTAGAAGCTGCTATCCGCGACGCTGAAGAAAAGCATATAGAAGCTTCACCACCAGAACCAGAAACACCAGAAAATCCTTCACCTAGTTGACAGTAGCAAATTAAATTTAATTTGATTGAGTTTCTAGGTTGAATAGCTAAGGGATTCTCACTCATAATAGTTGCAAGCAGTAAAGTGTTTCGAGAGATAATCATGGAAACACTTTTTCAGAACATAACTTTATAATTTTCGGCATTGGATGACAGAACCAGGAAGCTACGATAATGTCGGGCAGGAATCCTTGCCGCCCGTTTCTTACACAGCTAAAGTCGCGGAGGACACCTCCGCGCCCGCTGCTTACAAAGACACCGTTAATCTGCCCAAGACCAAGTTTGATATGCGGGCAAACGCTATTAAGCGCGAACCAGAACTGCAAAAGTTTTGGGCAGACAACCAAATTTACAATCACCTGTCGCAGAACAATCCGGGACAGTTATTTGTTTTGCATGACGGTCCACCCTACGCTAATGGTTCATTGCACATTGGTCACGCCCTAAATAAAATCCTTAAAGATATTATTAATCGTTTCCAAATGCTGCAAGGGCGTAAGGTGCGTTATGTGCCTGGTTGGGATTGTCATGGTTTGCCGATTGAACTGAAAGTTATCCAAGGCATGAAGCAGAGCGATCGCGCCTCACTCACACCCTTGGGACTCCGCCACAAAGCACGAGATTTTGCTCTTAAGGCGGTGGAGGAACAGCGCCAAAGCTTTAAACGCTACGGTATTTGGGGCGACTGGGAAAATCCTTATTTGACAATGAAGCCGGAATATGAGGCGGCGCAAATTGGCGTGTTTGGTCAGATGGTATTAAAGGGCTACATCTATCGCGGTCTGAAGCCAGTTTACTGGAGTCCCAGTTCTAAAACTGCCTTGGCTGAAGCGGAATTAGAGTACCCTGAAGGTCATACCTCACGTAGTCTTTATGTTGCTTTTCCGATGACCAGTCTTAGTACAGCTGTGACATCGCTCAAGACATATCTACCAAATCTGAGTGTAGCTATCTGGACAACAACACCCTGGACAATTCCAGCTAATTTGGCAGTTGCCGTGAATCCTGAGTTGACTTATACGGTGGTACACGTTGGGGGAGAGGGAGACAAGGAGACAAGGGAACAAGGAGACAAGGAGACAAGGGGAAAGGAATTAACCTCTCCTCATTCGTCACCTAAATACCTAATTGTTGCGGCTGATTTAGTGGAGCGATTGTCGGACACGCTAGGTACTAACCTAAGGGTGAAAGCAACGGTACTCGGTAAGGATTTAGAACATTCCACCTATCGGCATCCTTTATTTGACCGCGAGAGTCCAATTGTAATTGGCGGTGATTACGTCACTACTGAGTCGGGTACAGGACTAGTACACACTGCTCCGGGTCATGGTCAGGATGACTATTTGGTAGGTCAGCGCTACGGTTTGCCGCTATTGTCGCCTGTAGATGATAATGGCAACTTTACTGAAGAAGCGGGGCAATTTGCGGGGTTTAATGTCTTGGGTGATGGCAATCAGGCGGTGATTGATGCGCTTACACAAGCTGGAGCTTTGCTGAAGGAAGAGCCTTATGTCCACAAGTATCCCTACGACTGGCGGACTAAGAAACCTGTGATTTTGCGGGCTACGGAACAGTGGTTTGCTTCAGTGGAGGGATTTAGGGAAGATGCGCTGAGGGCGATCGCATCCGTTAACTGGATTCCGCGATACGGCGAAAACCGGATCACCCCAATGGTATCTGAGCGTTCTGATTGGTGCATTTCCCGTCAGCGCAGCTGGGGTGTGCCAATTCCGGTGTTTTACGACGTAGAAACAGGCGTTCCCCTAATGACAGCAGAAACTATTGCTCATGTCCAGGCGATCGTTGCTGAACAAGGCTCAGACGCTTGGTACTCACTGTCAGTTAATGAGTTATTGCCAGAACAATATCGTAACAATGGCAATTACCGCAAAGGTACTGACACGATGGATGTCTGGTTTGACTCTGGCTCATCTTGGGCGGCTGTGTTAGAGCAGCGGCAGGAATTACAATATCCAGCTGATATTTACTTAGAAGGCTCAGATCAGCATCGCGGCTGGTTCCAGTCGAGTTTGTTGACGAGTGTGGCAACAAATGGCTGTGCGCCCTACAAAACTGTATTAACTCACGGTTTTACACTGGACGAGCAGGGGCGCAAGATGAGTAAATCTTTGGGCAATGTTATTGATCCAGCTATTGTAATTGTGGGGGGCAAAAATCAAAAAGAGGAGCCGCCTTACGGAGCCGATGTGCTGCGGTTGTGGGTATCATCGGTGGATTATTCCTCAGACGTAACCATCAGTAAAAACATCCTGAAGCAGATGGGGGATGTGCGGAATAAAATTCGGAATACGGCTCGTTTCTTACTGGGTAATTTGCACGACTTTAACCCAGATGAATTAGTGGCATACTCGCTGCTGCCGGAACTTGATCGCTATATGCTGCACCGGATAACGGAGGTGTTTACAGAAATAACAGAAGCGTTTAAAAGCTTCCAATTCTTCCGAGTTTTCCAAATGGTACAGAATTTTTGTGTGGTGGATCTATCTAACTTTTATTTAGATATTGCCAAAGATCGCCTGTATATCAGTGCTAGTAATGCATTTCGTCGTCGTAGTTGTCAGACAGTACTGTTTGTCGCCTTAGAAAATTTAGCACGCGCGATCGCCCCAATTCTGTGTCATACAGCCGAAGACATCTGGCAATATCTGCCATACCCCACACCCTACAAATCGGTATTTGAATCCGGCTGGGTAAAGTTAGGAGATTGGCACAAACAAGAATTAACTGAATCATGGCAACAATTACGCCAAATTCGCACAGAGGTTAACAAAGTCTTAGAGCAAGCACGGGCAGAAAAAATTATCGGTTCTTCCCTAGAAGCTAAGGTGTTACTCTATGTCTCAAATTCTCAGGTGCGTCAGATGTTACAAGGCTTTAATCCGAAATCGCTTAGCAAGGAGTTGATGAACTGAGATATTTGTTTATTGCTTCTCAGGTGGAACTAGTAGATTCTCTTAAAGCGCTAGAAGGATTAAAGTACAGCTACCAGTCAGATGCATTATCAATTGGTGTTGTTAAAGCAGATGGGGAAAAGTGCGATCGCTGTTGGAACTACTCAGTTCATGTGGGTGAATCAGATGAGCATCCTTTATTATGTGAAAGATGTATTCCGGCTTTGGCAGGGGAATTTTAATTTCTCGTTCCTACCAGACTTGAACTCAGATAAATGGCGCTACACAGGTTTGAAAAACTTAACTTTTCCTCAGTCCGTCCAGGCGGACTTTGTTTTTATAGTTCCGCAAATTTTATGTACCAGGCACTTTTATTTTTTGCTTCGTCTCCACCACAGCATTTAACTTTTGTAAAAACTCTTGAGTTAACTGCGTAAATGATTTAGCACCTGCTGATTGAGGACTATTTATAACAACTGGCATAAAATTATCAACAGCCTTAGCAACATTTACGTCAGTTGGTATTTGAGTTTTAAAAATTTTTGCTGTATCAAAATCTTCGCTTATCCGTTGCATAACTTGTTTGTAATATCTTCCAGTTAGCAAATTTCCTGACATTGTAAATATAATTCCTAGTAATTCTATAGTAAGTTCACATTCAGAAGCATGACTTTCTTTTAATTGGGCAATCCGTCTTTCTAAAAGTTGAATGCCAACAATAGATAATGGTTCTGATTTAGCAGGTAGTATATAAAAATTGCTAGCAGCAAGAGCGCTACGAGTCATAAGATTATACCCAGGCGCACAATCTAAAATAATGAAATCGTAGTTTTCCAGAATTGGTTGTAAGATTTTACTAACCAATGTTCTCTCAAAGCGATTCCAAACTATTTCAAAATCTAATTTATCTACCTCGAACGCTTTTTCATGTAGCATTTCAGATACTACGAATTCGTCATATAATTCTATATCCCCCGGCAACAAATCTAGGTTTTTAATATTACAAATACCGGGGAAAATAGCATCAAAAACACTAATTTTTGACTGATACTCTGGCTGAACAACTTGGGTTATTAATTCTTTCAATGTCCGTTTTCCTCTTCTTTGTTTAGCAAATATAGTAGGAGACATCAAACTTAGAGTGGCACTGATTTGAGTATCTAAGTCAAAGACGAGAACCCGCTTGCCATGATCTTTAGCTAACGAAGTAGCTAAGTTAACGCTTAAGGTCGTTTTACCAACGCCACCTTTCATATTTGCAGTTGCAATAACATATCCCATTCTTTAATGCCTCTAATGACGTGATATTTGAGAAAGCTGATTGTTTAGCGCTCTTGGCTGTATTTAGATAAGAGATGTGAGTCAATTTATTCTTTTTATAAACACGCCAAAAGACGGATTAATGGTAAATTTACTCGGCTTACGCTGTCAAATGATAGCTTTTAAGGATCATTAATTCATGGCGCATATTCTCCATATAGATTCCAGTCCCCGTGGTGAACGCTCCTATTCACGCAAGCTCTCGCATAAGTTCATCACAGCTTGGAAGACTGCCCATCCTGAAGATACACTCACTTACCGAGATTTAGGTCACAACCCAGTTCCTCATGTAGATGAACCGTGGATTGCTGCTAGCTTTAGTCCACCAGAAGCACGCACACCGGAACTAAATGAGGCAATTAAACTCTCAGATGAGTTAGTAGATGAGTTTATAGCGGCAGATCGCTATGTCTTCGGTGTTCCAATGTACAACTTTAGCGTGCCGTCTACCTTGAAGGCGTACATTGACCAAATTGTTCGAGTCAACCGCACTTTTGCTGTGAACGAGCAAGGCTATCAAGGCTTAGTTAAGGGTAAAAAAATGCTAATTGTTACAGCTAGCGGCGGTAGTTATAGACAGGGAACTCCTGCGGCTGGCTATGACTTTCAGGAGCCTTTTTTGCGTGCTATTTTTGGCTTAGTTGGGATTACGGATATTACGTTTATGCACGCCGATAACCTAAGTGGTGGTGATAAGGCTGTTGAGCAGTCTTTGGCTGAGGTTGATACGGCGATTCAGGAAGCTGTAACTAGCTGGTAAGCAGTAGTTGAAGTGGAGATGTTGCGATGGCTTCGCCGACGCTAAAAGAGATTACTTTTTGGTTAGAAGTGCGATCGCTCTAACAATGCAGCATAAAGCTCAGATTCACCAACCCTCTGCCGTTAGTAAGCTATGCCGCAATATCACTAAAAATGAAATAGCATCACTAGGATTGATTGGGGAAGTCATAATGTTGAGTTCAACTCAAGAACTTTTGGAGACTGCACACCGGAATGCTTACGCGATCGGTGCATTTAATGTATACAACTTGGAAGGAGTTAAAGCAGTTGTCAATGCTGCTGAAGTAACTCGTAGTCCTGTAATGCTGCAACTACACCCTAGTGCAGTGAAATATGGCAAGTTGCCCCTAGTTGCGCTTTGCTTGGAAGCAGCGAAGTCAGCTAATGTTGCGATCGCTGTCCATCTAGACCACAGTACCTCGGAACGCGACATCCGGTTATCACTACAAGCAGGTGTGCGTTCAATTATGGCTGACGGTTCGCCAATGCCCTACGAGCAAAATCTGGAATTCACGCGCTCAATGACTCAACTGGCACACACTTATGGAGGAGTTGTAGAAGCCGAAATTGGCAGAATTAGCGGCACAGAAGATGGATTGACGATCGCTGAGAAGGAAGCCAAAATGACTGATCCAGATCAAGCATTAGAATTTGTGGCTCAGACTCAAGTAGATGCCCTAGCGGTGACAATTGGTAACGTTCACGGTGAATACAAAAGTCCGCCTCGGTTGGACTTTGCGCGTCTAGAGCGCATCTGCCGCCTGATTGATATTCCCCTAGTTCTACACGGTGCGTCAGGTTTGCCAGAAGCGATGATTGCTCAATCTATTCAACTGGGTGTGTGTAAATTCAACGTCAACACTGAAGTGCGTCAGGCATATATGCAGGCACTCAAAGATGAAATCTGTGGCGCAACTCCAAAGGATTTATTGGAGATAGCGGCAGAAGCGATCGCCGCAATGCAGCAGGTAATCATGGAAAAGCTCCAACTGTTTGGTTCAGTTGGTAAAGCCCATTTGCACGAGACTCCTTATGCTGCAAGGCTAGTAGCGCATGAACATAATGGACGTGCGATCGCGTAACACCTCGCTGCACCGAATGGGCGAATCACCTTTCTGCTTAATGAGTTAAGAGGCACGGAACAGGATTAACTCTGAGGTAATATATGACGAATCTTGAGGTTATCCAAGAATTATACAGGGCTTTCCGCGAGAAGGATTATGATGCTTTTCTACGTATCTGCACCCCTGACCTAGAGTGGATTCAGATCGAAAGCTTCCCGCGAGGTGCGACGCATCGAGGGGCAGAAGCAGTGGTCGAAGGGGTCTTCAAAGCGTTCAATAACGACTGGGAGTCGTGGTCATTTGACATAGAGCAGTACCTAGATGCGGGGGAGACAATCATCGTTATCGGCAGCTATGCGGGTCGCCATCGCGTGTCCAGCAAGTCGTTCCGCTCTCCCGCAGCCCATGTATACGATATTTGTGACGGCAAGGTGTCTCGGTTCCGGCAATTCACTGACACCAAGATCATCTGGAATGCAATGGACTGATTAGGGAGTCTGTGTCCCCATAATCAGTGCATTCGACTACTTGCAGCGCGTGAAAATGTTGCCGTTTTCCTCAGCCTACTTGCTTGGGAACTTCATAACGAATGCTGGAAGCTAGGTGTTTGTTAGCGATCGCACTTTTAATGGCTACGCTCACTAGAACCCCGGTAAATCCGCTCTTGCTGCTCTGGTGAGAGCCATAATGGTGGCAGCGCATCGGCAGAAACACCATTTCCCTTTCCCTTGTCTTTGGTGATTGCTGGTTGGGCGTGGCGCTGGGGTACTTCACACGCGACTAGAGGAGCGCTCGTGCTAGCAAATTGACTTGGAGTTGGTGGCTGTTGAGATTTAAAATTAATTAGTTGGCTTTGGGGAGCTACGTAGGCATGGGTTTCGGGGTCGTATGCCAGTATCTCACCAGTTTCTATGTGATAAATCCATCCATAAATCTGAAGTTTACCTTGATGCAGCTTCGAGTGGATAACAGGATAAGTTTTAAGATTTTCAATTTGCGTTAACACATTCTCAGCAATTGTAATCTCTAGCAGTTCCTCTCCCGAATAGTTGCTGTAGTTGTCTTTTACCAGCCGTCGGGTAGCTTCAGCGTGTTGCAGCCAGTCATAAACAAGTGGCATTTCTTCTTGCAGCTTATTCAATTGCAGTAGTCCTTTCATTGCACCGCAGTGAGAATGACCGCAGATTACAATTTGCTCAATGCCCAAGGCATGAACAGCATACTCCAAAGTTGCCCCTTCGCCACCATTAGCTGCTTTAAAGGGAGGAATAATATTACCTGCATTACGAATAACGAACAGTTCTCCCACTTCAGTTTGAGTAATTAAGTTAGGGTCAATCCTAGAATCCGAACAAGTAATAAACAATACTCTAGGCTTTTGCCCATGAGCAAGTTGTTCAAACAATTCCAGGTGAGTGGAGAAGTAGTTGTTTTTGAACTCCCCCAAACCTTTAATTAATTTTTTCATATAGGTTTATCTTTTTCCTTTAAAGCTGCTGAGGTTGATTGTCCCTCAAGTTATTATCCCTTTGTTAAATCTTTTCCAACTTCAAAACAAAATTATCTCGAAAATAAATGTCGGTAGTGTTCTATATATGTTGGTCAACCTTGTAAACCGAGAACCTGATTAAACCCAGAAAGCACTAACAACAGATCTGCAACACTACCCAGACCTTTACCAGTTTTCGCAACACAACCTTTTACGGCAACGGCGTTTCACGAGGGCTAAGGCTGCGATCGCTTCACCTTGTTAATCCAGCCCTGGCTAAAGCTTAACACCTGGGAATAGGGCAAATCTTCATCTAGCACCAGATCGAATACAAACGGCTTCACCCACTGAGGGAACCATCGATGAAGGAGCCTACTCATCGTCAACCGCAAGAAAAACTCAACTACTAACACCTTCGTGCGCGGAAACGAATAATCTGACAATTCCCTGAGCGCATGGGCATCGGGAACTCGTTGCTCAGAAAAGGCGGGTAACACCTGCGCCCAATCATCCTCATACCGATTCAACAACCGCTCAAAAACCAGCACATCCTCCAACGACGCATTGCACCCTTGCCCAATCGACGGCGACACTGCATGAGCCGCATCCCCAATGAGCAAAACACTATCGCCATGATGAAAGTGATTGCAACGTATCGTTAACACCCGACCTACTGGACGCTGCAAGAACGCTTCTGCCTCCTCCTGTGACATCAACTGCCCAAACAGGGGAAAGTTCTCTTGGAAAAATGCTAAGACCTCCTCTTTCGTAGACAAGCTTAAGAGCGAATTTTGCTCTTGCTCAAAAATAATCACCCCATTCAGCCGATCTCCAGGTTGAGGCACCATAAGCATCCGGGTCTTATTGTCCCGATTCCAGGCATGGATCTTGTCAGGCTCCAACTCCAACCCCAGAGCCGGATTTAATCGAGTGAGAAATACTGACTTATATGCATCCGGCACATAGCTTTGGTCGCACTGCAAACCTGCATTCTGGACTAAATAGTCACGGATGTGTGATCGTGCTCCATCTGCTGCAATCAAGCGCTCGTAAGCAACCGTGAAAGCTTCACCTTGTTCCGGCTTTAGCGTCACAGTCTTTGATCTTCCATTCACTTGGACACATTGACAGTGAAACTTAACTATCAGCTTTTCTGACGTGTACGTTTCAGTTAAGTGCTGCAAGAGAATCATCACAAGCCGATTGCGGTCAATAGTCAGAATCGGAATTGCCCGCGGAATCTTACGGGCTTTGCCCTGCTTGCGGTGAATTACCGTTCCGTTGCAGAGCACACTAGTAGCGGTAATCGCCTCCTCTAACCCTGCAATCTCACGAATTGCCTTTCTTCCCCGTTCCTGAAGCGAGATTGGAAAAGTGCGGTCTTGCGATACATCCATTAACCGTGGGTCAGGACGCCGCTCATAAAGCTCAACGTAATACTTGCCTCGGCGCAACAAATAATGGGCAAGTAACAGTCCAGCAGGACCCGCTCCAATAATGACAACCTTTTGGAGCATAGACTTTCACTCTGATGAATCAAAATTCATCCTACTACTAAGGCGATCGCCTGACAAGATTTGCAGTATCTTCACCCTACGGTTTTCGGTAGTCCTGAACAGATAAGGATATAAGGTAGATGTCAGTAACTCACGTCTTACACAATCACGAAAAAATTAACCTTTTAAGCTCTCCTAATTTTTTCAAGCGATGCACCAAAGGCGATTTACCCGTTGCGGGATCACCTTGAGACTTAGAAAGCCTAATTTAAGCAAGGTTCAGCCTGAAGGCAATTTAGCTAAAACACCCGCATTGTATGAATTTGGGCTTGGTGCAAGAAGTGAGCCTTCGACTAGCGCTCTTTTGCGCCAGCAAAATATAGAAGAAACACAGGTAAAGAATGTTCTAGAGCGAATAAATCTTACACTCTTATTAGTACCATGACAGCAAAAACCGTCTTAACAATGGTGCTTAATCCGCCCGAATGTGAGCCTGGTTCTGGGTGATTTTGGCAGAGATATTGGTGAAGTGACAGCAGTTACTATCCCGTTTAAGAGATTAGATTAATCAGCCTTACCCAGGCATGGTACATCCCAAAATAGAAAGTACGTAATCGCTTAACGTCAAAACCCAATGAGTAAGCAGGAAAAGTCAAGTGGCTCAAATCAGGTAAATTTACCATTGATTAACCCAAATACCGCAGGCATTGATCTTGGTGCAGATAGGCATTGGATAAGTGTCCCTGTGGACAGAGATAGCCAGAGTGTACGCAGTGAGCGCCTGTTTTACAGCAGACCTATATGCAATGGCTGATTGGCTAAAGCAGTGCAAGATAGAAACTGTCGCAATGGAATCGACACGGGTCTATTGGATACCTGTGTTCCAAGTTTTGGAAAGTCGTGGTTTTGATGTCAAGCTGGTAAATGCCCACTATGTTAAAACTGTACCTGGTCGCAAAACGGATGTTGAAGAATTGCCAGTGGCTGCAAAAGTTGCATAGTTATGGCTTATTATCCGGTTCATTCCCGTCCAGATAACCAAATTTGTATGCTGTTATTTTCGGACAAAGTATTTGCCCGAAAAAACAGCGTCCTGCGTAGTTATATTCGACAACGGGATAACTTGATCAAGAGTGCTTGTGTTCACGTACAACGAATGCAAAAGCCTTGACTGAGATGAGAGATTGCCGGAAGGTATTCTCCCGGCAACTCTCTCATGAACTTACAACTGCACAGGGTGATTAGTGACATTACAGGTACAACGGGCTTGAGCATTATTAAAGCCATTGTCGCTGGCGAATGTAACCCACTCGCTCTAGCGGCACTTAAGGATGGGCGGATCAAAGCCGAAGAGTGAGGAAATTGCCGCCGCTTTGACTGGAGACTATCGCAGCGAACTGGTTTTCATCCTGCAACAGGAATTGCAACTATACGAGTTTTACCAGACACAAATCCTGGCAGTAGATGCTCAAATCGAGCAGTGCTTGGCTTTATTCTCTGACAAGGTTGATGTCACAAAAAAACCTTTAACTAAACCAAAACGCCGAGGTAAAAAGCAACCAGGAAATGCACCCCAATTTGATTTGCGTATCCACTTGTATCGCCTTAGTGGCGTGGACTTCACCCAAATTGATGGCTTTGGCGCTTTGACAGTATTGATCTTACTGTCCGAGTTGGGATTAGAGCCATCTCGTTTCCCAACTGTTAAGCACTTTACCTCAAGGCTCACGGTTTATGTCCATGGTAGCCGTGTTACTGGCGGTAAAGTTAAAAGTTCTCAAACTCGAACTGTTGTTAATCGAGCAAACAGATGCTTTTCGTATGGCTGCTCAAACTTTGTGTCGTAGCCACTCTGCTTTGGGAGCATTTTACCGTCGAATGCAGGCACGTCTGGGCGCACCCAAGGCAATCACTGCTGCTGCCCACAAACTGTCACGTATTTTTTATCGCCTTTGGACATCTGGAGATATCTACTCTGACCCTGGTATTGATGCTTACGAACACCAGTATCAAGAACGGATGCTGAAAAATCTTAAGAGGAAAGCTCAAGCTTTTGGTTTAGAACTCATCCCTATTTCCAACCCTACGGAATGTGTTTCTTAAGAGTTAAACTATTGCTCTAGCGCGATCGCCTCCTCAGTTTTTGCAACCCAACAGCCCTTCTGAGCATCAACCTATGAGAAAGTTCATCGTTCGGCTATTGATCGTTATTCTGGTATTAAGCGGGTCAGTGGGCTATGCGATCGTGAATTGCTCAACCTCTGCCTCAAGCTGCACGATCGCCAGCCTGACTGCACAGGTCGGCAACAGTACATTGTCCTACAGTCAGGTGGGGGACGGGCGCTCGATTCTACTGTTGCATGGTTTATTTGCCAGCAAGGAGCAGTGGAACACCATCATGTGTCGGCTGTCTGAGGTGGGTTATCAGGCGATCGCTCCAGATTTACCGGGCTATGGCAACAGTAACGGTTTTATTTTGAGGGACTATGCTCTGGAGAACCAAACAACACTCCTACATGAGTTGATGGAGAAATTAGGGATTAAGTCTTTTGATCTAGCGGGTAGCTCGATGGGAGGAGCGATCGCCTGGCTGTATGCTCAACGTTACCCAAACCAGGTGCGTAGCCTCGCCTTTATCGGTTCACCGTTAGGCATTGTTGATTGGGCAAACAGTGTCACTGAAGCAATCTTCCAAGGCATTAACCCCTTTATTCCAATTACCAAAGAACAGTTTGCTCTGGAGATCAGCCTGCTTTTCTTCACTCCTCCCACAATTCCTGATTCTGTCATAGCAGAGAAAGTCAACGATTACATTACTCGCAACCGAGATTACCAGCAGGTTTGGGATATTATAAATCTCTATGATGACATTCTCTGTCAGGGTGTACCAACTCAGTTTCCTACATTCATTATTTGGGGCAAGGAGGACAAGATTTACGACATTAGTGGGGCTAATCGACTGCAAGAGTGTATTGTTGGTGCAAGAGCGATCCAGTTGCCCAAAGCAGGACATCTACTGCTGATGGAAAATGCAGATGAGGTAGCTGCAAAATATGTGAGGTTTTTGCAAACCGCTAGAGGCAGATAGAAAAGGATTCCTGTTGTAAAAACAAGGGCAAGCGGTCATCCCAATTGTTCAAAATCGATCTCTTTCGCACGATTGAACTATATTGGCAACCAGTTTAGTCTCCTTACATTGGTTAATATCGAATCATCCGCGCCAGCATAAACATCACAACTGATGCCATCCATGCACCTACGACGATGCTTAGGATAGCCGCATCAAAACTGCCAGTTGCAGCCACAATTGACCCTGGAATCAAAGAGCCGCCAACCCCTCCTAATAAGATAGATAAACCGTTATAAAGTCCCGTCCCCGTCCCGACCCGATCGCCGGGTAAGATGTGTTGAATAATGGCATATTCTTGAGCGCCATAGGCACTCTGGCAGAAAACCGCGATCGCAAAATAAAACACCACAAGGTCTAGCCTGTTTGTCGTGGAGGCAAAATAGACCATCATCCCTGCAATCAGAAAACCAATCCCTGCCAATTGCGTTCTCTGTTGCAGCTTGTCTCCTAGATAAGCCATCAGGGCAATACCAACCATCCCCGTTGCAAAAACAAGGGCAAGAGGCCATCCCAATTGTTCAAAATCGACTCCTTTCGCACGATTGAAGTATATTGGCAACCAGTTCAGTAAACCGAAAGCACAAAAGGCATTGAGGCTACCGCCGACAACAGCGAGCCAGAACCGATGATCTCGACGATAGCGGCTCAGAGGCGTTCTTCTCGCTTGCTCATGAGCTGCGATGACGACAGTATCTTGCCAACCTTCTGATGGTGGCTGATCTTGCACTAGAAAGTAAACCAATGGGATCGAGAGCAACATACCGCCAATTCCTAGAACGGCAAAGGTTAGCCGCCAACTCAAAACCTGGATTAACGGAATAATAATTAGCGGTGCGATCGCTGTTGACAGTAAAATACCGCTTCCCCAAATTCCATTGGCACGTGATCGCTCACCGGGCAGAAACCAGCGACTTATAATGGCGCTCAACATCGGAATATGGACTCCTTCCCCAAGCCCCAAGAGCAGACGTAAGACAATCAAAGCCGTAAAGGAATATCCCAATGGCGCACTCAAAACCGTAACCAGTGAGAATGCTCCAATTGCCACCATCACACTGCGTTTAGGACCAAACCGCTCAGCAAAAGGACTCAGCAGCATATTAGACAACGCATACGATAAGAAGAAGGCGGCTAACAAAAATTCACCTTTTGAACCCACTTCGCGATCGCTCCAGCCAAAATCTTGAGCTATGCGAGGAATCGCTAGAGATAGATTATTCCGGTCTAAATAATTAATTAAGACAGTTATGGCTAGTACAACAGGAATTCGCCATCGATCTCGGTTAGGGCGTGTAGGGGTTGGCATCAAAAACTCTTTCCATCAGATATCGTAGATTACGCAGGAGCGTATACACCTTATCTTGGTTGCGGCACAACCAACATATCGAAGTGTTGTTAAACAATAGGGTAGTGTTCTAGAAAAGTGGTTTAGCAATTAAATTTGTAGACCAAACTCGTAGCGATTGATGAATAGACCAATTACCAAATCGTGCATTAGTTCTGACGCGCGAAAAGCAAATTGTCCTTCGAGCCAGTCGTTTGATTCGTGTCCCTAAGCTTAGATGCTTCCTCTCAATTCTCTGGGTCTTCCGCTTCCCTACTTCATGCATCTTGACAGGCAGGTTTCTTTCATAAGCTCCCCAGGCATCAGTACAATACCGCTTGATTCTAAACGGAGCTAATGGTTGTGTTGCAAAAAGTTATTGAGGGCAGAAAACGGTTGTGTTGCAAAAACTTTTTAAGGACAGAGCTTTTCTCATCAATCAGCTATAGTTATAGCGCTACCCCAAAAATGTGAGATATGAATTGTGTTCCGGCTTTAACATCTCCTTTTACGACTCCCACAACTTGCCCTTTGCGAATCATGTTCATCATTTCAAATCCTTGGAATGTTCTGCGGGCTGTATTGAACGAGTGAAATCCCATCCCTGGTCTGGTCAATCGTTTGATAAATCGATGGTCTTGCTCAACTCGGTTATTGAGATACTTGTTCTGTCGTAGTTCCACATTCAGTGACAACTTTTTTTCGGTTTTCAACTCATCTATTGCTTTCGGATAAGCGACATTTTTATCCACATTAATCACTCTTGGCTCTTGATTGCGAACCGCTTTCAAAGCCTTGCGGAAAAACCGTTTTGCTGACGAGAGCATCCCGTTTGGCCGTCAATAAAAAGTCTAAGGTGTTGCCGTCTGAATCGACAGCACGATACAGATATTTGTCTTCGCCTTTAACCTTAATGTAAGTTTCATCGACTCGCCACGAATCGTTGGTTGGCTTCAAGTGTGGACGGCATCGCTTGTCTAATTGGGGTGCATACTTCTGAACCCACCGAGAAAGCGTACTATGGTCTACTTCTACCCCTCGCTCATACATCATCTCCTCCAAGTTGCAGTAGCTGATTGATAGCTGCAGTACCAGCGAACGCCCCAGAGGATGATTTGCGGCAAAAAGTGACGCCATTTGAAGGGAGATTTGGAGGTCATAGCGGTAGGCACACAGAGAATTTATCTCTAGAACGAGATTTGGCTAGCCTACCATTCCTCTTGTTTTTGCAACACAACCTTCAGGGCTACCCTTCTTTAAAGCAATTATAGAAAAGCATAAATATTTATAAATATTCTTCTAAAAAATCTATATTTTTATGAAGTTTCGTCGGGTTATATACCCAGCCAAAATTAGTAATTCTTCTGAGGTAAAAAGTAATTAAATAATCGATAGTGTGAAAGGAGTAGTTATAGAAATAAGAAAAAGTACAAGTTGGTTGAGCAGGGAGCTATGAATCACATTGTTTCTTTTGTACTGCTTCAGAACTTAAAAAAACAAGCTATCAGATGCACCAACAGCAGTATAAATCATATCCAAAAAGGAACTAATGAACAAAACAGCAAAAGTTTTAGGACGCTGTGCGCGTTGTGAAACGCTACCCTGCGTGGTTCAGGGTACAGGAAGACTATACCTGTGGTTTCCTATGGGTCATAGCCTCAACAAATTCATCAGCTATCTACAATCTTCTAGATTTGAGCACCAATTACTGGAGGATGAGCAATGTTTGGTCGTCAACCTTAAGGAAAATGAAATTACAGGTACGGCTATCGAGCTAGAAGCTGTTTTGACCAGTAAAGAGTTGCAGGACATACGAGTCCTAATTTATGGCTAGTGCTCAAGAACCGCAACTACGTGATTTTTCTCGGATCACCAAGTTAAGTGAGTTTGTTAACCTCAGCCAGTCCGGCTGGCTGCTGAAGATGCTAGCAGCGGAGAGCTTTACCAATCACTTTCAACCAATCGTATATACCGAAGATACCTCTCGAATTTTTGCCCAAGAAGCCTTGCTGCGGGGCATAGACGAGAATAGAAGCTTAATTGCTCCAGGTCCAATGCTGAGTGTGGCTCGGGAAGCCAACTTACTGTTTCAACTAGACCGAGTAGCGCGTCTAACTGCGATTCGTGAGGCTGTACGACTGGGACTGGCAAACCGTATATTTATCAATTTCACACCTACTGCAATCTATGATCCAGCTTTTTGCCTGCGCTCAACAGTTAGCGCTGTCGAGCAAGCGGGTATTGCTCATGAAAACGTCGTCTTTGAAGTAACCGAATCGGAACGTGCTCAGGATATTAGTCACCTGAAAAACATTTTAAGTTTTTACCGAGATGCTGGCTTCTTGATTGCACTCGACGATCTTGGTGCAGGCTACTCTAGTCTCAACCTCATCCACCAATTGCGTCCTGATTTTATCAAGCTAGATATGGAGTTAGTGCGTAACGTACATCAAGACCCTTACAAGGCGGTGATTACTGAAAAGATATTGGATATCGCTCAAAGCTTAAACATCAAGACGATTGCAGAAGGCGTTGAGTGTCAGGAAGAATTGCGCTGGCTGCGTACTCATAATGCGACTTTTGTACAGGGTTATCTAATTGCCAAGCCTGTTGCACAGCCAGTGACAAGCACTCCGCGTATTTGAGACTGAAGCAAATGTTCGACTGTAATGATACGGTTCTGCTCGCTGAGGCTGATGCTGTTAACAAGCCGAAGCTACAGTATTTATCTGTCAACCAACCCGCCACACACATAACTGCATACAGTGTTGAGGAACTGTTAGGCAATATAGGTATTCTGAAAGCAGCAAAAACAAACCCGGCAGTTATCGCTCAATTTCGCACAGCACTTGCAAAGTGGCAGCCTATTTGCGCCGAGTTTATTAACTACAGTCAAGATGGCTCCGAGTGCTGGATAGAGCTTAACCTTGTGCCAGTAGCAGATGAAATGGGCTGTTACACTCACTGGATATCTATCGAACGTGACATCAGCGAGCGTAAGCGGGTGGAAGTAGCTCTAAAACAGCAAACCGAGCGGGAGCGGCTGTTGGTGATGATGGCACAACGCATCCGCTCCTCCTTAAATCTGGAGGAGATTCTTAATACCACAGTGACCCAGGTGCAGCAATTTCTCCAAACAGAACGGGTATTCATTTATCGTTTTGAACCAGACTGGAGTGGAGTTGTAACTGTAGAATCTGTTGCTCCTGGGTGGCTTCCTATTTTGGGGAGGAAAATTAAAGACTCCTACTTCGTAGGACCTCATGGTCGCCAGCTCTATAAACAAGGTCGTGTCCAAGCTACGGCAGATATCTCCACAGCAGGTTTATCTGTATGTCACGTTGATTTATTGGCGTTGCATAATAGAGGTATGAATGGAGGGAAGCGTCAATGCAATGTCCAGAGTGCCAATCAACGCATATCCGCAAGAATGGAATCAAGCGAGGTAAACAAAACCACATTTGTGTAGATTGTGGGCGACAATTCGTTGAACGTGATGAGACATCGAGAGGCTACAGCGATGAAGTCAAAGAGGAATGCTTGAAAATGTACGTCAATGGCATGGGTTTTCGTGGAATTGAACGGGTTAAAGGGTGCATCACACTACCGTAATTTACTGGGTCAAGCAAGTAGGAGAAAATCTCCCCGATGCCTACGCTCCAGAAATGATTCCCGAAGTCGGAGAACTGGATGAATTGGAAACCTTCGTTGGCTCGAAAAAAACAAAATCTGGCTCTGGACGGCAGTAAATCACTTCAGTTCAGGAATTTTAGGTTGGGTGTTAGGCGACCATAGTGCAAAAACTTTTGAGCCACTATGGGCAATTGTGAGACCATGGCAATGTTACTTCTATGTTACGGATGGATGGTCTGTTTATCCTGGCTTTATTCCAGCGGGAGATCAGATTGTGAGCAAGACTTACATGACGCGGGTTGAGAGTGAAAACACAAGGTTGAGACACTATCTTGCTCGGCTACATCGCAAGACCCTTATATTCCAAGTCAGAGCAGATGCTGAGGCACTCAATCCGATTGTTACTTCACTATCTCAAATTCTGGGATGTCCCTGTTCCTCATTGATTCATACTTTCATTCAGCAACGCCGATTTATTAACTGATCTTCAGGTCAGAGCCAACTTGGTGAAATCTTTTAATCCTGCAAGGTGAAGATTTATGGGGGCTATTAGTCGCTCATCAGTGTAGAGCAGCTCGCCTTTGGCAGCAATTTGAGATCGATTTGCTCAAGCGGTTAGCAACGCAAGTAGCGATCGCTATTCAGCAATCTGAGCTTTATCAACAGTTACAAGTAGCAAACCAACGAGCAACAACACATAGCATCTTTAGATAGCTTGACACAATTAGCGAACCGTCGTCGGTTTGATGAGTGCCTAGACCAAGAGTGGCGACGGCTAGCACGGGAGCAAGCACCTTTATCTTTGATTCTGTGCGACATCGACTTCTTCAAAACCTACAACGACACTTATGGTCATCAAGCAGGTGATGAGTGTTTGCAGCAGGTTGCTAAAGCAATCAGTGATGCTGTGAAGCGCTCGGCGGATTTAGTTGCTCGTTATGGAGGAGAAGAATTTGCTGTAATTCTACCGCATACAACAGCCGAAGCCGCTGTTCAAGTAGCAGAAAAAGTTCGCTCTGAAATTCATGCTCTAAAGATTGTTCACGCTAGCTCTCAAATTTACCAAAACCTTAGTCTAAGTTTAGGAGTAGCTAGCATTGTTCCTGACAATAAATCTTGTCCTAGCATACTCGTTGCTGCTGCCGATAAAGCGCTTTATCAAGCAAAAAGCTGAAGGACGATCGCGTCATCTTAGTATAGTTGAGTCATTGTCTAGAAATTGCTCCGAAATTCCTCTATACCTGTGCATCCATTTATAGCTCTACTAAGGTGTATTAGGACGTTATAGGAGGAACAAACGAGCATTGAGGAGCCGCTATACCCGCCCCGTACAGCGACGATTTGCGCCAAAAAGCCCTTGCTGCTGTGAAACGTGGAGAACGCAAAACCGATGTGAGCAGAATGCTTCACATCAGCCGCAACACGCTCGACCTGTGGCTCAAACGTGAACAGGAAACCGGAAACTGTCGAGCGATTACGAATTACCAGCAGGGATGTCGGCATAAAATCACTGACTGGGAACGCTTTGAAGGCGTTTATTGAGCAGCATGGCGGCAAGACGCAAGCGCAATTGGGGAAGTTATGGGGCGAAGGCGTGACGCAGCAAAATATCAGTGCAGCGCTTAAAGCTGGGAATTAGTCGTAAAAAAGACCTACGGCGTGAGCGTGAGCGCGATGAGCACAAGCGCTCGAGTTCCAGGAACGATTGAAGACCAAATCTGCCGCACAAGTGGTCTATGTCGATGCCCGCTTCATCGACAATCGGGATGATTATCCGTACGGCTACAGCAAAGTTGGGCAACGCTTTCATGCCGCGGTTTTTGCGGGGAATAATTCCTCCGCAAACAAACCTTCTCAAGTTTGGCAGACGAACCGAGCGAATCAGTTGGATTGCTGCCCTCAAGCAAAGCACGCTATTTGCGCCTATGACGTTTGTCGGCTCGTGCAATCGAGACTTGTTTGAGGTGTGGTTAGAGCAGTGTCTACTACCGCAACTGCAACTTGGAGATATCATCGTGATTGATAATGCTAGTTTTCACCACTCCGGCTTTGTTGCATAAATAGTCATGTATGGAGTGAGTGTGTTAGGTGTTGAGGAGTAAAAAGGTCTACTCAACAATGCCAAAGCCAGCTAGACAGCAATACCGAATTCGGAACTGGAAAGAGTACAATGCTGCCCTCAAACTGAGGGGTAATCTGACGTTTTGGATAAGTGAGAAGGTGCTAGAGAATTGGTTGAGCAGGAGAAGACGGGGCTTCGTGGGGCATCGCTAAATTACACGGATGTGGCAATCGCCACTATGGGAACAATTCAATCGTTGTTTCACTTGGCAGGAGGACAAACACAGGGTTTTTAGAGTCACTGTTCGAGTTGATGGGTGTGAATTTATCAGTCCCCGACCACAGCACATTGTCACGACGGCTAGGAAAACTAGAGGTAGAATTACCAATAATCAAGACAGGCTTTTCACGTCATGTAGTAGTGGATTCTACCGGAGTCAAGGTGTACGAGGAAGGAGAGTGGCAAGTAAGACAGCATGGTAGCGCACAGCGGCGAACATGGAGGAAACTGCACCTGGGAGTTGATGAAGCAACAGGGGAAATACTGACTGCGATGGCTAGCACGAATAATGTTAGTGATGGTGCAGCACTGCCAGAGTTACTTCAAAATATTGTTGATGAGATTGAACAAGTAAGTGCAGATGGAGCTTACGACCAACGCTCCTGCTATGATGCCATTGCCGACAAGCAAGCGCGAGCTGCTATTCCACCACGTCAAGGAGCGCGTATCCAAAACAACGGTGTCATGCTCACTCATACTCAAGGGATGAAAATCTCCGACACATTCATCAAATCGGACGAGCTAAGTGGCAACGCCAGAGCAACTACCACAGGCGCTCAATCGTTGAAAACACTATCTTTCGTCTTAAAAGTCTCTTTGAGTGGCAAGCTACGACGACTGCTTTGAGCAACAGGCAGTAGAGTTATTCCTTCAGTGTGCAGTGCTTAACCGCATGATTCAAATGAGCAATCCTGATACCTACAAAGTAGAGCGCTAATTTATCACTTTACAACAGGGGAACAACTCGCTTTTATTGATTCATGCAACAAAGCCTTTGTAATATGTATTTAACTAGCCATATCTAGAGGTTTATCCACAAGTTCTAGAGTTTTCCACTGTTATGTTAGCCTCTGATTAGGAGAGGAGTTTAGTGAGTTCGTTCCACCCAACACGGCGAGAATTTATTCACGTTATTGCTGGAGGGGCTGGTCTAGTAGGACTTCTCTACTACGTTCAGCGTGAGCAAACGATGGTTACACTGTATACTTTTGGCGACTCCATTCTTGATTGTGCGCGGTACAACGAGTTCGGTGTTCATCCAGGGCAACTGCTCGTCCGCAATGATGATCACCTGTTTCCCGAATTTCATGGTCAGGACTTGGAATCACGCGGGACTGCCCGCCTGGAACACCGTGCGCGTGATGGTGCAACCATTACTGGTCTGCGGTCACAGGCACAGGGGCTGCATATTGAAGGGCAGGCAATCGCGTTGATTACAATCGGCGGTAACGATCTCTTGCGCGGGTTAATCCACGATGCAGGAGAAGGGATTGCAGTATTTGCGAATGCGCTCGACGAATTCGTGCAACAGCTTCCCATCCGGCCAGTGCTACTGGGCAACGTGTACGACCCGACCTTCGGTGATGACAGACGCAACTTTCTAGGTGTAGACCCGACTGTTGGGCGCACCAATCTTCAGCGCGTCAACACCGTAATTGGAAAGGTTGCAAACCGCTATGGGCATTTAGTCGATCTCCATGCTCACTTTTTGGCAGGTGATCCCTCGTGGTTCACGGCGACGATTGAGCCGAGCTTGCGTGGTGCATCTGAGGTACGGCGTGCTTTTCTCCCCTATATAGTGGGAAAGGTATAACCTGCTCCCAAAATCCCAAAACAACTGTATGGCAGAGAAATGCTTCTTCTGCTTACTAGAGAGCTAATTCTATATATCAAGCGAGTACCCAAGGGTGAAAAAGAATACAGGGCAACTTAATATTGATTCAAGCTTAAGACAGACCTCTAGATCAGCCAACACTATCTGCTTGGAAGAACAGAGAAGCCAAAGAGCATTTTTAGAATAATGTAACAACACGGCTTTGTTGTCCTTTGAGCCTATGCATAATAGCAGCAGAGACGCGAGTGTGTTGTTTTGCTCCCAAGCTTTAGGCAAGAGTCGTTACTAAAACCACTTTTAAGCAATTGTAGTGAAGCAGAATATCAACACTCGTACACGGTTAACACGGCGGCACTTATTCAGGCTCTGGGGGGCAGGCATAACTGTGGGAATGGGAACGGCGTGTGCTACTGAGCGGATAAATAGAGGTATATCGATGAAAACAGATAGGCAAAAGTTACAGGACCCACAGGCGGCAGAAGCGGGACTTCTCCTAGCACGACCGATACAGACGACGACAGAAGCACCACACGGTCTGCAATCTCTAGAGCTTTCAGAAAAGCGTGATGCTCTACTCTACGTACCCCCAACTTATCAAGTGAAGCAGCCAGCACCACTAGCGGTGCTGCTGCACGGTGCTTCAGGTGATGCACGCGGTGGCTTGAAGCTGTTAATGCCCCTTGCCGATGCAGCTGGGTTAATCCTACTTGCGCCTGCCTCGCGCCAAAGAACCTGGGATATGATCTTTGGTCAGTACGGTCCCGATATTGCTTTGATTGATACTGCGCTGAAGAAGATGTTCAGCCGCTACGCTGTAGACTCAAATCGTGTTGCAGTAGGGGGCTTCTCTGACGGTGCTTCCTATGCGCTGAGTGTCGGCATCACCAACGGCGACCTGTTCACCCATGTCATAGCTTTCTCACCAGGGTTTATGGCTCCAGCTCGACAGCAGGGGAAGCCACGCCTGTTTATCTCGCACGGCACACGAGATAAGGTTCTACCAATCGACAGATGTAGCCGTAAGCTTGTGCCGCAGCTTACTCGTGCTGGTTATGACGTGCTTTATCAAGAGTTCGACGGTCCCCATACGGTGCCGTCAAATATTGCTTATCAAGCAATCGAGTGGTTTACCGGGAAGCGGTAAGGTGTCCGGTCTTCAGCACAGAAAAGGCGCGTTCTGCTAAAATCCGGTGCGCCACAGTTGTTGGATGAATGCTGTCCCAGAACAAATGTTGATCTGGGTTACTACAGGCGTGAGTACCAGATAGACACGCATTGATAACATTGGTAAAACAAAACGCTGCTGGATTCGCGCTTGCTTCAAAGTAAAGCTTATTTGCATCCATTGTGACAATTTGAAGGTCAGGATACTGCTGACTCAACAGCTTCAGGGATCGCCTCAAGCGTTGATTATGTGCTTGTGCTAATCCACTAAGGCTTAGAGAATTATTACTGATTCGTGTAGCTGGTAACTGTCCTAAATCTGGCAAATTTGCCACCAAGATATTTTTTGCACCCATATCGGCGAGAGAGGTGATTGCCCTCGCCACATTTTCAACGGGGACAGTTGCATTGCTTACGCCTTGCAAGTAGTCATTTGCCCCTGCCCACAGTACATATAATGCATTTGGGTTTGTTTGTTGATGTGTCTTTGTAAACAACTGAACCTGTGTCAGCAAACCAGGTACAAGACTGTTACGGTCACTGCCTGTAGTAGCGCCTCCGTAAGCAAAATTGTTGGTTTGCCTGGAAGAGAGATGGAGGCGGTCGGCAAGATACTCAACCCAAACCCGACCATTTGAGTAACGTCCCTGAAAGTAGGTAGGGTTGGGTGGATACATTCCGCCCGTCGCCTGAAACACTTGACCAACATCCGAAAGACTGTCCCCAAATATATTCAGCTCATTAATAGGTTCAACCCGTCCAGTTGCAAGTACAAGTGATGTCATAAAAGCAAGAAGTGTAAGGGTGAGCGCCAAAATAATTTTTCGCACTGTTTTAAGAGGCATTTACCTAATGTCAATCACCATCCCAGTTACCCTACTCAATTAGAAAAGAGCAAACGGAAATTAGCTAGAATAGCTTTAGAAACTTTTCTTAACACCCTTCTTACCATAGCGAATCTCTTAGTTATTGAATGTATGGCTTTCAACAGCAAATAATCTGACGTTTTGATGGGATGCGCCTGTGAATACTCAGGCTAGGCAGCAGGTAAGGTTAGCACTGATTCAAAAGTGGTGATACCAAGCACTACCAAAGGCAAATCTCCTTTCAAAAAAGAAAATGGTTACTTTGGAGTGCGCCATTTATTTAAGCAGATTCTTTTATGGAAGAAAAAGCGACGGACCTACTACTGAATAGTGAACCTACCTCTTATTTTGATTGGAAAGGCATAGCTTTAGGATTATTAATTGCTGCCATTATTAGCTGGGGATTTTGAAGAGATTGGAAGTCTAGCCCTTAGTGTTGCTCCGAATCAAATTTCTGAGTTTTAAACTTGTAAAACTCGACAGTTTTCAGTAAGAGGATGTCTGAAAAGCCTTTATTGCTACCTCTTGAGAATCGAAGTTCAACGAAAGAATCAGATTTGCCGCTCTCTACTCAGCCATTATTAGGTCAGTTGGGAGTTACCTAGAGATACTTCTGAGACATCCCCTTACTTACACTTAAAGGATGATTTTGTATTAAGTTATTTTGTTAGCATTAATACAAAAGGTCACTTTCATTAAAGTCAAGAAACCAGCAGAGTAGACAGGCGCTTGCTATCACGGATAGCATGACCTTCGGGGTCGTTGTTGAAGTATACGTAGACATCAATCCCTTGAGCAATAAACCCACGGATATGGGCTGCCCAGCTAGACAGCTCCTCATCGCTGTAGCCAATACCCCATTGCCCACTGTGCATACGGATATACGTCCAAGAGGTGGTCAGGCAGACATCGAGTGGCACTGTTGGGCTTACTGGCAGGCAGAGGGCTGCACCCGCGCCCTCCAGTAGTTGGTACACCTGTGGAATCAGCCAGCTTTGGTGACGGAATTCAAATGTATAACGTTGTTGTGGGTAGGAGGTGAGCAGTTCTAAAAAAGACTGAAGACGCTCAAAATTAATAGACCACGTGTGAGGAAACTGAAATAAAATGGGACCGAGCTTTTCTTGCAAGCCTGACACCCGATCCATCAGGCGCTCTAGCGGCTCTTGAGGGTCTTTCAACTTCTTCATGTGGGTGAGGTAGCGGCTACCTTTAACAGCAAAAAGAAATCCCTCTGGAGTTTGTGATCGCCAAGTTTCAAATATGGACCGCTCCGGCAGACGATAGAAGGAGAAGTTGACTTCTACTGTGGGAAAGTGCTGGGCATAAAATGACAGTTGCTTGTCGCTAGAGAGTTGCGGCGGATAGAACAAACCCATCCAGTGCTGATAAACCCAACCACTAGTGCCGATTTGCAGTTGGGAGACTGATGCAAAGGATTGTGATTCCCGATCTTGCTTTTCACCCATCTGGTTACTCTAGGTGAATTTCATTGAGTTAACGATTCTATACCCACGGGACTAGCAAAAGCATTAGACTTGTTGAGAAATAGGGATTTAAAATCGCTGAAAGGTTTGCCAGAAGTTGGTTTCAAGGATTTTAGCCGAAAGTTGCTAAAAAGCTTGTGAGGAATCTACTTGGAATAAATTTGCTTCAGCGTAACTTTTAGCACGTTATTCGTAAATATCTGTGCAGTACTAACAGCAAAATCTGATGGGGTGACAGGAGGGGTAAAAGCAAAGTTGGATAATGGTTTGAAGCATTGGAGCAAAAAAGATAGGCGCTTCTATTGAGAATGCCCGCGTATCGTTTAAAATGCTGCCTAAATTCTATCAGACTCATCTGCGCTCTATACTAGATGCAAATCAATACATAGTACTAAATATCCTAATTGAACTACTACAAGGGCAAAAACAAGTTCGGCTAGAAAGACTTGCTGCCAATCTACCATTACCAATTTTATTTGAGAGCCGCCGTCGCCAACTACAAAGGTTTTTGATATCTCCAAAGTTAGCAATTTCAACAGTTTGGTTTGCACTGAGCAGCTAGTTACTGACAAATTACTTTTCAGCTAGTAAAAAGTTAACTGTTGTAGTTGACCGAACACAGTGGCGAGAATTAAACTTGCTAATGGTCAGCATTATTTGGCAGCAAGGAGCTATCCCGCTATATTGGTATTTTCTTCCTCATAAAGGGAACAGCAGTTTCGCCCAGCAACAAGCAGTAATTCAAACAGTATTGCCTCTGCTAAAAGACTACCGAGTTACTGTTTTAAAAGACAG
>JAUJND010000111.1 GCA_030446505.1 Chroococcidiopsidaceae cyanobacterium YX2bin18 | reverse complement strand
AGCCGCTTACAAAAATATTCAGCGATCGCAGCAGGTAGAAGTTGGTGCATCTGCACTACCTGATGCCCAAACCGAAGTTGAAGTGACTGACACTGCTAGCTATAGTAATGCAGCAGAGACACAACCACCTCCAGATAGTGTTGTACCTCTAGCTGGTGTTGAGGCATCTGCTCCAACACCTGATACATTGTTATCAGTAGAACCAGTTGCCAATGCTGAGCCAATGACATCTCAAGAAGATGCTCAACAGCCTGCAACAACTCCATTACCCTTCTGGGCAAAATCTGAAGATCGCCAAGCTAGACTAGAACGACTCAAGGCGACCGCAATTGAAGTACCACCAGTAGTACCTGCTGTAACTCAGAAGGTAACGGAACAGGCATCAATAGAAATACCCAGCATTGCTTTTGACGAAGGTTTCTTGTGGTCAGCAGAAATTCTTGCCGCCCAAGGTCGGAGTCCAGAAGACGTTTCGATTGAAGAAATTACTTGGCTCAAGAAACTGCGGCAAGGCTTAGACAAAACTCGGCGTAACATTGTTAATCAGCTAAAAGCAATTGTCGGTCAGGGACCGCTGAATCAAACAGCAGTGATGGAAATAGAGGCATTACTGTTGCAAGCGGATGTTGGGGTAGAGGCTACAGATTATATTGTCACCGCTCTCCAGAACCGACTGAAGCAAGAAGCCTTACCAGCAGACGAAGCGATCGCTTACCTCAAACAAATTCTGCGGGATATGCTCGATCAACCCTTGCAATCCCACAATCCGATCTTTGTCCCAGAAAAAGACACCTTGAATATTTGGTTGATAACTGGGGTAAACGGAGCAGGTAAAACGACTACCATTGGCAAAATTGCTCACATTGCCCAAAAATCAGGATATAAATGCTTGATTGGTGCAGCGGATACCTTTAGAGCAGCAGCAGTAGAGCAGGTGAAAATTTGGGGTTCTCGGAGTGGTATTGAAGTAATTGCTAATCCGGGACAGAATACAGATCCAGCTGCTGTCGTGTTTGATGCGATCACAGCTGCTCAATCGCGGGGAACAGAGTTACTTCTGATAGATACAGCAGGACGACTTCAGAACAAAAAAAACTTGATGGACGAACTGGGTAAAATCCGCCGGATTGTTGATAAAAAA
Organism: Chroococcidiopsidaceae cyanobacterium YX2bin18; assembly: GCA_030446505.1. GTDB lineage: Bacteria > Cyanobacteriota > Cyanobacteriia > Cyanobacteriales > Chroococcidiopsidaceae > JAHHHE01. Next base: position 6,479 of record JAUJND010000111.1, on the reverse strand, counting down.
GCCGCCAATGCCAAAGTCGAATCCCTATTAGTTCTAGATGCTACTTTAGGTCAAAATGGACTGCGGCAAGCTGAGGTTTTTGCTCAAGCCGCGCAACTAAGCGGTGTCGTCTTAACTAAGCTTGATGGCACTGCTAAAGGTGGCGTTGCCTTAGCCGTTGTCCAACAATTAAATTTGCCCATTCGTTTCATTGGTGCTGGTGAAGGAATTGAAGACCTCCGCCCCTTTTCCAGCTACGAATTTATTGAAGCCTTACTAAGCAGCTAAACTAAAATTTTTGAGGTAATCTAAAGCTAAAAGACGCGAAGCTACCTCGATTAATTAATCTAGGATTCTCCTGAAAACACTTATAATCCCACACTTAGAACCCAGCGGGATTAGGTCTATAGAGTCTATTTAGCATAAACAAGCCAAATGTTCAAGGTAATTCTTGGCAAAAACCGTTTATGCTAACGCTTAAGGTTTTACTTATGGCTAACTAAATCAATAATTTATGCCAGTGTAAACCCGTGTCACACTACTTCTACTACTTAGTCTAAATAGCTCACGCCTTACTTTAATGGAATAATGCCTGTGTTGCCTCCGCCCTTTCAACCTGCTGACCTTAATAGCAGCGCTGCTAAAGATTCAAATCCAATCTTTGCACTTAAAGAACTGGTAGCGCGTCTGCATCGGGAACAGCACAAGATGCAAGACCTACTGAGTTCTTTGGGATTTGCCCTTAGAAGCTTCAATAATCTAAATCAATTTCTAGAAGTGATGCCTTTAATGGCAACGCGGGGAACCGATGCCGACGGCAGCGCCTTAGTTCTATTTAAACCTAATGGTCAAGTGAGGTTAGAGCGGTTACACTGCCAAAATAGTGGTCAGCTGAAAAATATTCGTAAGGCGCTAGAAACTGCGACTGATGTCGTTACAGCCTCTTTAACTACACCTGTGTTAGTACCAACAATAGCTGCTTTAGATGACCAAGTGAGCCGCTATTTGGGGTCACAAATTCAGTTGTTTGGTACGACCATTCTCGCTAGGCACGTAGAGCGGGGACGGCTCTACGTCTTTAGCAGTGATCCAAAATATACCTGGACGGAAACCAGACAGCAGTTAGTTCGGTTAGTTGCAGACCATACAGCATTGGCAATCGAACACAATGAATTAACGGCGCAACTGCGTAAAAAAGAACGCCTAGACCGAGAACTGGAAATTGGTGCAGAAATTCAACTGCGACTGCTACCACGCCAATGCCCGAATATTCCTACTGTGTCCCTTGCTGCACGTTGCCAACCTGCCAATCGTGTAGGAGGGGATTACTATGACTTTATTCCTACTAACCACAATCTAAGTAAGTCAATTGCAGGCAGCAATGCAGCGACTCGTTGGGGGCTAGTAATTGGAGATGTTATGGGTAAAGGTGTTCCCGCTGGTTTAATTATGACGATGACGCGGGGTATGTTGCGCTCAGAGGTGTTAAATGGTCACTCTCCGGCTCGGATTTTGCAAAAATTAAACCGAGTAATGTATGCTGATTTGGAAAATTCTCACCGCTTTGTAACGCTGTTTTACTCAGAGTATGAACCCCAAAATCAGATTCTGTCTTATAGTAATGCGGCTCACAATCCGCCATTGTTGTGGCAAGCGGCAACTCAGACGGTAAAGCGTCTGGATACATTAGGAATGCTAATTGGACTAGATGCAGAGAGTCAGTACGAAGATGCTCAAGTTCAGCTAAAGTCTGGAGACACAATTATCTATTACACAGATGGATTTACCGATGCTGCTAACCAAAGTGGCGATCGCTTTGATGAAGAAAATTTAATCCGTAACTTGCACTGGGCTTGTAGGCATTGTCAAGGACCACAGGCAATTCTGGAATATCTGTTTGCTCAAGTACAACAATTTGTTGGTTCCAACGAAAATGGAGATGACATGACTTTAGTCGTCATGCAGGTTAATTAGCTATTAATTAACAGGCGATCCCCAAAGGGTAAATCCTATTGCCTAAAAGTGCAAAAGTTTTATTAGTACCTACTAAGCCTTGCCATTATCCAATTTTTTGTGAGGAGATTAGCATGATAATAGTCAATATAATTCAGGAAATAACAGCTTATCCCAGCATAATTCACAGTTATGATGGTTCCGAAATATTTTGGGATTTCCAAAACAATTGGATGTTATTAGCTCAACAAAGTAGCGATCCAGACATTATAGTAAATTTTCATAAAGCATTTAATAACTTCATTCAAACAGGTCAGGCATGGGCGCTACTAATTGGTCTTATTATTGGATACATGATTAGGGGATTCACTAGCTGCGGCTAACTTACTGTTCTATAAAAGTTGGGATAAGACTAATATTCCCTTCAAGTAACGTTGTGCATACTTGTTAATTCCTGCAAGTATGCTTAATTTTTGCATCCTAAATAATTTAGCGATTAACTATAGCTTTGAACGCATAGTTACATCCACCAGTATTCTCTTCATGTCAGGATATTGAGATACAATCTTTAACTTGATAGCGGTAGTTCAAATAGGCTACCCCAGCTTTTACACCATATCCCAGTGATGATCGTAATCGTGCCTACACAAATGCAGTCTGCCTCCACGGACTTGACGCAGAATAAAAGTTCTAGAACTAGAACCCGTGCAGGCTAGTTTTGTGCGTCTGGTGCAGGCTATCACGCTTAGTCATTTTTGCCCATCAGTGAAATTACGCTTGAAAGCAGATTAAAAGAAGAGTTAAATTTACTTTTGGAAATTTTTTGTGTCAATTTCTTTTGAAGCCTCAGTTGTAGAAGTTCTTGATGTTTATTAAATGACTTTGCAGTAAAGCTGGATGATGGAAAGTTATAAGTCTGTAATTCATCGGTTAAATTTGCTATGGCTAGACATTTCTTGTAAGTTTCCAGTTCACTTAAGCTTCCCGAAATTATGTGCAATATCGCTGCGTCAGACTTAGGTAATTCATCAGCTTTTACTGAGTAGCGAGTGCTTAGGTTCAAGATTTTTAATTCTAACTTTTAACTCCTTATGCTGACGCATCACCGAAAAACCGTATGCCTATCATTAATTTCTACCGACTTGCCGATTTGGTCTGTGGTGGAAGCTGCCGCAACACTATATCAAAAAGATACTGAACGATTCCATTTACTATTGACACTGCCGCTTGAAAATCGGCAATTTCTGGAAGACTCTGAGCCAGTTACCACACCCCAACTTTTGTGGTTAAACATCTCACCCTATCGAGTGACTATGACTAAGCAGGGAAATGGTCGGCTAAGCTATCGTCACCATTGGGAGCAGGGTGTTTACGGTCTTAGCCGTTATTGGTTGCGACAGCCAGCAGAGGGTAATCAGCAGATGTGCTTACGTAATTTTACGTGCCGCTTAACCTTAACTGGTCGTCCTTTACCAGAACATTTGCGGCTGGAATACGAATTGTGTCAGAGAAACTTCAATTAGGAAGATACATTTTAAATTTAGAAATTCACCACTAACAGCTTTTCAAGTTATTTTTACTACTTGTTGAAAGTGCTAAAAATTGACTTATTTATTAGTTAGGGGCAGTAGTTTTAAGTAGTTTCTTAATTTCAGATGGAACATTTACTGTAGCCGCTGATCGCTTCCTATAAAGACAATGCGTCTGTAGACAAGAAGTTGCGAATTAAGGCATTGCCAGTTACACTCAAATGCCTGGGTGGGGCATTGCTTTAGACAGAGAAAAGATTTAGTTATATATATTGCTTTGTAAAATTGACAACCGATGAGAAAATATCTGCACTGCTTTTGGGCCGAGCTTACGATAGTCGCTTGCAGTGATACTGAGAATAATCACAGTAGCTCCAAATCCTGCAACAACAGCTACTCCAGTGCAGGCTGAAGATGGACAACACGAAATAAGCCTTTAGTAGTAACAACAGTTGCTCCTCTTTACCAATATTGTCAGTAATATTGGCGGCGATCGCGTCGAGGTACAGGCATTGTTCCCGAAGGCACGGACTCCCATACTTGAACCTAGACCCTCGGATGCCGAACTAATCAGCAAAGCCGATCTAATCATAGTCAATGGCTTAGAGCTAGAAGCCCCAACCCTTAAGTTAGCAAAAGCCTCCAAGCCTAAAGATGCGGAGATTTACGAGGTTGGGAACAATACAGTTACCGAAGAGCAGTATGTATTTGATGCTAGCTTTCCCAAAGAAGGCGGTAAGCCCAATCCTCACTTATGGGTAAACACTAAGTACGCTGAAGCCTACGCCAAACTAGCAGCTGAGCAATTAACTGAGCTAGACCCTGCGGGTGCGGATTATTATGCAACCAATCTGAAAAACTACCAGCAACGTCTGGAAGAACTAGACAAAGTGACTCGTGCTGTTGTAGCCAGTATTCCGCCAGAAAATCGGAAACTTCTTACCTATCACGACTCTTGGGCATATTGGGCAAAAGAGTATGACTTTGACGTGATTGGAGCTATCCAGCCCGCAGATTTCAACGAGCCTTCGGCTCAAGATGTGGCAAAACTAATCGATCAGATCAAAGAAAGTAAAGTCCCAGCGATTTTTGGTTCAGAGGTGTTTCCTAGTAAGGTAGAGGAGCAAATTGCCCGTGAAGCAAAGGTGAAAACAGCCAATACTAGTGATGATGACTTACCGGGCGAAGGCTCAGCCGATGCAATGGAAAACACTAATTCTGAGCATACCTACATTGGGATGATGGCAGAAAATTTGCGAATTCTTGCTGAAAATCTAGGCGGCAATCCTGACTTAGTTAAGGATCTTAATACCGCTAATGTAGTTGGACCAACAGCAACCGCTAACGCCTCATCAACTAAGTAGGATCATTAGAGCAACGATTAATGGAACCATTGCTGGAAATTAGAAACCTGGCTTGTGGCTATCAAACCCAACCAGTGTTTACACGAGTTGATCTAACTCTTTATCCTGGTCAACTCTCTGGGCTGGTAGGACCATCAGGGAGCGGTAAAAGTACCTTAATTAAAGCAATTTTAGGGTTAATTCATCCTTGGGCTGGTGAAATTTGGTTTCGAGGGAAACGGTTAAAGCCAGGGGTAGCCCCACTGCGAGTCGGCTATGTGCCGCAGGTAGAAACAGTAGATTGGAACTTTCCAGTCACAGCTGAAGAAGTAGTGATGATGGGGCGTTATCAAAAGCAGAAATTTTTGCCTTGGTCATCAAAGCGCGATCGCCAAGTTGCAAGAGTTCTCCTCAGCCGCGTTGGAGTTGAGCATATTGCTCACCAGCCGATCGGGGAACTATCGGGTGGGCAACAGCAACGGGTTTTCCTTGCCCGTGCTTTAGTAGGAGAACCAGAAATCGTCTTGCTAGATGAACCTACTAGTAGTTCAGATTTGCACGTTCAGCACGAACTTTTGCACCTTTTGGCTGAATTAAACCAGCAAGGCTTGACAATTTTGCTTTCTACTCACGACCTCAACTCAGTAGCTACGCACTTACCTTGGGTAGTATGTTTCAATCAGGGTTTGATTTGTCAAGGTCAACCAATTGATATTTTTACCCCCACTAACCTTGAGCGGACATTTGGTGCAGAAATGGTTGTTTTCCACCAAGATGACCGAATTTTAATTGCTAGCGGCGGGACTACTCTCCGACATCAAATGCAGCACAACTTGCCGCAAATTTTACGCCAAGCTAGCTCAAAATCTGCTTAAATTACTGTTTTCCGCTCAAAGTTAACAATTTAAGTAGTATTTCTGCGCCCCTACTCTCTTTTCCTTGATTATGGATTTTTTGCTTGCGCCCTTTCGTTACGAATTTTTCAGCCGTGCCATTCTAGTTGGGATGATGGCTGGGCTATTGTGTGGCGTTATGGGGGTTTATATCACAACCCGCCGGATGAGCTACATTGCTCACGGGCTTTCCCATGCAATTTTGGGGGGAGCAGTGTTGAGCTACGTTTTGGGTCTTAATTTCTACATTGGCTCCGGGATTTGGGGATTCGGAGCTGCTTTATTAATTCAGTACCTGACAGGGCGCAAAGTCTACTCGGATGCAGCCATTGGTATTGTTACCACTGCTAGCTTTGCCTTGGGAGTAGCCGTGATCAGCACTTATAGGAAATTTAGCCAAAACTTTGAAGCTGCATTGTTTGGTAATGTGCTGGGCGTTGCTCCGGCTGATTTATGGGTTGTTACGGGCGTAACGATTTTTCTACTTAGCCTTGTGTTCTTTTTTTATCGTCCGTTACTGTTTTGGTGTTTTGACCGAGACGTTGCTCAAGTTCATGGGGTACCAGTCTTTGCAATGGATACTTTGTTTGCCTTAATGCTGGCGACTTTACTGGTAGCAACGCTGAATGTCTTGGGCGTGACGCTGATTATTTCGGCAGTAGTGATTCCAGCTTCAATCGCTCGACTGTTAAGTAACCATTTTGGCTACATTATGATTATTTCTGGGGTGATAGGGGCGGCGATCGCATTTGTTGGTATTTATATCAGCTACTACTTAGACA
>JAUJND010000004.1 GCA_030446505.1 Chroococcidiopsidaceae cyanobacterium YX2bin18 | reverse complement strand
TTTATCTTTTGCTCGTTCCAGGGCCTCCACAGAAGCTTGCTCTGCTTGTAAGTGAGTTCGCACTATGCCTAAATTTTTCTGGTACTGCGCCTGTAATTTTTGCGCCTTAACATAGCCCATATCTTCTACTGGAACTTGCTTGAGTTGGTTACTGGCTTGCTCCCAAAGTCCCACCACTTCGCTCCACTCACCAGCAGTATGGGGTAAATTTTGATTTGTTTCAGATGCTACGCTTGCAAATTGCTCCGCTGCTTCAATTAACGTGTCACTACGCGCACTACCCGCCGCCAAACCAGCAACCTGCTCAAAGTCTCGCTTAGCAGCTGGTAGTTTGATCTGAGTTGTTCGCCCTGCTAAAGTTTCCAGTGGCACTTGCTCCAGCTGATCAACCGCTGCTTGCCAAGAGGTCATTGCTGTTTCTCTATCACTTACTGTTTGCCCTTGTTGATACTGCTGCTTTGCGGCATTCAGTATTTTTTCTCCTTGTAGTAACTGCGTTTGAGCATTCTTTTCTTGGAAAACTTTGGCTTCCATCCGCCCTACATTCGCTCTAGCTGTCTTAAATTCATCTAGGGTAAACTGCCAGCCAAACCAAAATGTGTATTGTGGCCAATATCCCAAAAACCAAACAGGCAAATTATCGAGATGTTTTTGTGCTTCCTTGACTCTGAGTTCCCCTAGAGTTAAGTCAGCTGCACTGGTTGCCTGGTTAATCAGCTGATCAGCTTGCTCCACCCGTGCAATCGCCTTGCGATAGTGGTAATCCATATTGATATAGCTGGGCAATAGTAAAATTGGTGCAGCCCTCGCTACTGGCAAGCGAATCATCGCATAGGGCAAATTCACCACCCACAGCATCCCAGCTGCTCCTACAATAATCCCCGTTACCCATTTAATTTTACTTAGAGAAGCTCCGCGCGGACGGTTAGCTCGTGCAGCCGCTTTAAGCGTATTCTCACTAAAATCTGGAATAATATCTAGAATCGCGTGGCGCAGTTCCTCTAAAGAGGCGGGTAAACCTTGTGAGGAGCGTAGTTTTTCTAATCTTTTAAGCACAATATCTCGTTGCACTTGCACCAGCTTTTCAGCGCCGGAACATTTCTGAAGTTCTGCATATAGGATTTTAAAGGCGCGATCATTCAGTCGAGTCATAGGGGAACACTAAGCAACTGTTTTTAGTGTTCCCAGTAACTACCTCATTCACACACGACGCAGATGGCTTTTATCTATACGCAGGTATTTTTCCGGTGTAGCACATATCTTCCTCTAGGGCTACCGCTCAGTACAACTTACCAAGGGCATTAAGCATAGGGTTAGGACGCATAAAAATTGTTAATATTTTTTAAGTAAGTAAAAATTCATATTAATTTAACTAACATGAATACTGCTTTAATTACAGGTGCTTCCGCTGGAATTGGTGCTGCCTTTGCTCAAGAACTAGCTGCCCGTCGAACAAATCTTGTTTTAGTAGCCCGTTCAGAGGCTAAACTTCAACAACTGGCTCAAGAGCTACAACAGTACAAAATTCAGGTAGACATTGTAGTTCAAGACCTCACGGAACCGAAAGCTGCTAGAACTGTGTTTGATATCGTTACCGAAAAAGGGCTGACGATTGACTTATTAATTAATAATGCGGGCTTTGGCGAATATGGCGATTTTGCAGAGCTAGATGCAGAGCAACAGGTGAAAATGATTCAATTGAATATTCTCGCCTTAGTGGATTTAACCCATCAATTTTTACCAGGAATGAGACAGCGCCGTACGGGAGGCATTATTAATATGTCATCGGTTGCAGCGTTTCAACCAATGCCTTATTTTTCTGTCTACGCAGCTACCAAAGCTTTTGTCCTGAGTTTTAGTGAGGCGCTGTGGGCAGAAAATCGCAGTTATGGTGTTCACATTTTAGCCGTTTGCCCAGGACCAACAGAAACAAATTTCTTCCAAGAAGCTGAGTTTCCCTCAGGGTTGAGAAATGCAGCTGCTACGAACTACACTCCCACAGAAGTAGTAGTGCGCGAAGCCTTAAAAGCTTTAGAAAAAAAGCATCCTTCAGTCATTCCTGGTAACATCGGAAATCAATTAATAGCAAATTTACATCGGTTTTTGCCACGTGAAACTTTAGCAACTTTATGGAAAACGCTTTTAAAGGGTTGAAATAATCCAAAATTATGTTTTATAAATTATGTTGTTTGGATCTTAAACAGCCCATTCAGTAAACAGCGATCGCTTCCACGAACTTGACCTTATTTCTGAAGAGTAATCAAGTATAAACCAATATAAAGAGTCGTTGATGGTTAGCCTCAACGACTTAAAACTTTTTTCTTCCCTGACTCTTGATCCCTAACTTCTAGCCCTTTTTCAAACGACTAAGGTGTCGCCGTAAAGTTTTTAAAGTTGCGAGAACCTATATAGCCAGACAGTTGAGCCAGTTCCTCCAAAGATTTCACCCCTGGATACAATTGACCTTTAATCTCCCAACTGGGGTAGCTTTGAACCTTTGCTGTTTGGCAGAGATCTGGACGCGGGTTGTTACCGCTAGGATCGCACTCGATGTGGTTAATTTCACTGTATGCCTCTTTACCAAATAACTGCTTCTGTTCATGGCAATGAGGACACCACCAAGCAATGTACTCCTTAGCACCTATCTGAGCGAGATGACGTGCTAACGCAATTTCAGCTTCGCCAGAAGTTGTAGTGATTGTCCAACCGACTCCAGGTGTTGGTTCTCCTGTAGGACTTAGGCTCAAAGGGCTAGTTTGTCCAGTTGAGCTTGTACCACCTGGATTATTTACACCTGCATATACCCCAAGGGTGCCAATTAGTGTTACCATGCCGACGACAATTGCGGTAAACACAATTTGTCCAATATCTTCCCAGATGCGACCTGTGATGGTCAGTACCAAGAGGCTGAGTGAGAATAGAGCCGAGGCAAGGCAGTAGAGACAAAGTGCTTTGATTTGGAAGAACAGCAGGTAAATCAGGTAGCCGCTAAAAACTGACATAGCGATCGCGCCAGCTAATAGCAACAACCAAGTCCAATTCTCTAAATTGGAGCGCAGTTCCTTATGCTGTTGTTTTCGGGCAGATACGCTGTCCGAAAAAACAGACTTTGATCCTGAATTAACTGCCAAAGGAGCCAAGGCAAATATCACCATACTCGTATAAGCCAGGAAGCCAAACAACGCTAGGGGTTGTCCGAAAATTGTGGCATAGTCGCTAGCGAGTACCAAATCGCAGCTTTCGGTAGGACAAGCAGCCGAGTTTTGGGTTAGCTTGACTACAGTAAGATAAGCCGTTGTCAAAGCACCACATCCGGCGATCGCTGCTATCAGCGGACGAGACCATCGATGAATCCAGGGAATAGAACGTCGGCGACTCATTATATTAAGCTCTTTGACTCCAACTGCATTGGCTTTGGTTGAGAAAGAATAACAGACTTTTTGTACATTACCTGACTTAGCCCGTTATATTTTAGCTAAGTTTCATTTGGAATTTAGGCTTTTTAGGAGTGTAGCTTTACAGATGACGGAGTTGGTTGGGTGACGCTAGTGCTGATGCGTGCAGCTTCCACAAATTGGCTAACACGAATTGGATCAATCGGTTGATCGCGGCGATTGTGGCGCTTAAGGGAACTAGAAACAATTACCCCATCTGCTGCTTGCATCAGAGTAGAAATATTTTCCCAGTTTGCCCCACTGCCGATAAATACAGGAGTGCCGTTAGCAGCAGCCGTTGCTAGTTCTAGATCTTCTAAGTTAGGAGGACTTCCAGTCGCCCAGCCAGACAAAATTACACCATCTGCTAGCCCGCGCTCAATCGTGTCTTGAACCGCAGTAGTAAGATTGGGCGAACCCAAAGGTCGTGCGTGCTTTACTAGCACATCCGCTAAAATTTTTACATCACTACCTAACTCCCGCCGATAACGTAGCAGATGATGTGCTTGTCCCTCAATTAGTCCCTGGTCAGTTGCCATAACACCAGTAAGAACGTTGACGCGGATGAATTGCGCCTTAACTACTGTGGCGATCGCCATTGCACTTTGAGCATCGTTGCGCAAAACATTGATCCCCATCGGCAAAGTTACCAGATTCATCAGCCGCTGGATAACTAAAGTCATCGCACTAACAACCGCCGGATCTACCTGGCTTTTAGTAAACGGCGCGTCGAAAAAATTCTCTACGATAATGCCGTCAACGCCACCACTAGCCAGCGCTGTTACCTCTTGCTCCGCGCGGTCTATCACTGCTTTTAGACTACCCCCCCAGCAGGGTGAGGTGGGAAGCGGTAGTAAGTGAACGACACCAATGACCGGATTACGGGTTTTAAATAGCTGATTCAAGTCCACTTCTTTACCATTACGGACCCAGCTGCAATGCGTTGGGTTAAGTCAAAGTACTTGAATTTTATCAAGTTGTGCTGTGATAACTATTTCCCAAATTGGGATTGGTATCAAAGCACCCATAAGATATGTTAAGATAAATCTGTGCAACAGTATGAGTTTGCCACTCATTAAGTAAAAGGCTGATTACTACGGAAAACTTTTTGTAGTAGAAGCTTTTATAGGGTAAGGTAGGGTAGCTTATACCAATTTAACAATTGGTACTTTAGAGTTCAAAATAAAAAAACTTAAAGATATCCAGTTTCATCCACTAAGCCCCGCTTCAAAAGGCATCTAGATGATTTTTATAGCTATTAGGATTAACTCCTTTCTTGAAATATAGGAAGTAAAGTCTGCTGATAGTTTTTTGGATTCACAAATTGAGTACATTTTAATGTATGGGTGATAAGCCAACTATTGCGATTTCGCATCTGGGCTGCGAGAAAAATCGAATCGATACTGAACATATGTTGGGTCTTCTGGTACAAGCAGGGTACGGGGTAGATACCAATGAAGAATTAGCGAATTACGTTATTGTTAACACCTGTAGTTTTATCCAGTCGGCAAGAGAAGAATCTGTCCGTACCTTGGTAGAACTGGCTGTAGCTGAGAAAAAAATTGTGATTACTGGCTGTATGGCACAGCACTTCCAAGAGCAGCTTTTGGAGGAGTTACCAGAAGCAGTGGCTGTAGTTGGTACTGGCGATTATCACAAAATTGTTAATGTAATTGAGCGGGTAGAAGTTGGTGAGCGGGTAAAACTTGTTTCACCTGAGCCAACTTATATTGCGGATGAGACAACGCCGCGCTACCGCACTACAACCGAGGGTGTGGCTTATTTGCGGGTGGCAGAAGGGTGTGATTATCGGTGTGCGTTTTGCATTATTCCGCATTTACGGGGTCAACAGCGATCGCGCTCAATTGAATCCATTGTCACAGAAGCTGAACAGCTTGCCGCCCAAGGAGTGCAGGAAATCATCTTGATTTCTCAAATTACAACTAACTACGGCGCTGATTTATACGGTGAACCACGTCTAGTTCAACTGCTACAAGCCTTGGGCAAAGTAGACGTGCCGTGGATTCGGATGCACTACGCTTATCCGACTGGACTTACCCCAGAAGTGATAGCAGCAATTTCACAAACGCCTAATATTCTGCCTTATCTGGATTTACCATTGCAGCACTCCCATCCAGAGATTCTCAAGGCAATGAATCGACCTTGGCAAGGACGGGTGAACGATGGAATTATTGAGCGGATCAAAAAAGCGCTGCCCCAAGCGGTTTTGCGAACAACCTTTATCGTTGGTTTCCCTGGTGAAACAGATGCACATTTTGCCCATCTGTCGCAGTTCGTTCATCGCCATGAGTTTGATCATGTAGGCGTATTTACGTTTTCGCCGGAGGAGGAAACTCCGGCATACAAACTACCAAATCAGTTACCACAAGAAATAATGGATGCGCGGCGTGATGCTCTGATGCAACTCCAGCAACCAATTTCCCTGAAGAAAAATCAGGCTGAAGTGGGCAAGGTAGTTGACGTGCTGATCGAGCAAGAAAATCCAGAAACTGGAGATTTGATCGGTCGCTCTGCTCGGTTTTCGCCGGAAGTGGATGGTCTGGTTTACATCCAGGGCGAAGCAAAATTAGGGTCGATAGTGCCAGTCCGAATTACCGACGCTGATGTTTATGACCTTTATGGTCAAGTTGCTAGTAGTTAGAAGCTTTTAGTAGTAATAGTCCAGTGGCTATCCTCAAAGCTGATAACTAAACCAAAGATAGACAAAAACACTTTAAAGGAGACTAGATGGACCTTTCATTTGAAAGCTTAGGCCTTTCAGAGGCTCGTGTTCGCCAATTAGAGAAGTTAGGATTTACTGCACCCACAAGCGTACAAGTTCAAGCGATTCCCCAGTTACTGTCTGGACGCGATATGGTGGGGCAGTCCCAAACAGGTACAGGAAAAACAGCAGCATTTTCGTTGCCAATTTTAGAACAGGTTGATGTTGAGCAAAAGGCAGTACAAGCTCTGATTCTGACACCAACTCGGGAACTGGCTGTACAAGTTAGCCAAGCGATCAGCAGCTTTGTTGGAGACTTAGATGTCCGAGTTTTGGCAATTTATGGAGGTCAAGCAATTGACCGCCAAATGTTACAACTCAAACGCGGTGTTCATATTGTAGTGGGAACGCCGGGACGAGTGATCGACTTACTTAACCGTGGCAATCTCAAGCTGAATCAAGTCAAATGGCTGGTATTGGATGAAGCCGATGAAATGTTGAGCATGGGCTTTGTTGATGATGTTGAGAAAATCTTGCAAGCTGCACCAACTGAGCGCCAAACGGCTTTGTTTTCAGCAACGATGCCGCTATCAATTCGGGTGTTAGTCAAAAAGTTTTTGCGATCGCCCGTTACTGTAACAGTTGAGCAACCCAAAGCAGCTCCGTCGAAGATCAATCAGATTGCTTACCAAGTACCGCGCCAGATGACGAAGGCAAAAGCTTTATTGCCAATTTTAGAACTCGAAGACCCAGAATCGGCTCTAATTTTTGTGCGTACTAGACGGACGGCAGCTGAACTTACCAATTTATTACAAGCAGCGGGTCACAGTGCTGATGAGTACCACGGCGACCTAACTCAACAAGCAAGAGAGCGGTTGTTAACGCGGTTCCGCAATAAACAGGTGCGTTGGGTAATTGCTACGGATATTGCGGCGCGAGGTTTAGATGTCGATCAGTTGACTCATGTAATCAACTACGACTTGCCAGATAGCGTTGAATCTTATGTCCACCGAATTGGTCGTACAGGAAGGGCGGGTAACGAAGGCACGGCGATTTCTCTGGTTCAGGCATTTGAGCGGCGTAAGCAGCAACAAATTGAACGCCATGTGCGCCAAAATTGGAAAATTAATTATATTCCGACACGGGCGCAGATTGAAGCGCGTCAAATAGAAAAACTCCAAGTTCACGTGCGGGAGATTTTAGCTGGGGAACGTCTGGCTTCATTCTTGCCAATTGTGCGCGACCTAAGTGAAGAGTACGATGCTCATGCGATCGCTGCTGCTGCTTTGCAAATGGCTTACGACAAAACTCGTCCCGCCTGGATGCAAGACAACGCCGCGACTGAAGAAGAAAGACCAATTACTTCTAAGCCCACCTTGATCAAGCGTTCTCAGGCTTCTGTGTCGAAGAACAGCTAGTTTATAGAACAGCTGAGAAATCAGCTGCGCTACAACATTTGACAATAAGCAGATGGAACCGTCGATGAATGTTGAGCTACTAATCAGCGCACATTGACGGTTTGTCTTATTGCAGCCAAGGACGGCTAACTTGTTTGAGTTGGGCAACTTCTTTGTCACTCAATCTCCAGCCCAAAGCACCAGCATTTTGCCGTACCTGTTCCGGGGTTTTCGCTCCGGCGATCGCAATCACATTACCTTGAGCAATTAACCAATTAAGGGCAACTTGAGCAGGAGTTCGTTCGTGCTTTTCTCCTAGTTGGCGCAGCAAAGATATTACTGGCTCAATTTTTTTTAAGCCATCTTTACTAAAGCGGGAATCTAGTCGCCGCGCCCCAGTAGGTTCGGAATTTTCAGCGGTGTACTTGCCTGTGAGTAATCCTTGAGCCAATGGGCTATAAGCCAGAATAGTAACACCCAGATCACGCGCAGTATCAAGTATCCCTTGACTCTCGATTTGCCGCGTAATTAAGGAGTAGCGTACCTGATTTGTTGCTAGACGCACGCCACGGGTAGCCAATATCTGGTGAGCTTGTCGCATTTCAGCGGCTGAGTAATTGCTGACACCCACGGCTGTAATTCTACCTCGCTTCACCTCATCCGCAAGAGCGTTCATCAGCGTTTCTTGACTCATCAAGAAGCTGAAAGGCCAATGCACTTGGTACAGAGAGATTTGTTCTACTCGTAGCCGTTTTAGGCTTGCTGTTAAAGCATCAGAGACAGACTGAGCAGTAAATCGCCAAGGAGCAGGAGCGTATTTTGTTGCAATCTGCACTGGTTGGTTGGGCTGCATGAATTGCCCTAACAAGTCTTCTGAAAGACCAAAACCATAAATTTCAGCAGTGTCGAAGAACGTAGTCCCAACATCCATTGCCACCTTAAAAGCTTCCCGCACCTGATTTAAACCATAGTCACTGCCATAGTTCCAAAAGATTTTATCACCCCAAGCCCAAGTGCCGATGCACAAAGGTGTCACAGCTGGCCCATCCTGCCCTAAAGTAATTTCCAAGAAGCTACCTTTTGTTTACAGTTCTTTATATTTCTAGTGTAACTTTGACAGATTATTTAGTAGATGGCTGTTCGGGTAGCTATGTTTAAAGAGAAAGCCAGGAAAATTAAATTATGAAAGTGCAGTTAAAATTCCTTATTCCGCAATTTCAGTAAATATGGCAAACAGGGATTTATCCAAAAAACAAGCGCGATCGCCATCATCAAATGCTCCTTCTAAAATCAGTCTACTGACAATGTTCCGCCTGGGCTTATTCCAGATGGGGTTAGGAATCATGTCAATTTTGACGTTGGGAGTGCTGAACCGAATCATGATTAAAGAACTGGCAATTCCAGCAACACTGGTAGCCGGAACTATCGCTATGCATCAATTTGTTGCTCCAGCGCGGTTGTGGTTTGGGCAGTTATCTGATGCTAAACCGATCCTGGGTTATCACCGCACTGGTTATGTGTGGATTGGTACAGCTTTATTTGCGATCGCATCCTTTTTAGCTGTACAAGTAACTTGGCAACTAAGCGGCAGTTTATATTCCCAAGGTTGGACTACTACTACTTACGCTTGGCTAGCTTTCTTAGCTGGAATTTTTGCCTTATATGGGCTTGCTCTTAGTTCTAGTTCCACGCCTTTTGCTGCTTTACTAGTTGATATTTCTGATGAAGACAATCGTTCTAAACTCGTTGGCATCGTTTGGTCAATGCTAATGGTAGGAATTGTAATTGGGGCAATCATTAGTGCCAGGTTACTGCCAGCACCAGTAACTTGCACAGAAACAGTAAACACAGTATCGCTTTATAGCCGCCCCGCAGAATTAGCCTTTTTACAAAATTCAGTTAATCGGCTATTTTTGTTGATGCCAGCTGTAGTGTTTGGGTTAGCTGTGTTAGCAACTACAGGTGTAGAAAATAAATATTCCCGCTATACTTCTCGCTCTAGTTTGGTAAACCGAGAAGACAGTATTACACTGCCTAGAGCGCTGAGGGTATTAACAGCTAGTCGCCAAACGGGGTTATTTTTCAGTTTTTTAATCGTGATTACAATACGCATTTTTATGCTAGTGGTTGTTATGTAACCATTTGGGGTTTATTTTTTTGGTTTGTTTTTTTCTGACACTAATACGCTTATTGTTTTTTGGGGAACTGGCACACTATTTGTTATCAGTACGACGGTCTTTTTAATTGGGCCGCGTTTAGGAAAACAAAAAACGGCTCAGTTAGGTTGTCTCACTGTTGCTCTTAGTTTAGGGTTTGTAATTTCAGCAGGATTTAGTGCTAATCCCAAAATGCTACAGGGAGCGCTACTGTTATTCGGTTTAGCGTCTGGAATTACGACAACTGGAGCAATTAGTTTGATGCTGGATCTCACAGCTGCGGAAACTGCTGGTACGTTTATCGGTGCTTGGGGATTGGCTCAAGCAATGGCACGGGGGATCGCTACTGTGACAGGCGGCGCTGTTTTAGATCTGGGAAAAACGCTGTTTACAACTCCAGTATTAGCCTATGGACTGGTGTTTGTCCTGCAAGCGGTAGGGATGTTGTTGGCGATTTGGTTTCTTAACCGCGTGGATGTGGCAGAATTTCAAACGAATGCTAAAAGCGCGATCGCATCTGTGATGGAGAGTGAAATAGATTGATGAATTGGACAACACTTCTCGACTTCGCCTCTACCACTACTGCTAGAGTTGGCAGCCAGCTATTAAAGGATTTTGGGCAAGTGCAGGCTGACCAAAAAGCTGATGGTAGTTTAGTGACACAAGCAGATAAGTGGGCAGATCAAGAAATTTCGGATGCGATAATTTCTACATTTCCTAGTCACGGCATTTTAAGCGAAGAAGGGGAACACATTTTTCCTAGTACCGAGTGGTGTTGGGTAATCGATCCCCTGGATGGTACGACTAATTTCACGCGTGGGATTCCCCTCTGGGCAATTTCATTAGGATTGCTCTACCAAGGTACGCCTGTTTTTGGTTACGTTTACATACCTCCACTAGCGCAGACCTTTCATGGCTTTTGGTCTGGTTCATCAGGTTTAAAAATTTCAGATCAAGCACTGCTAAATAACTGCCTTATCCAAACGAGTCCTGATCCTGTTAGCACCAATCATTTTTTTAGCCTGTGTACGCGGAGTACCTCAATTATCCAGCCAAGCTTTCCTTGCAAAATTCGGATGTTGGGCGTTGCTAGCTACAATTTGCTCACTGTTGCTGCTGGCGCAACCTTGGGTGCTGTA
Source organism: Chroococcidiopsidaceae cyanobacterium YX2bin18 (assembly GCA_030446505.1). Classification (GTDB taxonomy): domain Bacteria; phylum Cyanobacteriota; class Cyanobacteriia; order Cyanobacteriales; family Chroococcidiopsidaceae; genus JAHHHE01. The sequence goes on along the minus strand of JAUJND010000004.1, from coordinate 74,718 downwards.
GAAGCGACTCCTAAGATTTGGGATATTGCCGCAGCATGGGTAATTGTTCAAGCAGCTGGCGGAGTCTGGGTATCGCTGAAGCGTTCAGTATTTCCTTTATCCGTTGGGCAGAATTATGGTAATGTTTCTTATCCAACTTTAGTTGTCAGTCGGTCTGAACTGTTACCGCTATTTGAACCGTTTGTCCAATCAGTAGCAGCTTAAATATTAAAAGCGTAAAATTAAACAAAGATTGTTCAATTTTACGCTATACATTTGCCTTATCTTTTGGTATTATTTTATAATCGAAGTAGTAACTTTTATAAAAAATTTGCATAGATTCTTATTATATAATAAATATTACCATAACTCAAATGTTTTTTGCAATTCTTATTTCCCTAAAAAGTAGAAAGTAATTTATCAGTTAATTATTTTTAGTTCCCCAAACAAAGTCTGCTATTGGCTTTTTGGTATCAACTATGTCTTCAGGAGGGCTGAGTAAGACGGAATACTGAACTAGGGGTTTATCCTGCATTCGTCTAGCAACGCGGCTAGGGATTCCATAGCCATAAACTATATGTCCCTGTCCAACTAATACCACCACTTGATAATCTGGGTTAGCTTGCAAAAACTGGGCAATTTTTTCTGCCATTGTTTCATCCCACAACACTTGGGCAAGAAAAAACCGCTCGAAGTTGGTACTAGAACCCTGACTACCGTGCTGATGCTGCCGGAAAATACTTTGCATCATTTGGCGATACTCAGCATTATCTGTGCGGATTTCCGATGCCGGAGGAATAAATTCCTGTGGTGTCAGGCTTGCTAAACCTCCACGCGAGACTTTACGTGTCACTTCTGTCGGGGTATTTAAGGCTAAGACTGGTAACTGTTTTTCTTGAGCAAAGCGTAAAATCGGGGCATAATATTCCCAAGGGAAGCCCCAGCGTTGCTTGTATTCGGTTTGCTCCAAAAGTTCTTGCTCACTTATCTGTCCTGCTATGTAACTATTGAGGACACCTTGATAGGGACGCTGGAACATCTCCATAGCGATCGCGATTTTAGAATTACGCTTTCTAAGTTGCTGAATAATTTCTAGCTGAGTTTGATGATCTTCCAAGTTGTCATGAGTTTCTCCTAAATATACTACGTGCGCTTTCACTAGTTGCGGCAAAATCTCTTGAGAACTATTGATCACCTTCTTAGAACTACTTCTATTCGAGTCACTAACATCTAGTGTCTGCTGCCTTACTTGATAAAAGAATTCTCTTGGGCATAAACCGGGCTAGCCAAACAATCCCCAGCGACAGTGCAAATAGCTGGTTAAGGAACGATAAAACGCGATGTTCACGTCTTGTATGCCACTGTTTAATAAACGGTTTCATCTTCTTTGCGCCAAGCTGGGTCAACGATACAAATAAATACTAGTGGTTCACTGCCACAGTTATAAATAAATTGTCGAGCATTGGGAGGAATGTACACTGCATCCTGGTTCAACTCGCTGGGTTTCCGCTTCAATGTGCATTTCTCCTCACCACTGAGAATGTAGTAAACCTCAGACGTTTTCAGCGAATGAGGAAGAGATGTTTCTCTCCGGGTAGCGTTGCATGAGCCAAACTGTACTGTAGCGCTAAGGGCTGCTTGTCGGGGTGTAACAATTCTCGCAAGCGGGTACTATCCCCAGCAATAAATTCATCACAAGCGTTAAGTTTTTGTACTAGCATTTATGAGTAAGGAGAAGGCTTTACACGCTTTTTGTTTAGTATTGTAAACCATTAGTCTTCGGTTGATAGTCGAGACAGTGAATTGCCGCCTCTGAGTTAGCAATAAAGGGCTGCACTGTACACTTGAGCCGATAATCCCCAGTGAAATATTGACAGTTGGCGCAGGGTATTTGATGCAGACGCTTACCAGTAGTCACAGTATCTCGAACGGCAGCCCAGAGACTCAAACCACTAGAGTAGTTAATGTCCAGGCACACAAAAGCAAATTGGGACTAAATACGGTTGCAGGACGTGAATTAGGAAATAGAGCAGTTGAAACATGACAACTCTTTCAGGTGCGGGTAAAATAAATAAGAACGTTACTGTTACTTGGAAAAAATTAGGATATTAATTAAGCTCTCTGAATATTTTTAGGCAAAACTATAATTCATTCAAATTTAGAGATAGTAAACTTATTAATAATTGGCACTTATTTTAATTAGATAGCATCATTTCATATTACTCATCTTAAAATAAATTTACGCATCAAATGAAAAGCTCAACTTTAGCATCTTCACCTGCCCAAGCGCGGCAGAATAAACATAATTTGCCAAATCAGAAGATTACCTGTCCTACGAGTTAGGTAAGGCGGTGCAAGAGTTACCGCCTTGTACACAAGACTTATGGCAGGAAGTATTAGCTTACTAGTATTTGGGGCAATTGGTTGGGCGCATTTTAGTAAGGTTGATGAAGTAGCTGTTGCCCCTGGTGAATTGCTGGGTTCGACTCAAGTACGACCAGTGCGATCGCTAGGTGAAGGTACAATTCGAGATATTAAAGTTAAAGAAGGCGTCGCAACTGTGCTGATTGAACGTAACTCAGACTTGCCCCAAGCAGAAGTTGACCGCTTAGCTAAATCTGCCCGACTAATCCAAGAAGATCTCAGGCGTTTAGAAGCAGAACGAGCGGGAGCGGCAAGTACCGGAACGAATTTGCAAGACCAACTCCAAACTTCTCGTTCTCAAGACTTTGAATCTCGTCGCGCGGCTGCTATTGCAGAAGCAAATAGCCAACTTGCAGTGATGAATGAAGCTAAAGTTCGCCTCAGCCGTCTGCAAGAAAACTTAATCAACGGCAGAACTAGCGTCACCAACGCTAAAACAAACTTGGTCAATGCTCAAAGCATTGTTGCCAAGGCAAAAAGCCTTCTGGCAAACGCTCAAAAACGCGAACAAGGACTACGTAGCCTGATAGCCGATGGTGCTGTACCTCGACTTGATTACATAGAAGCTCAAAACGGAGTTATTCAGGCTGAAGCTGGCGTTACTACCTCTGAAGACGGCATTACCAATGCCCAAAACAAAGTTACTGAAGCCCAAGATAGAGTTACGTCAATAGAAAAAGAAATTGCAGGTCAAGCGCAACAAATTCGCCAAGCTGAACAAGCGTATCAAGCCGCTCGCAATCAAGCTGCACGTGTTGGATCTGAGCGCCAGAGCGAAATTTTGACTCAAATTAATAGACGTAATGAAGAACAGACAACAGTTGAAGGTGAGTTGGTACAGGCTCGCAAACAGCAAGAACAGAATGTGATTAAGTCTCCGGTTGCAGGCACAATCTACAGTGTCAAAGCAACAAGAGGTCCAGTGCAGGCTGGGGAAGAGTTGTTATCAATTCTGCCAGAAGGCGAAGAGCTTCTACTCGAAGTTAAAGTCCTTAACCGAGATATTGGATTTATTCGCGAAGGGATGAGAGCCAAGGTGAAAATGGCTACTTTCCCATTCCAAGAATTTGGCACAATTAATGGTGAAGTAGTTCGGGTTAGCCCAAATGCGACCACTGATGAAAAATTAGGTTTAGTTTTCCCCACCCGGATTAAGCTTGATCGCCACGCAATTAACGTTCGGGGTCAAAATATAAAGTTAACTCCAGGTATGGCTGCTACTGGAGAAATTGTTACTCGGAAAAAATCAGTGTTAACTTTCTTAATTGAGCCAGTTACTCGTCGATTTAGCGAGGCATTTTCAGTAAGGTAGATTAGGTGTTTTTTGTTGCACCAGACACAGCCTGAATAAATTTAGCAGCTTTCTTAATCTGCGGTTCCATTGGTGACTTTTTGCCGTTGCTTTCCCCGCTGAACGCTAAAATAAATTAACGTATCTGCGCTGTGGAGTGCTTGCAGTGGGTTTATTTGATGATTTCAACCGATTTTTAGAAAGCCGTTTAGAAGAATTCTTACGCAATAATCCACATTTAGAGTTAGAAGCACTCTTAGAGCAACTGCGCGAACAAGAGGAAGACACACTACGGCTAATTGCAGACCTCAAACTGCAAGAACAGCGATCGCAGGACGAAATTCTTGCTACCGCTCAAGAGATCCAGCGCTGGCATATCCGAGTTGAAAAAGCAAAAACAGCAGGTAGACAAGACTTGGCACAGGCGGCACAAGAACGAGAAGCTGCTCTGCTCCGAGAAGGTAATCAGCGCTGGGGACAAATGCAAGGGTTAAAAGAACGCACCACTCAGGCAAAGGAACTGTTAAAGCGGATTCAACAACGCCGACAAGAGGTACAAGCTAAAGCAGCGGAAGCACAAGCCACTCGCACCAGTTATCAAGCTTCACAGAGTTTTGAAACTACTGGCTGGAATCAAAGTCGCAATTTTTCTGGCGGTGATGACCTAGAAGCTACATTTCGCCGCTGGGAAACTCAAGATGAACTAGAGCAGTTGAAGCGAAATATGGGACGCTAAACTTTTCCCATCTCTGAATTAACTGGGCAGTCACGCTTGAAGTCCTTAGTCATTAATCATTATTAACTTTGACTAGTGACTAAGGACTTTATATAGGTGATCTCTCCCGATATCCAATTGCCAACAATATCGCTAATTCTAAGGATTAGCGATCGCGGTGCTGTTCTAACAGCCGTTGCGCCTTGGGCTTGTAAAGTAAATGAAACAATGTCTCGATATAGCGCAATAAATCTTCGCGCTTTTCTTGTGACGTAAAGTTCCAAAACCCATAAATTCGGGCTAACGATAGTAGCCGTGTAGTATGGATTTTCCAAGTGTAAGAGCTATAAACTCGGTCAATGCCGCGCGTAGAAATTTCATACCAATAATTAGGATTCTGCTCACACTTAGAGGCAAATTCCAGAATTTTTTCAGCCATCTCCTCTAAATGCGTTGGGTTAATGTAAAAGCCATTTACCCCATCCTGAATAATCTCCAAAGGACCGCCAAACTGCGTGGCAAACGTCGGCACTCCAGAAATCATTGCTTCTAGAACTGTTAAACCAAAGGCTTCAAATAAAGCTGGTTGAACAAAGATTCCTTGGTGATCAGCAATTACGCGGTAGATTTCACCAGATTCAGTCTTGGACAGGCGTACACCCAGCCAGCGAATTTTACCGTGGAGATTGTACTGGTCAATGATTTGGTAGAGTTTGATGATTTCGTCGCGTTCTTCATTGTCGCCTGATTCTTCCACGCGCAACTTCCCGGCAACCAGAATTAAATTGCACTGTTCTTGCAAAGCCTCGCTCTTACCAAAGCATTCTGCCAAGCCAGTCAAGTTTTTAATTCGGTCAAGACGCGCCATTGAGAAAATGGGTCGCTTATTGGGGTGATCCAGTTTCCCCAAAATATGGCCGGGATCTTCTTGGGTGAACAGCATTTCTTCTACCGGAACGCGATCGCTCTCTAGCCTGTCTTCGGTACGCGAGTAGGGGAAATAGTAACTCTCATTCACTCCTGGCGGCACTACGTTGAACTTGGGACTAAATAGCTCAATTCCATTAACTACGTGGTACAGTTCTGGCATCGTGAAACATTTGTAAGACTCGTACTGCCCTACACTATCTGGTGTCCCAACAATTTCCTGGTAGGTGCTGCTGACAACAAAATTAGCTGCATTCATCGCAATCAAATCAGCCGTGAACTGCAAGGAAAAATGATATTTATCCTCCAGATCTTGCCAGTAGAGGTTACTAAACAGGTATTTTGACTTTTCCAAGGCGTGGGCAACATTGCACTGCGTCACCTTCATCCGACGTGCTAGCAGAAAAGCTACCAGATTACCATCAGAATAGTTACCGACAATCAAATCAGGCTTGCCTTGAAACTCTGAGCGCAGTTCTTTTTCCGCATCAACAGCATAGGTTTCCAGGTAAGGCCAAAACTCAAACCGCGAAATCCAGTTTTGAGTCAGCTTGGGATTAAACTCCCTTAAAGGCACGCGCAAAATCCAGGCATTTTCCGTTCCGTGAACTTTCTCTAAGCGTTGGTTACAAAGAGTGCCATCACTATTAGGAATCAAGCGAGTGAGGATAATCACTTTCGGCTTAACACCCATCACATCCAACCCGGCTAGGGTAGTGTCTTCTTGCAGCTGTTTTTCTAAGCTCTTTGCTTGATCGAGCACGTAGACCACTTGTCCACCAGTGTCAGGTCGTCCCAAAACTCCCTCTTGCCCAAACCAACCGTGGGGAGACACTAAGACGATCTTAAAGACCATTGGAGTTCGAGAAATAAAAGCTTCTAAGGTCTGGTGATCTGGAGAATCAATCAGTTCATCGAGAATCTCTAGCGTTTCCCGCACACGACCAGCAGTGTTACCCCACCCAGGTTCCAAACCCATTAATTGCAGCACAAACCGGAATTTTTCATAAGGTTCCTCACTGCCGAGATCGCTGACAAAGGTTAGAGCCTTTTTGATCTGGTCGGAGAGTTGCTGCTGTGATTGAATCCGCCCGTTAATCAGTAACTGGCTACCCTCGTATTGGTGGAGGCGCAAGAAATCAAACAAGCTCTCTTGCCATTGCCGGGGATCTTGGAATAATTTGCTCGATAGATAGCGGTTAAGATACTGTACCCCCTTGCCAATGTTTTTAGGATCACGAATTGTCGGGATATAGTCGTAAAATGGACCAAAATCTATTTCTAGGATTTCGCCTTCGTTGGGGTGAAAGCGGTTGACAAAGTGATCGCGCAAATCCAGCAGTTCCTGTACGCTCAACTGCTCAACGTTCAAGTCTTCTGTCAGCCGATAAACTTCTTGACTGGCAACTTTAGGTCGAATAATCAGGCAGAGGTTGCCGTTTTCTTGAATAATTTCTTGAGTATAGTAAACTAATTTCCCTAAGTTGGAGGAGTGATAAAATTCTTCTGGCTTGTTGTTTTTAGTGCAATACTCTGCATAAGCACTAAGGATATCGTTACGCAGTAAGTACCGCTTTTCTTGGCGGCGTAACTCACTAACGAACGAGCGTAGATCGCTTTTTTCCTCAGTGTTAAGAACGGACTGTATCAAATCGGACATGGCAACTCCTTAAGGGAAATTAATAAATATTATGACTACTAAGTTACAAAGTTTTACTGAGTTAACAATTTCTCTTTTAATTACTAGCCTTTCTCTTGCTGTACTTTCTAGTTTGTGTAAAAGAAAAGTGTAAAACTTCAATTGTTTCGTGCATCTGACGTGTGAGTTTTAACGGGCATAAAGCACGGTATATTATCCAGAATTTTTCTCAGGAAATTTAAGGTAAGCGATCGCAGCAATTCGTCTTGGAAGGAGGTTATACAAGGTCTTTTGCCTCTGGGAAGCAGCGTGACATTCCTTGCCTTACCTACAAATGTAAACATTTTTAGAGTAAAGATGCATTGCCCAATATAGCAATATACGCAAGTTTGATGCCAATAAAGCGCCGCTTAAAGTACACATACTGGACTTAGGAGTATGACTCTACAACCTTTTTTGCCACTGAAGACTCAACCAGTTTTTGTACCTCAAATTTACTTTAATCTGGTAAATTTACCGTAGCTCAAAAAAGAGATTTGTGCTAGAAATACCCTTACATTTATACTAGAAATTTAGATCTATTTCCTTTTAGACAAACATTACAGGGCATAGAGTTCTCCATATTTCCGCTGAATATAGTTGATAAAGGGATCAATACTTAAAACACCACCTGTGACACGCTCGATTAATTCAGCTGCTGTATATTTACGACCGTGCTGATAAATGTTTTCTTTCAGCCAATTATGCAGAGTATTAAAATCACCTTTCTCAATTTGGCTCGGAATTTCTGGATTAGCTTTTACAGCGGCTGCAAAAAATTGGGCGCTCATCACGTTACCTAATGTGTACCCCTGAAACATCCCGCCAATCATGCCACCGTACCAATGCACATCTTGCAACACCCCGTCAGTGTCATTGGGCAGGATAATACCTAAATCAGATCGGTAACGTTCATTCCAGGCTTCGGGGAGGTCGCGAACTGCTAGAGAGCCTTCTAGTAGCTGTAATTCTAAATCAAAGCGAATCATGACGTGCAGGTTGTAGGTCACTTCATCAGCATCAGTGCGGATCAGCGATCGCTCGACTTTATTAATTGCCCGATAAAACTTATCTAGCGAAACATTACCTAACTGGCTAGGGAACACTGCTTGTAATTGGGGATAGAAGAACTGCCAAAAGTTGCGGCTACGCCCAACAAAGTTTTCCCACAAGCGAGATTGGCTTTCATGGACACCAGATGACGTACCAGTTGCTAGGGGCGTAGCTTCAAATTCTCGATTGATGCCTTGCTCGTACAAAGCGTGACCCGTTTCATGGATAGTGCTAAATAGCCCTTCGTTCAGATCATTTTCTTTAACACGGGTGGTAATTCGCACATCGCCAATAGAGAATTTGGTCATAAACGGGTGCAGTGTTTTATCTTGTCGTCCCCGCTGGAAGTCATAGCCTAACTGTTTAATTACCTTAAGGCTAAATGCTATTTGCTCGGCTTCTGGAAAAGAGGAGTGTAAAACTGAAGCATCGACAAGTGGTTGGGATGCGATCGCATCCACGATCGGAACCAGCGCGGCTCGCAACTGAGCAAATAGCGCTCGCACACTCTTTGCCTTCATCCCATAATCAGCATCTTCAATCAGCGGATCAGCAATATGTTCGTAGCCTGGAAAGAAGTTCGCCATTTCCCGGCTAAGCTCCAGGGTTTTTTCCAGGTAAGGCTGTACAGCAGCAAAGTTATTTGCAGGTCGCGCCTTTGCCCAAGCCTCATAGCATTCAGCAGAATGATAAGAAAATTTAGCTGTAAATGAAGGGGGAATTTTTACGGCTCTTTGATAATCATGTCGAGTAACACGAATTAGGCTAGCTTTGTCAGAGTCGTAGGGTAAGCTAGCTTCGTAGTCGCGTAAATCTTCCAATAGCTGTCCTATGGCGGGGTCAGTAAATTTTGTGTGAGCAATTTGTCGCAAAGTAGCCATCTGCCGTCCACGCGCTGCTGTGCCACCATCAGGCATATAGGTTGCCTGATCCCAGTAGAGTAGTGCGGCGGCTGATTCAAGATCGTTAATTTCTGTAAGACTGGTTTTCAGTTCTTGCAGTTTCGGATGAATTTTTTCAAGAGTCTGCATAGATTGGGTGTTAATGCTGTAATACTCGTTTTATACGTTTTACTTGTAATAGTGTGCCGCTGAAAGCAGCCCTATTGCCAAAATATTTATAGCGCAGCGATAATCTCATTAAGTTTAGCTTGGTTAAAACAGTTAGGGCATGAAAATTAACTCTAACCAATCTTGCCAAAAAACTAGCTTTGGCCAAACACCAGTTCTCTTAATTTATGGCATTCGTGCTCCTAAAATTTCTTTGCGCTCAGGAGCATCCATCTTATTTAGTGCTGCTTTAGCGCCTAAGCAGTTGCTCCTGATTCCAAAAGCTGGACACGATAATAATATAGTTGAGCAATATTATCAGGTAGTGAGGATTATGGAAGAAAGCTAGTTACGCTCCTCAAATTCCATCTAAAACTAATCACCAATCAATTCCACCGCATCCCGTCCATCCAAATCCTGCAAGTAAACTTTAACTTGTTCTTCCTTAGCAGTGGGCAGTTTTTTACCAGTAAAATCTGGGTGAATTGGTAACTCCCGATGACCACGATCAACAAGTACAGCTAACCAAATTGTTGATGGTCTACCGTACTCGTTTACTGCATTCAATGCGGCTCTAATCGTACGTCCTTTGTAAATTACATCATCTACAAGCAAAATCGTCTTGCCGCTTAGATCAAAGGGAATTTCTGTTTTAGCTGGCGTTCGCACACTGATTCGATCCAAGTCGTCCCGGTAGAACGTAATATCTAATGCTCCTACTGGTACTGATACTCCTTCTAAGACTTCGATTTGACGCGCCAACAATTGAGCTAAGAAAACACCTCTCGTATAAATACCTAAAATTACTAGTGATGATAGGTCACGCGATCGCTCTACAACCTGCGAAGCAAGGCGAGTCAGAGTACGACGGATTTCTTCAGGTGATAAAATTTCAACTACTTTAGCAACCATAGTTATAACCCTAACTTAAAACTTTCCTTATCGCTCTGACGGTTCAAATTACTAATAGAAATGCAATGAGAGATGAACCTCCGCTTAGGGCTAACGCCACCCCTAGCCAAATCAAAAAGCAATAGCGAGTCAACTGTAAAGCTTGCTGAATTCGCGCTGGCGTAATTGGATTAATTGGATCTCCCAGTAATGGTTTGTGCTTGGCAACCCCACGATACCAGTTTGTACCCCCTAATTGGACACCTAGCACCGCTGCATAGGCACACTCACTCCAGCCAGAATTAGGGCTAGGATCTTTGATTGCATCCCGACAGCAAATTCTCCAAACGTGCTGTGGTTTACCAGACAGAAGCGCTAGAGTTATCACGGTTAAGCGACAGGGTAACCACGTTAGCTTATCCTCCAGCCGCGCACTAAACCAGCCTAAATCAGTATACGGCGCTTCCCGATAGCCAACCATAGAATCCAGGGTACTTGCGGCTTTATAAGCAAGAGCTAGAGGAACGCCTATAGTTGGCACGAATACCCCAGCCACGTAATAGAACAAAGGAGCCATCACTCCATCTGTAGCATTTTCCGTTACCGTTTCTAAAATTGCTCGCAAGATTTCTGATTCTGAAAGGTTCTCTGTATCCCTACCGACATAAAGGCTTAAACTAGAACTAGCCTGACTCAAATTGCCAACTATTAAGGGCTGTAAAACGGCTTCAGCTGCTGCTCTTAAACTTCTTCCAGCAAAACAACTGGCTAGTAAAATGCTCTCTACAGTAATCCCCAGTAGCGGATGCAGCCAAGCACTACGAATAATTAACCATCCTAATAAGCCACTACCTCCCACCAGTCCAATACCTAATCCTATTCCAGCCCAACGTTGTGTTAGCGGACGGTGAAAATGGATAAAGGCAAATTTGCTAAAGCAAGAAATTACCCAGCCCATAACTCGAACTGGATGAGGCCAACCCCAGGGATCACCAATGAAGTAATCCAGAATCGCAGCAATGATTAAAACAACTATCCTTTGTCCGGAGTCATTTACTAATAACCAATGACTAATAACCAATGGCTCCTCTTTTAAACAACAAAACTCGTTGCCTCTCCAAGAGATGCTTGCCAACTACGGGCATCATAATAAAGGTCTGCTAGGGTAATACTGTATAACGCTTCTTTAAGCTTTTGATGCAACCGTTGCCAAAGCGTAAAAGTTACCCAATCTTCTGCTTGTGATTGCGCTGGATTGTGGTGAGGTAAAGGTTCAATTGTTTCGCCCACCGCCTCTAATATCTGTCCTAAAGAAATTTGTGCAGGCGATCGCGCTAATTTATATCCGCCCATACTTCCGCGAATTGATTGAACTAGCCCAGCGCGGCGCATTTCAATCAGCAGTTTTTCTAGATAAGGAGCGGGAATATCTTGGCGAGTTGCGATTACTTTTACAGATACAGGTCCATACTCCTGCTGTAAGCTTAAATCAAGCAATGCTTTAACACTATAGTGTCCACGTGTTGTTAGTTTCATTCAATGCTGATAGTCAGAAATTATAGAAGCGAGTTACTTTAATCAATTCCAGCTGGAAAGAGCGATCGCATCCAACTACTGACAATACTCCTTAAATATTCCCATTGCTTGACTCTTAGAAGCCGGAGTCTCATCAAGTGTTTAGTCGAAGTAGAGAATACTCTTTTTTAAGATAAACACACTACGCTTAAAGTTTTTTTCGCCTACTGGATTTGAATCTTAGTCAGGTTCCAGCCTCAATTAGGATTAAGCGTGCAGTCAGTAGTTAGGTTAGTGATGCGTTTTAGGTAACTCAAACAATTAAAGTGTATCAAGGATTTACAAACTCTAGATAATTATCATGTCCTAATACTGTTTACGACAGATTGCAAGAGATTAATGATGTTGATAGTGGTTAAACAGTTATCCTAATTAGTGTAATATAGTTTGCTAAGCTGATATAAATCTAAGACATATTGACTAAGAGCGTTAATAAGCTAGGATTTTGCTAAGCTAAGATATAATTCAGTCAACCACTTAATCCATTCGTTTTCTACCTAAGTTGATGTCAAAAACAAAAAAGATGGAGCCGCTAGTCGGTGACGAACTCATTAAGAAAGTCAAAGAGCAAGAAACTTTAAGTAAAGAAGAAAAGGCTAAAGCCTGCGGCTACTATACCAAGACCAAAAATGGTGTCGAGCGCGTCAATATGATGAAGTTTCTAAATGCCCTGATTGATGCAGAAGGCATTGAGTTAGACAGCACTCCAAATGCGAATGGGCGTGGAGGACGCAGTGCTAGCTTTCGGATTAGTGTGCAGTCAAATGGAAACTTACTGATCGGCTCAGCTTATACAAAACAGATGGGCTTAAAGCCTGGGGATGAGTTTGAAATTACTTTAGGTCGTAAACACATTCGTCTAAAGCAACTAGGTGAAGACGAACTTGCAGAAGTCGAAGCAACAGCTTGATATGTCAGGGTAAGAATAACTTTAATTCTAGAAAATAAAGGATGGAGAATAATGAAAAATTGCTCCATTCTTTATTCTCAAATTTGTATTCTGCTCCTAGAAGATTGATTTTTAAGGAGTGGATAGAGGCAGTTCCTCTGTTTTTGGTGGTACTGGTAAATAATGACAAAGGGCTTTGCGTGTTGCTGCTATATTACAGCTTAAGGCAATCTGATCTCGTTCTAGCAAGCCTAAAACACACTCGTGGTTGTCTCGCTCTACTACTGGTAACTGATGTAACCCCCGCGCACCCATTCGTGCTAAAGCTTCAGATAAGGGTTCATCAGGATAAGCGTAGAGGATTTCAGTAGTACAAATATCAATCAGCTTTGATAAGGGTAAATTAGAATCTGGTTGGGAGTTAGGTGCGTGATCTGTTCCGCCTTTGGCTAGAGCATACTCCCAAACAGAAATAGCGCGGTTAATATCCTCAAGAGTAACAATACCAACTAGCTGTGCTTGATCCATTACCAAAGCACTACGGCAGCGATCGCGCGTCATTGTTAAACCTGCCTGCAAAACGGATAATGTCGCTGGTAACATCAACGGAGACTGATGCATTGCTTCCGCTACCAAAATTTGCGGCAAAATTTCTGTCTTTTCTACATTCACCAGCTGTTGCAAATTCGAGCCTGAAGTTGATGTCGGCTGCATTCGCTCCACCAGCCAGACACTCAAACCCACTGCTGCCATCAACGGCAAAACAATGCGGTAGTCCCGTGTTAACTCAAACAGTAATAAAATTGCTGTCAGAGGTGCTCTGGCACTTGCAGCTAAAACCGCAGCCATTCCTACCATCGCGTAAGCGGGAGGAGCAGCCATATATTCACTTAATGAGGGGATAAGTGTCGCTATGATTTTTCCATAAGCCGCTCCTAAAGAAGCACCTAGAAACATTGCTGGTGCAAAAACACCGCCCACTAAACCACTACCCAGGCTAATTGCCGTCATCACTAGCTTAATTACCAGCAGCAAAACCAAAAGTTGCAAGGAAAACTTCACATCTTGCAGCATCGCTTCGATGGTTTCATAACCAATGCCCAAGACTTGCGGCCATTGCACCGCAACTCCACCAACACAGGCTCCACCAATTACAGGATGAATGTATGGCGGTATTTGCATCAGCCAGCGAAAACCTGGAACTTCACCTTCAAAGCAAGCTCTTGCCAGCCGCAGTGACTTGGTATAAGTAATAGAAACTAGACTGGCAGCAATACCTAATCCCATATATAAAGGAAATTCCAGCGGACTGCGGACTTCGTAAACAGGGAGAGTAAAGGCAGGTTGTCCTCCCAAGCCAATTTGAGCAATCAACGCCGCTACCACCGCCGCCAGCAGCACCACACTTACCGCTGAAGTTGCAAATGTGGTACCCAACACCACCTCTAGGGCAAAGAAAACCCCAGCGATCGGGGCATTAAATCCAGCTGCCAAGCCAGCAGCAGCCCCTGCTCCTAAAAGCAAGCGTTGCCGCTCTTGAGACATTTGCAGCACTTGACCCAATAACATCCCAAAATTCGCCCCAATTTCCACACTCGGTCCCTCTGGACCCAAAGAAGCACCACTGCCCAAGGAAACCGATGCTGCTACCATCTTCGTAACTGGTCGGGGTGACCAATGCCGTGCTGCGCCTCCTTGGGCAGCTGCAATTAATGAGGAAAGCCCAGGTCCAAAGTCTTGCTTTGCGCCGCGCATTAAGCCAACGATTAAACCTCCTAAAGTGGGAATACAGGCTAAAGTCCAAGCTCCCCAAACTGAAATCACTCCCATCAAATCCTCCAGCATTAACTGGTGAACTAGCTCGATCAAATAGTGAAAAGTTACTATAGCTATGCCAGTGCTGCCGCCAATCAGTAGGGCTAAAAGCAAAACAACACTTTCTGGGGATGGCTGAAAACGGTTAAGCAGGCGGGTTAGATCAGCGGAAGGAGTCGGAAGTATGGGTGTTTCCGGCAGCTTCTTTAACTCAGTAGGGTCTGAGGATTGGGGGAAGTCGGAATCCGCTTGAGGAATAGGAGGCAAGTGGCAGTTATTAAAAGGCGGGAGCAATGTGAGAAAAAAGTTAAATTTTTATATCTTACTTTTCATTTTGATTGATCTTTCAACAACCGGACAAGTTAAGTTGGATCTAGATTTAATCAGCTTTGCTTAAACCAGTCACTGAGAAAATTTAGATTATGAGAGTAAGAGCAATTGCAGCATTACCTAACCATTAGCCTTGTCACAGAAGAGGACAAGGGGACAAGGACAAAGAAACCCGGCACTTGAAAGTAGGGGAACCTGTAACAATGACGCTTTGTAGCTCATGCTGTTATTTTGGCGTGAAGTCCTTGCAGCTCCTGGAGTGAAATTCAGGAGACCAAGGGGACAAAGTATTTGCCCCAAAAAACAGCGCACTGTGTGCCTCGGCACAATTCTTTTCTTTCTCTCCACGGCTAAAGTCGGGGCGCGACGTTTCGGGAAAGAAGCTTCTTTCCCGAAAGCTCGCTTGGCTTGAGACCATTTGTCGGGGGCTTGATCAATCTTCCCCCCCTTGTCCCCTTGTCTCCTTGTCCCCCCTTCCTCTTTGGTCATTGCCCAAAGGTCACTTTACCCACCCTTTACCATAAAAGAGACAACGGACAAAAATTGGACTGGAGGCTTTAGCTAGACTGAGTTAAAAGCATTAATTTATATGAGGATGCCAGCTAATATGTATTTTTTAATTTAAAAATGGGCAAACTAAAGTTAGGGAGAAACGCAGGAACTTTTAATCAAACCCATATAGCTCTGTAGTAGAGCGAATAAGTGAACTAGGTTGACGCTGATGAACACTCACACCTTTGGTAATCATTCTGTTACTTGCCCAATTTGCCAACGAACCGGCAACTTAAAGCCGTTCAAGATGTGCAATGGACTATTTACGTGTCCATATTGCCAGGAACGCCTGGTGGTTAGCTGGAGTGGTCATTACGTCCGTGATCCTCATAACTGTAAACAGGTAATGATCGCCCATGTATTACGCCGCGAAAGCAGACCTTGGGCAAGGATTGTCCGTGACTTCGGGATCTTTAAGCGTCCTGCCGTAATTATTGCTGTAGGAAGTGCTATTCTCCTTGGTGTTAGTGTGCTCACTATGGAAAGCTTAAACCCTCAGCAGAAACCTTTTGAGGGATTATTAGAACAAGTTACAGATATAGTAAACCCACCGGAAAAATCTTGAAGAGGAAATAAGATCTAACCCTACTCTCTACTTGCTTTTGTAATCAGTGTCCAACCTGCGGCTGTACCAACCTGTTTCACAGAGTTTAGTGTCAAGTTGTCAAATGTAGATTGATCAAGCAGGAGATAGGGTTGTTGCTGTTGCCAGTAATTTTGAAGATTGGTACTAGCTGGAATAATTTGGCGATCGCTATAAAAATTCAAGGAAGGACGACCGTAGGGATAGGATGTGTAAATCTTCTGATTAGCTGGAGTATTAGTTTGGATCATTGCAGCTACTGGTTTAACCGGATAGGCTTCTGCCAACTCCCAAACCCAATGCTTAGAAGTCATCAGCAATAGCAGTGAGACATACATACCCCAAACCAAAATCAGGAGAAATTGGCGATCGCCTTGCACTGCTAAAATAGTTGCCAAAGTCATTGTTCCAGCCGCCGCTGCCAAAATCAGCTGTAACTCCGAATCTGAGGCGGGACTCCAAATAAAGTAAAGGCTACCGACTGTAGCCACCACAGCCATTAGTGCCAAAAACGCAACCCAGGCGCGGGGATAAGATGTTGGACGCGGCAAATTCCATACTTGGGCTAGTTGCACTCCCACAACCAAGGCAATAGCTGGGTAAATAGGGAAGACGTACCAGGGAAGTTTAGTTCCCATGATTGAAATCGTCAGTAGATAACCGCTAGTCCACACCAACACAAGCTTTGCCCAGCTAAGGTTGCGGTTTTCCCAAGCTAGTCTCAAACCTTGCGGTAAAAACAGTAGCCAAGGACACGCATACTTCAGTATTTCTAAAATGTAATACCAGGGTGGTCCAGCATGATCTTCAACTGCTGCCCAAATCCGGCTGAAGGATTGATTCACAATGCCAGTATCGGTGAAAGACTGACCATAGTGTTGCCATTGGGCTGTGTACCACAAAGCTACGGGCGCAGTACCGATCAAAATTCCTAACCATAGATACCAGCTAGTAAGTAATCGCGGCGTATCCCAGAGGAGAAACAAAAGCGCGATCGCCCCTAGTAATATTCCTAAAATTCCCTTTGTTAAACAAATCAGCCCAAACCCAATGCCTACGCCTAAGCAGTAGCAGAGATTGCGGCGCGATCGCAATAAACACCAAATCATCAATAGAAAGAAACATACCACCGCTCCATCTAGCATCGCCAGTCGCCCATGACGTACCACTGGGAGCAAAGTTAGGTAAACCAAGGCTGAGAAAAGAGCTGGAGTGCGTTGAGGGAAGATTTCTCGACCAATACAATACAGTAGCGGCACAGAAATAGCGGTTAACATTGCCCCTGGTAAGCGCGATGTCCACTCATTTACACCACCGATTGAGTAGGCAAAAGCAATTAGCAGATGCATCAAGGGCGGCTTATTCAGATAAGGTTCACCCCCTAATGTCGGGTAAAGCCAGCATAGGGAATCGGCTGGACTACGCCAGATTTCACGGGCAACCTGTGCCACAGTACCTTCATCCCAATCTCGTAGCGGCAGTCCACCAAGATTAATGCTAAACAGGATAACTGCCGCGAGTAGCAGCCCTAGAATCCATAGCGCTTCAACCCTACTGTCAGCACGGCGAGTTGAGTTTTTTGAATCACCCCAATTAAGCATTTGATTGTGCATATTCCGGAATTATAGTCTGGGCAGCTGTATAGATTACTTAGAAATGCGATCGCCTCTAGAGCGCACATTTCTCTAAAAATATGACATTTTTGGAGGGAAAGCGAAGCTAGCTGCACTGGTTAAAATCCTCTCTGAAAATGCATAACTTTATACAGATACTTCTAATTAAAAGTTTAAGTTTTGTTAAAATTAATTGTTTTGAGTTAATAAAATAATTAGGTTTTTCAATACTATGTAAAATTTTCATGGACTCAATTTCATTGTGATTTTACTATTTCATAGGAAATACTGTCATGGGAACAAATGAAGAGGCTTCTAAAGCAAGTAAAAAATTTCAAGAGGAACTTAAGGAACTTAATACTGATAAAAGACCCCTTGATGCTAAAAACATTATTGATGTTATCAAGACGGCATTAGTTGAAGTTGTTGAATTAGAAATTACTACTTGGGTTTCTGAACCATCTGATGGGCAAAGTAGTTTAGAAACAAATGAGGCAGAAAGCATCAAATCAGGTAATCGGATGTATACCTTGATTAATCTTATTGACGGCGATATAAACAATGAAGTTGGCAGTCAATTTCTTAGTAGTGGACCTTACACAGAACTTCGGGACTTCCACCTAAGCCAGGTTAAGGAAAGTCGTGAAATTATCCAAAAAAATATTGAGAGTGTACAGAAGTTGTTTGAAGTTTTGATGGAAATGTTAGAAAAATCTCGCAAAACTTCACAGCAAACTAAGATCAGTTCCACACAACTGTAAACGTAGAGGTGATCGCTATGCCTAATGAAACTCAAGATAAAGCTGAAAAATTATTAGATAGATTTGTGAAATCTATTGGTGAGTTACTTAATGACATCACAGCTTTAGAAGTAAATACTATGGTTGTAGAAAAAATTACAGCTGCAAAGTTCAGTCCTTGGGAGGCATATCAAGCAATTTACTCTATAAGTGATAAAGACTACTTTAAGGTAAAAGAAATTGAAGATAAAGAGCAACAGAAGCGTTACAGAGATTTGTTTGAAAAACTTGAGAAAGAGTATTTTTACACTCTTATTGATCCAAATGTAAAACTTCCTAATCTACTTTCTAAAGTACGGGATGAAAAGGTGAAAAGATATGGTGAGCGAATTGAATGGTTAAAACAACATCAAGGACAAATAGTTGAGTCTGATCCAGATTATATAGAACTAGCTCGACCAATACTGCCCGATCCAACGGAAGTAAATGGTTGGATGGAGATTCGAGAAATTTTTAAAGCTAACGAATTCCTGCTCAGTCTGCGTAAAATTATTGAACTTAAAGCTGCACTCGATAGCGATAAGGTTAGCGAGAACAAAATTGATATTATTTATGCCCAAACTGTAATGCAGTTAGACGGAGATATCATCACCCGTTACCATAAACAACTGTTTCAGGAAGATGAAGACGTAAAAGACCTAATCATGAAAATCCACAATGAAGGAGTGATTGCCGGAGGGCAACAGTGGCACAAGTTATTAGATTTTATGGTGAACTTTGTACAAAATATGGTGAATTGGGGTAAGTCTAGTCAACGCAGTTCTAACGGAATTGCACCTTCTGAGAATGGTCAAAAATAAACCACGCCAAGATGAGAGCATCATAAAATATCAAATCAGCTTTGTCTCCTCTGCAAACCCTGTGCGATCGCTGGATGTAAAAGCAGTATTGAAGCTGATCAATCAAATTGTTTTTAGCCTCCGTTATGTAATAAGGCGATGGAACTTAAAAGCAATCACTACCCTGCGTCAGACAATTCAAGCTACTTGGCTACAGTTACGCCATACCATTCCTTCTCACTCAAGAAACACTCACCTTACTAGTGAGCAAATTACCGTTACCTTTGAACAGGGAGAATTTATCTTCCATCTCACTAACGAAGGACTGCAACAAATTCACCAGGCGCGTAATAATCGTTACGAGCTGCAACTTCCCAACAAGTTGCTTACAAATTTGCGACAGAACGCTTTGTTAGCGGATGGGTTAAATAAAAAGAAGCAAGTAAAGAGAGTATATTTCCAATCTGGACTAACATTCTGTACTCACTATTACATTGATCCTGAAGAGAGCCAGCAGGGACTACTAAATCTGGATAAGTGTAGTTCAAAGGTTGTGCGGACAGTAATTTCCTTAGATGGAGATATATTTCAGCAGGTTTGTAAAGATTATCTCAACTACCCCCGCTGTTGGGAGATTATCTCGGCTCACCACTGGCTAATTAATAAACTTTTGCAGCATCTCCACACTAGTACAACCTACTACTTGGATGTATTTTTTTGGGTTATGCCTACATTAGGCATGATTTGTGGAGAGTTTAAATATTTAAACATGATTTGTAGAGAGCTTAAATGTTTAAAAAATATAGGACAAGGGCAATGGCAAGATTTTTTAGATGGAATAATACAGCGGCAAGATTTTTTAGATGGAATAAAAATGCGGTTGTTGCCCTTACTGATAATAGTAATCTGGGAGCTATCGCGGGACTATCTACTACCCCGGTTCAATCGCTGGCTCAGCCGCTGGGTGTGGAGCCAACTACTAACTCCCAATAGTTTTTTGAAAAGCTTTGCAAAATGGATGTTGAGACTAGGGTAATGACTACCTGTGATTAGTTTGCCATTTTAAGAAAAAGTATCTACACCGCGCTCATTCAATCATTCCCTCTAGCGCAGTTTGAAGATCGTGAGTTAGATCCGTGACAGCAAGTTTCGCACTACGGCGATCGCCTTGATAAATTTCCCAACGCTCTGAGACTGGTATTGGTTCACCCACCGTCATTTGCACCGATTGTTTACCCAAGCGCGGACGATGAAAAGGGTTGCCACCCTTAATGCGTGTAATCATGTCCCACATCAGCAAAGTTGTTTCAGCAAACCGCTCTACTGTAGGCTTTTTCATAACATAATCGCCTGTTACTGCCACAAAACTTTCTACTAGACGCATATGCCACATTCGCAGGTTCGCCTCTTCCGCAATGCGATCAGCGAGTCCTCGTTCTATAAGGGAAAGTGCTTCAATATCTTTAATGTCTTCTCGATAAATATAATCCCAGCCTGCTTGTTCTACACGACGACAGCGATCGCTCAAACTGCCTCTGGGCAAAATCCCAAAATACTGCTCTGCTACCTGTAATGCTGTGTCCAGTAACGCTTGAAGCCGAGTCATAAACTTTTGCTCAGAACTCGGTAATTTTAATTCTTCGGAAGTACCTACTTTTGTTGTCGTCGGTATTTGATGATAGAAACGACTATAAAATTCCTCCATTAACGACAGTAAGTGTTCACTTAATTGATTCAGCCGCCGATAGAGAGAGGCTTCGCCAAGCGAACTTGCTTCTTCTCCTGCTGGCTGAAATCCGCTATCAACTTGCAATTCATTCAACAGCTGTTCCAAGGCTTTCCAGGGAGGTTCAACGTAACGGTACTGAATACCGATTGGCACAATAAAAACTTGCTCAGAGCCTCCAGCCTTGAGGAGATCTTCAACACACCAAAATCCTAGTTGAGCAACACCTGGTTCTAGAGGACTAACGATTTCATTGTGACCATTAGTTGCTCCCTCTGGGGCTGCTGTCATTGGTAAACTACTGTGGGCGAACAAATTGCGAACTGAGCGCAAACCAAGCCGATCTACCTTGCCGCGATGGATAGGAATTCCCCCCAAACGAGAATATAGCCAGCCCACCTGCGCTCCAGCCCATAGGGGAATTCCGCGATCATAAATAAAGTGGGAATGAATCGGGTACTGTAGTGATATTTTCTGTTGTTGTGCTACTCGTGGAACTATGTAGGAAAGCAGGTATGCCATACACAGCGGATCATTAGTGCTGGGATGACGAAAAGCCATTAAAAAGCGAATCTTACCTGCTTGAAACTGGTGATAAAGATCTACTAAAACTTCTACATTTTCGGCTTTGATCTGAGTAATTGCTGTCCGCGATCGCAACCAAGCAGGTAACAGCAGTTGAGTACCCTTTAAAACCAGAGGATTCAGGGCTGGGGGAATAAATTTTAGCGGTGGTTGAACCTGAACAATTGGGTGCATCAATTTCTCCGGGGTTCACACTTCTAAAATATAAAAATAAGTTGGAGTTGCCACACTGAATCTTGGCGGATAATCTCAATTTGACGAATAAATTCCCGAAAGTAAAATCGCCGCTCAGATTCAGATAAATCTAACCAAAATTGGGGAATTGAGACAGCTTGAGCAACAGAACGCAAATTCACTGGTGGTAGAGTCGCTAGTTTTGCTTGGATTTGTGAGATTTCAGTGCGGAGTTTATAAGCTCTAAGTTGCGCTGTTTCTGAATCCAAAATTCCAGTCTCAATCAAAGTAGGCAATTGGGCGAGTATTTCTTGCTGTCGGGCGATCGCATCTGTCAAAGAACTCTTAACTGCATCCAGTTGTGGTAAATTTGTTCCAGCTACCGCACGCGGTAAGTCACAGCAAATTGCTCTAATTGTTTGCTCCAACACCTGCGCGTAGGGAATTGCCCGACACTTGGGGCGTTTAGGACAGTTGATTGGACGTAAGTAGAGATATTCGTTTTTTTTGTGTCGAATAGTAACGCGAACCACTGTCATCGGCGACTGGCACTCTTGACAGATAACTAATCCAGCAAGAGAGCGAGGCGCACTAGCACTACGAGGTTGCAAGCGACGGTTGCGCCGCAACAGCCGATCAATCTGTGCTGCTTCTTCCCTAGAGATGATCGGGACATGGGTATTAGAGATAACCTCACCATTTTGATAAGCTGTGTCACCACGATAGACAGAATTAGTTAACCAGCGCCGCCCTGTCGATACAGAAATTTTCTTGCCGTATTTTTGCGCGAGATAGCGAACCGCTCCCCGCAAAGAGCCATAGAGGAGAAACTGTTCAAAAAAATCCTTGACTATTGGAGAAGCACTGCGATCAAGTGCATATTTATCCTTGCCTCGGCGGTAGCCGTAGGGTGATCTTCCAGGGGGTGGCAAGGCGCTAATCCGATTGCGGGCGTGTCCCTGGCGAATGCGGCGGCTACGCTGCTCACGCTGGATTTCTTGCAGCAGCAGGAGCAAATCTGCCCGGAAATTAGTAGGATCTTGCCCCTGAGCAAATGAGTTGTAGGCTTGTTCAGTGGCAATCAGGTGAACTCCTAGCGCTTCTAATTCAGCAATGCGCGAACTTACTTCCTGTAGAGAATCTCCTAGTTCATCTAGCCGCCGAATTAAAAGGTAATCAGCTGGCTCTATTTGACAATCGCAAACTAGCTGCTCTAGCTCCTCGCGTTTCCCCAAATCTTGATAAATCCGCTCCACTTCCCAACCCCAAACAGCAGGGTTAGGTGTTTGTTCCAACAGAGGATCACTATAGGAGTAGGCAATGATTTTCATAAACGTTCCGCCAGCGACGTTGCGCCTTAGACACCAAGGCAAGATTTTAAAGTTGACTTAGTTCTATAATGTTGCCGTCTGGATCTTGGGTAAAGATTGCGTTTCTACCGGAGGCGCTGATTTGTGTCGCGCAGTTGTGAGCGTTTAACTGATTCTTGGCAGCTTCTAAATTAGTAACAGCAAAGGCAATGTGCGGGTTGCGTCCCCATTTTTCAGGGTTTTGTAGTTTAGAGGGAACAAAGTCAGGCGCGACTATCAGGTGAAATTGCAACTCCCCAACTTGATACCAGACACCAGGGTATTTGAGCGCTCGTTCTACCTTAGATAATCCCAACACATTGCCATAAAAATATTCAGCTTGTTTCAAGTCAGAAATGAGAACAGCCGCATGGAGACATTGGGTAACTTGCATTGGTAGTTTGTTGCGGAAAATACTAATTGCCTTGTGTGATTAAAGTTATCTAAAAATTTAACAGTTTTAGCTATTACAATATTGACACCTTGCTTAGTACCTATTTTTACTTTTATAATCTTCTATTTGAGTCACACTACTACAAGTAAGTGGTAGTGAGCAAATGCTATGGACGCAAATGACCTTTTAAGACGTTATGCAGCAGGAGAGAGAGATTTTAAAGGCGCAAACCTGATTGGCACTTCCTTGAGTGGGATGAATCTAAGTGGAGCTAATTTGCAAGAAGCATCCCTTAGTGAAGCTGATCTAAGTAAAGCCGACTTAGTTGGGACGAATTTAACAGAGGCATCGCTAAGTATGGCAAACCTGAGTGAGGCAAATCTAACTGAAGCTAACCTCAATGGAGCAAATATGTTTGCCGCTAACCTCAAAAATGCTAACTTGAGCGGGGCAAACTTGAAAATGGCAGATTTTACTCAGGCAGACTTGAGGGGGGCAGATTTACAAGGAGCTAGTCTCTGGGGAGCATCCCTAACTGCCACAAAAATACAAGGTACGATCATGCCGGATGGCACAACCCATGATTAATTTTCAGTGCTTTTTACCTCTATTTTCAAAGATTAGAGTCCTTGTAGTTAAATCGACCTGCAAACAGAAAGAATAGTAATAACTCGATTGAGCGCTCAAATTACATTTTGCTGTAAAGAGCACGTTTACTAAGAAAAACGTTATCTCAGATCTTGCACCAAGCTCAAACTCTTCTACTACAAATGTTTTAGCTTATTTACCTTTAGGCGAATCTTCCCTCTAAGTAAAGCTCTCCAGTTATCAAGCGATCACGCTTAAAAAATAGGAAAGCTTAGAAACCTTGTGTTTTCGTTAGGTGCAAGATATAAGTTGAACCGACGCATTCCAGAGTTTGCTGTCTTGCAACAGGAGGTAGCCGCTTGGGAAGAGCAACGCAATCATCAGCAGACTTGGATTAATTGGCGCTTTAACACCGCCGACGCACGGGTCAAACTTCATCACCTTTACCCCTCAATTAAAGCTTGACAAACCACTACTAGTAAGGCAGCGATTTTTGCAATACACTTGTTTTATGGGAAAGACTAGTAAGCTACCTATTACCATACGTGATATCAAAAAAGTATTAACAGTTTTTATCGCAATAACTTAATTTATGCAGAACACTGTCAACGCTAATGCTGATAAACCTGGAGTGACCGTATTAAAAGCGATTAATTTTGCAAAGGTGATTACAATTGTTTGTTTGGTTAGTTTTGCTATCGTTTTCGGTATCCAAGACTGGCGGCAGGTTATTTATATGTGCCTGCATATTAGCTACTGTTTGTGGTGGTTGCTGGAACAGTGGTTATTTCCAGAGCGACAAAAGATATTTAATGAGTCAGCTAGGTTAGGAACTTTCATTTTTATATTATTAAGTGTAGGATTTTTTTACGTCTTGCCTGGATACTTAGCATTTATCAATCCTGCTTCCTTATCAATGGCAACAGCTGCTATTGCACTTTTCCTCTACATTTTTGGTAGTCTGATAAATGCCACTGCCGATGTCCAAAAGCTCACTGCCAAACAGTTTAAAGCTGGGCTAGTACGTGACAACATATGGCGTTTTTCTCGCAATATTAATTATTTTGCAGATTTACTGCGTTACTTGAGTTTTAGCGTTGTAGCTGGCTCCTTTTGGGCTTATTTAGTGCCGGGATACATTTTTATCTTCTATCTCTGGCGTATATCTCAAAAAGAACAGGCAATGTCTGTCAAGTATCCAGAGTATGCAGAGTATCAACAATCTAGCTCTCGTTTGATTCCATTTATTTGGTAGGAGGATGTTGTAGAGATGTTGATAAAGTGCTAGACGGCTACTCCAAACTCGTAGCGATTAATAAATAATCCAATCACCAGATGGAAGCGTAGTGTCCAAATTTTGGGCAGCACAAGTTTATCAACAGGGGACACCTTAACCAACTAGCTAACCAAGAGTTGCCCACTTCCTTTCAAGGTTCTTACCCTATATTTTTCTCTGGTGAAACATTACTAACCCTATAGGGGGCTGGCTATATAGGGTTACTTATATCTTGCACCTAACAGAAAAATAAGGTTTTCAAGTCCTCTTATTTGCTTAAGTGATTGCCTTTAGCCTTGAAAGCCTTATCTGACGGGGTTCTGGATCGGATGAAGTTTAGCCAAAACACTTATTGTGAAAGCATTTAAGCTTGGTGCAAGATCTGAGTTATCCAACTCCTACAAAGTTGTCAAAATACAGTGGTGTTTAGTGTTTTAGCCACCACTACAATGAATTTTTACCTATGTAGGAATACTTAGCTTTTCTGTCACCTGCTCAGCAAAGTGCTACTAAGGACGTTGGGTAGAGATAGCCAATTTTGTACCTGGAACCCGACGTAAGCGATCCATCACCGCAATAACTTGACCGTGATTGACTTGCGTATCGGCATTTAGCACCACGACCACTTCCTGATTTGGAGCAATCAAACTCCGAACTTGCCCTTCAAGAGCATCAATTGCAATCAGCTTGCGGTTCAATGCCAAACGTCCTTTTCCATCAAGCGTCACCGTAATCGGGTTAGAACCCTGAGTTTGGGCTGTGGTAGCCTTGGGTAAATTTACGGGCAACCCCTGCGAACGGGTTAAAAACAAAGTCGAAATGATGAAAAAGGTCAAAATCGCAAAGATCACATCAATCATCGGTACGATGTTGATTGTAGTTGGCAGTTCTGGTTCATCGGGTAGACGCATAGGAAATTTCCTGTTGTTGATAACGACGACGATAAAGTAGTTCTATTTGACCGCCATATTCCTGAATCAGTGCTGTCTGGCGCAGGTAAAACCCACGGAACGTATTCGCAAATAACAGTGTAAATATTGCTACTACTAATCCTGTTGCTGTAGACACCAGCGCTTCACTAATACCAGAGGTTACACCTGCTGTTCTGCTCCCGCCGACATCACCGATGTTGAGTGAAGCAAAGGAGTTAATTAAACCCAAAATTGTACCCAGAAGTCCCAATAGCGGCGAAATACTAACGATTGTGTCAAATATAGTGTTAAACCTTTTGAGTAAGGGCAACTCTGCTTGTGCCTCACTTTCTAATGCCAGCCGAAACTCTTCCGGGGTTGGTTGCTCTAGTTCTAATGCTGCTAAAAAAATTCGCGCTATTGGCAAATCAGCATTTTGCTTTAACTTGTCTATTGCCCCAACAACGTTTTCATGCCGATACAGCTGCAATACTTCTTTGACTACTCGGTTTTGACGTTTATTTACTCTTGCCCAAAATATAATCCGTTCGCTAATCAGCGCGATCGCCACCACTGAAAATCCCAGCAATGGCCACATGACCACGCCGCCCGCTGCAAACAAGTTCTTTATTGCCATTTTTTATCTTTTAGAGCCATCCATAAAAGGTCTTATCGGCATATTTAAGCATACTTGATGACAATTAATTTCAAAAAAATCTAGTTTTACAAAAATTTAATTAGACATTTTCCTGTTTAATAACTTTAAAAATGAATTTATCTACCGTTACAAAAAGCTGTAACTATTATCAAAGCTTATTTCTGTAACCCTGACATCGTAGAAATTTAACCCTTGCCGCTTTTATACTAGTTGACAATTGCTCCTATCAACCTTAATCTGATTGCTGCAACTGATATTTAGTTGCAATAAAGCTAAATTTTACTAGCACAGCTACAGCCAGTTTTCTGAGGCTGGGAAAATCAGCTGTCAAACGAACATGGCAGTAGAAGCCGTTTGGGACGGGGTAAGCCGTGAGCTTATCCCCCAAATCCGTGTGGAATTAAGTATAAGGAGACATTCTTGAGACAACAGCAACTACTTAACTGCTTTGGGATGGCAGTAGTTGTATCAGTGTTAGTGGCTCAACCTGCATTTTCGCAAGTCGTACAAGTTACTAATGTGCAGCTTAATCCAACTGAAAACGGTATTGAGGTAATTTTAGAAACACCAATTGGAGAACAGTTACAAGTATTGCCACGAACTGATGGCAACACATATATTACCGACATTCCAAATGCTCAACTGCGTCTAAGAGGTGGTAATACATTCCGCCAAAATAACCCAATTGCAGGAATTGCTGCGGTAACGGTAACAAACCAAGCTCCCAATAGCATCCGGGTGGCAGTAACAGGTTCATCGGGTGTGCCAACTGTTGAGTTATTTGACAGTGATGAAGGTTTTATTTTTAGCTTCACGCCAGCTGGAGCTAACACGCAGGCTGAACAACAAACAGAAACACCTAATGCACTTGAGCCTGGAAGCGAGACACACCAAGAAACGACTCAACCGAGTGCTGAAACGCCAGTAAAGCCTGAAGCAGTTGAACCTGGGAACCAGACACAGCCAAATGAAACTACGGCTGAGGGAGATGAACCAATTGAAATTGTAGTAACAGCAACGCGCACGGAAGAAGAAGTCACGAATATACCGCGCTCGATAACGGTGATTGACCGCGAAGAGATTGAGCAGCAGACGAGATTGTCGAGAAACTTAACAGATATTCTTGGCTTTACAGTTCCTGGTTTATCACCCTCAAATCAAAACATCAATTTATTTGGGCAAAACTTGCGCGGGCGCAGTGTATCTGTCTTGATTGATGGCGTACCTCAAACCACCAACCTCCAGACTTTTAACAGAGACCTCAGAACAATTGATCCTTCTGCAATTGAGCGAATTGAGGTGATTCGCGGACCTAGTGCCACCTATGGCAGTCAGGGAACTGGAGGTGTAATTAATATTATTACGCGCAGACCTAGCGAGTCTGGGCTAACTCGCAAACTTATGTGGGTCTAAATACTTCCCTAACCAACTCAGAAGACGGCTTTGGCTACGATCTCCAGCATTTAATTTCGGCGCGAGAAGACAATTTTGACGTTACGGCTAGTTTCTCAATCGCAACAACGGGTCGTTTTATGATGCGGAAGGCGATCGATTCCTTTGTTTGAATTGGGTGGAGACAGCAGCACTACTTTAAACGGATTGCTGAAGTTTGGTGTTGATCTAACTCCAGAGCAACGACTGCAATTAACGTTCAATCACTTTGATGACAGTCAAGAGCCAGATGTTATTTCCGATCCCCTTGTTGACGAGCTTCCAGGTACGCAAAAAGCGCGTGCGATTGAAGTAGGCGAACTAGATTTCATTGACACTCCCGGTCCTGGCAACCGAAACACAGTTCTGAATTTGGCATATATCAACGACAATATTTTCGGCAGCGAACTTCAGGGGCAAATTTATTATCGCAATAACACCAACATTGGCATTCCTCTAGATTCTCGACCCTTTGGGTTCTTTCCAGAAGACTTAGGCGTAGTTCGCTCTCAAGGAAATTCAGAGCAGCTAGGAGGACGATTGCAGATTGAGACTCCTTTTAATCAACAAAAAACCGTGAGCTTGCTTTGGGGAGCCGATTATGTAAATGAAGACAGCGAACAGCCTTTCGATATTTTTGACTTGGGGAGATTACGACGCAAAGCGGCGGTAGAGTTAACCGTAAAATTAGCGAGCGCACATTTGTGCGCCCCTATGAAGTTGATAGCCTGGGCTTATTTGCTCAGTTGCAGGCGAGTCTTGGCGATCGCCTAGAACTAACCGGAGGAATCCGTCACGAACGCATTGGCTTGAATGTGAATGATTACACCACGTTTAGAGGGGCAGTTTGTCCCAGGGGGAGAGCGACTTTGACGCTACTGTCTTTAATATGGGAGCAGTCTATGATCTCACCGAGGAAGTTAGTCTGTTTGGCAACTTCTCTCAAGGCTTTGGGTTGCCAGACTTTGGTCTGATTCTGCGTGACCCACCAACCGGATTTACAAATATCGCAGATTCTGTGCGTGACCTCAGCCCGCAGAAAGTCAATAACTACGAAATTGGCATTCGCGGTAACTGGTCTACAGTCCAGGCTTCTCTAGCTGCGTTTTACAATACTTCAGATCTAGGGCTGTCGTTTAATACCCTAGAAGGTGGGTTCCTAGAACTGGTTCGCGCTCCAGAGCGGATCTACGGGTTAGAAGCAACCATTGATTGGCAAGCAACCGAACGCCTGCGAGTGGGTAGCACTTTAAGTTTGATCGAGGGTGAGAGTGATGAAGACGAAGATGACGATTATTTAGCCCTGACAAGTTCCCGCATTGCACCCCTAAAACTGACGGCTTATGTCGAGAATGAGACATTACCTGGTTGGACTAAGAGGAAGAACGCTACGAGTTGGCTACTCACTCACCTGGTAAAGCCTAAACAAGCTGACATAGCAATATTTACAGCGTGATTACTTTCTTTAAAACCAGTTCGATTCCTTTTCATACATGAAATCGCAATTATTCCCTTGTTTTTACCTAGCCGGAGCAGCATCTGTATTAATTTCACTACCAGCATTTGCTCAGGTTATAGAAGTTACAGCAATCGAGTTGAATCCAACCCAAAACGGAATAGAGGTAATCTTAGAAACCTCAGCAGCCAAGCAGTTACAAGTATTCCCGCGAACTAATGGCAATACCTATATTGCCGACATCCCGAATGCCCAACTGCGCCTACCTAATGGCAATACATTCCGCAGAGATAATCCAATAAAGGGCATTACTGGAGTAACAGTGACCCAAGCTGCCAATAGTATCCAGGTGACAGTAACGGGTTCTGAAGTTGTACCAATAGCTCAGTTATTTGACAGTGATCAGGAGCTAATTTTTAGCTTCACGCCTGGAGCTAACACGCAGGCATCACAGCAACCGGAAACGCCTGATACAGTTGAGCCTAGAAGTGAACAGCCAGATACAGCGGCGGCTGAAGGAGATGAAGCAATTGATATCGTAGTTACTGCTACGCGCACCGAAGAACAGGTAACTGATGTACCACGAAGTGTGACGGTAATTAACCGTGAAGAGATTGAACAACAAACAAACTTGTCGAGAGACTTAGGCGAGATTATAGGAAAGGTAGTACCGGGTTTGGCTCCACCAACTCAAAGCTTGAGTACGTTTGGGCAATCTCTGCGGGGTCGCAATACTTTAGTGTTGATTGATGGTGTGCCTCAGTCCACAAGTCGCAATGTTTTTCGCGATCTAAGAACCATTGATCCTGGTGCTGTAGAGCGAATTGAGGTGCTGCGTGGACCTACTGCTATTTATGGTGACGGGGCAACAGGTGGTGTAATCAACATTATTACGCGGACACCAACTGAAGAAAAACTTAGTTCTACAACTGAGCTAGGTGTGAACGCTTCCTTGACCCAGTTAGAAGATAGTTTTGGCAACGATATTCGGCATTTAATTTCTGGTCGAGATAACAATTTTGACTTCACCGTTAGCGCCGCGTTCACAAATAATGGCAGTTTTTTTGATGCCGCAGGCGATCGCATTCCTGCTGATCCTAACGGTCAAGGTGGTTTAGCAGATGCCCAAACTGTGAATTTATTTGGCAAATTTGGGGTTGAGTTTGACGAGCAACAACGCCTAGAACTTACTTTTAATCGTTTTGATACTAGCCAAGACACTGAGTTTACCAGCGATCCAATCGTCAACACTCTTGCAGGCAGACAAAAAGCCCGCGCCCTCGAAGGACTAGATTTAGAAGATCCTCAAGGAACTGAAAATACTGTAATTAATCTCGATTACACCCACGACAACATTTTCGGCAGTCGCGTTCAGGGTCAAGTGTATTATCGAGACTTTTTTACTCGTTTCTTTCCCTTTGATGCACGAAATTTTGCTAGCTTGGGCAACTCAATTTTTCAATCAAGGGTGGAATCGGAAAAAGTTGGGGGACGATTACAGATCGAGACACCTTTATTTAACCAAGGAACTGCCAGTCTGCTGTGGGGACTCGATTACTTCAATGAAGATACATCTCAGCCTGTTGGCATTTTTGATCCGGCAACTTATGACAACAGTGGTGGTCTAGCTTTTCGTCAAATTGGCGATCGCATTTGGACTCCACCTCTAGAACTAAACAGTTTAGGATTATTTGCTCAACTCAACTGGGATATTAGCGATCGCTTGAGTGTTAGCGGCGGAATTCGCCACGAAGATGCTGACGTTAATGTAGACGACTTTACCACCTTAGCTGGGAACAATATTTCCGGCGGAGAACTAGACTTCAATGCGACTCTGTTTAATATCGGTGCTGTATTTTCCGCAACGGAGGAAGTAAATTTATTTACAAACTTCTCCCAAGGCTTTTCTCTAGCAGATATTGGTCTAGCACTCCGCAATGCGTCAGCAGGATTTTCAGTAGAGTCTCTTAGCCCGGAACCGCAAAAGGTAAATAACTATGAGATCGGGATAAGGGGAAACTGGGAGTCAGTGCAGGCTTCCCTTGTTGGCTTTTACAATGACTCCAACTTAGGCACAACCTTTACGGCTCCTGGAACAGTTATTCGCGCTCCCGAAAAAATTTACGGCATCGAAGCCACTCTTGATGTCCAGCCAAGCGATATCTGGCAACTCGGTGGCTCGGTAAGTTTGGTAGAAGGTGAAATTGATACCGATGATGACGGAGACTATGACCCCCTTGATGGGTTTCGGATTCCGCCTTTAATTATTAGGGCTTATGTAGAGAATGAGACGCTACCAGGTTGGCATAATCGCTTACAAGCTCTATTTTCTGGAAGTCGCGCTCGTTTCAACGACGACCCCGCATTTGGTAGGAGAGCAGTAGATAGTTACTTGACAGTGGACTATATCAGCAGCATCGATATTGGTTCCGGGACGCTGCAACTTGGGATTGAAAATTTGTTCAACAGCCAATATTTCCCTGTCGTCTCGCAATTGCAAAGCACTGATGCTGCCTATGCTGCGGCTAGAGGCAGGACGTTGAGCCTTAGATACTCTATCAACTGGTAAAAGCTACTAATTTTCCTTTCCAATTTGAAGCAACACTATAAACCTTGTTAGTCAATAAAGCATGAAAGCACAACTCTTGCCTTCTTTTCTGCTAGCAGGAGCAGTAACAGTCTTAATTGCACAACCAGCTTTTGCTCAGGTTATAGAAGTTACCGCAGTTGAGTTGAATCCAACTGAAAACGGGATTGAGGTAATTTTAGTCACCTCAGCAGCCAAGCAATTACGAGTATTACCAAGAATTGATAGCAATACCTATATTGCCGACATTCCTAACACTCAACTGCGCTTACCCAGCGGCAATACGTTCCGCACAGATAACCCGACTGAAGGAATTACTGCTGTAACGGTAACACAAGCTGCCAATAGTATCCGGGTAACAGTGACGGGTTCCGAAGTAGTGCCAAAAGTTGAGTTATTTGATAGTGACGAAGGTTTGATTTTCAGCTTTACGCCTGCTGCACCTGATACGCAAGCACAACAACCCCCAACGCCTCAAACGCCTGAAGGAGTCGAAACTGAGAATCAGACAGAGACGACGCAACCCAGTGATGAATCAGCAGAAACTCTTGAACACGTCCAACCTGGAAGTGAAGCACAGCAAGGTGAAACGTCGGCTGATGAGGATGAAGAAATTGAAATTGTGGTTACGGGTGAGCAAGAAGGAGGATATATAGCACCAAACGCCACAACAGGAACGAGAACAGATACTCCGCTACGTGATATTCCCCAGTCAATTCAGGTTGTTCCGCAACAGGTTTTAGAAGATCAACAAGCTATCCGAGTAAATGAGGCTCTCCGCAATGTGAGCGGGGTTAGGGCTGACGATAGTTTCGCAGGTACGATAGACCGAATTAACATTCGCGGTTTTACCCAGGATGTCTTTCTGCGGGATAACTTTAGGCAGAGCCAGTTTAGCTTACGAGAAACTGCGAATCTTGAACGGATAGAAGTTCTTAAAGGGCCAGCTTCGGTTTTATACGGCAATCTAGAACCAGGGGGAGTCGTTAACTTAGTCACCAAGAAACCCTTGAGTGAACCCTATTACTCTACGGAACTGCTAGTAGGAAGTTATGGCTTTTATCGACCGAATATTGACTTGTCTGGTTCGTTAAACTCAGATAAAACATTGCTTTATCGCTTGAATGCAGTTTACGAAGGCAATGACGGCTTCCGTGATTTTGATCAGAATGTGGAGCGTGTTTTTGCCGCGCCTGTATTGACTTGGCAAGTTGGTGAAAACACGGATCTAACACTTGAGTTTGATTATTTGAATGACGAGCGACCGTTTGATGACGGTCTTGTTGCTATTGGTACAGGGATTGCAGATGTGCCGCGCGATCGCATTTTTCAAAATCCAGACGCTGTCAGGACGGCCGAAGAATTTGGCGCTGGCTATCAACTGGAACATCGGTTCAGTGAAAATTGGACGCTCCGCAACGCTTTTCGATTTCTTTCATCTGATAGCTTCGACTTCCGGCTGACTTCTTGGATTATAGAGGACTCAGGGCAACTGGATCGCAGATGGAGGTCTAACGATGATTTATACGAAAGCTATGCCTTCCAAACCAACTTAGTCGGTGAGTTTAAAACGGGTGCAATTAACCACACACTTTTATTTGGTGTCGATCTAAATCGTGAAACTAGGGTAGGAGGACAAAGGCGGTTGCCTGGTGATCCATCTTTCTTCCTCAATATTTTTACTGAAGAAGCAGATCCGATCTCCAAGCCTGATCTTTCAGATCTGACATTGTTTGCCCGGAATGAGAATAACCGAGTAGATACGCTGGGGATATATCTGCAAGACCAAATTGTGTTTTCAGATAACCTGAAATTGTTGCTAGGTGGACGCTTCGATTTATTTGACCAACGCTCTATCGATTTGGTGTCAAACACTACTTTTAATCAAGAGCGTCAACGCTTCAGTCCTCGCATTGGCTTGGTCTATCAACCCAGCGAACAGGTTTCGCTTTATGCAAGTTTTAGTCAGTCGTTTAACCCTGACATTTTTTCGATTAGCGCTGATGGTTCACCCCTAGAACCGACAACTGGCAATCAATACGAAGTTGGCATTAAAGGTGAATTTCTTGATGGCAGACTCTCTACAACGCTAGCAGCCTATGAAATTACTAAAGAAAATGTCGCCACCACCGATCCAAATAATACTGACTTTAGCATTGCTGTTGGTGAAGTCAGAAGTCGCGGCATTGAACTCGATGTTGTCGGAGAAATTGCAGACGGTTGGAACATTATTGCGTCTTATGCCTACACGGACGCTGAAATTACTGAGGATAATTTTTTTTCGGTGGGAAATCGGCTAACTAATGTGCCAGAGAACAGCGCCAGTTTGTGGACGACTTACGAAATTCAAAAAGGTAGCTTGCAGGGGTTAGGGTTTGGAGCCGGGTTGTTTTTCGTCGGCGATCGCCAAGGGGATCTGGATAATTCGTTTCAGTTACCTAGCTATGTGCGTACAGACGCAGCAATTTATTACCGCAGAAACAATTGGAGAGCGGCTCTCAATTTCCAAAATCTTTTCAATATTGATTCCATCCGGTCAGCTGCGGGATTTAGAGAATCCGTTTATCCTGGTGAGCCTTTCACTGTAATTGGCTCAGTTTCAGTGCAGTTTTGAGTTGTTAAGGGGAAGAAGTTAGAACCCGCTTGTTAATAGGAATTGTCAGAGGTAGTTATTGTTACCCTAATCAATCAGGAGCTGCCATGAAGTCTAGAAAACTACGTAATCTTGCTTTTACGCTGCATCGCTATATCGGTTTAGCAGTGGGAATAATTTTAGTCATCGTCGGCTTAACTGGTAGCTTGTTGGTCTTTCAGCATGAAATGGATGAATGGGCGATCCAGCAACGCTTTGGTTATGTGGTTCCTCAAGAACAACGCCTCTCTACGGGAACTTTGGTAGATGGTGTCAAGGCAGCCTATACCAATCATCCTGATTGGCAGGTAGGACAAGTGCAAATGTTACCCAAACAGGAATTTTATACCATTCGACTCAACCGTCCTGATGATACCCAGTGGGAGGTTTTTGTTAATCCTTATACGGGTGTAATCATGGGCGATCGCCAGCGAGAAACTGCCTTATTTAGCCGGGTTCTGGAGCTACACTATACCCTCTTGGTTGGCAACACAGGTATGGTCATCGTTGGTATTGCTACCTTTTTGCTGGTAATTCTCAGTATCACAAGTATAATTCTCTGGCTTGGTTTAAGGTCATCGTTGGTATTGCTGCCTTTTTGCTGGTAATTCTCAGGTATAGTTCTCTGGCCAGGATGGCGAAAGCTGATCGGTGGTTTCAAAATCAAGTGGAACGCCAATCCCAAACGCCTCAACTTCGATATCCATAAAGTGGCTGGCATTATCACCGCAGTATTTCTCACCGCGATCGCTTTTACAGGTTTTTGCTGGAACTTTTACGACTATGCAGAACCAGCAATTTACGCCGCAACGTTTACCCCCAAACCGCCAGCAGTGAAATCCACCATAGTCAATGGCAAGCCAACCTTAGAACTGGATCAGATTTTGCGCTCCTCAGATGTAGCGCTTCCTAGTGCGACAAATACATTTATTAATCTGCCTAAAAAGCCCGAAGACGTATTCGAGATTTACAAAAAAGTGCCGGGAGATTCAGAAGATTTTAATAGTTACGTCAAACTTGACCAATTCAGCGGCAAGGCTTTATACGTGCAAGATAGCCGTACAGGAGGACTAGGCGATCGCATTCTCAATTCCTTTACGCCCCTACACTACGGCACTTTTGGGGGGTTGCCAACACGCATTTTCTATCTATTTGTGGGGCTTTCACCTTTGGTTTTGTTTATTACTGGCTTCGTGATGTGGCGCTATCGTTATCGGGCAAAACTGGGCAGCCCTAATGATGTTAGAGAGCCTGCTGAGCAACGTCGAGCCTGAAAGCTATTTATAGCTTAATCAATCGCTGCATCACAATGAAAAAGCTAGGCATTAATTTGCGAGCAGCCTGCTCTATAACTTCAGTCATCCTAAAGATACTTCTGTTAAACCAGCCCCTACTTCATACAATGCATTGGTGACCTTGCCAAAGGCAGCTGCGTGAGGGCGATCGCCATCATCAGCGTAGCCATAGGTTAGCAAGCGATTCCGATTCAGGCAGAGCTTTGTAAACTGCGGTGCCAGTAAATTGAATAGCTCAAATCGTTCTTGCAGTTCTGGGAAGCGACGTTGGTAATTCAAAATGCGATCGCGTACTTGCCTCCAAAAAGTGCGTTCTGAGTAGTTGTGGTGGACTGCCAACAAATCGAATAAGTAGCGATGATGACAAATAAATAATCCAGTAAAGATAAACTGACACAAACCTTCCGGTAGTTCACTCAGCATCACTGCCTTTAATTCTTGAGGTAAGGATTCCAATTCTGGTAAGGGATGGCGGCTGATGTTGACATCATCTACAAAGTCTTTCATTGCCAGACGGTGCGGGACAAAATCCTTCAGTACCAAAATCGTGTTTTCACCGTGCGGAGAGAACACAATACCATAGCGGTAGAGGTAGTGCAGTAGAGGTGGCAAAACGACATCGAATAAGCGTTCCAACCAAGCATCCAGGCTAAGTCCTGATTGCGCTACCAGCCGCGAAACAAACGGTTGCCCGTTACTATCTACATGGAGTAATGCGGCTAAAGTTATGGGGCGTTCATCTGGTTCTACGTAGGCAAGAACACTTTCGCGCCAGAGACAGCCCAGCATTTCCTTATATTGATACGGTGCGCCCGATATTTGCGTGTAGTAGGGGTGATCGTAGTTAATGCTAGCTACTTCCCCTGGCAGAATTAGGCGGCATTCATCCCGGAGAAACGCATCGCGATCGCAAATAGACTTTACCCATTCTGTAACCTTGGGAGCAATTACCGTCCGTTCACCCGGCAAGCCACGATAGACAAGGGTGTTGAGGATACTTAGGGGTAACTTGACATAGCGTTTTTGGGGATGGCTGATATTAGCGAAGGTGCGAATTGATTGTTGCGGTAAATAGCGATCGCGACTGTAACCAAGAGGCATAATTGCTCCTATGGCTAAATCCTCTGCAAACAACGGAATAATAATATTTTTCCACTGCCATTCATGTACTGGTAGAAAGTAATAGTTGACAGGTAGGTTTTGCGCTCTCAATATCGTCTCAAATTCAGCTAGCGTCTCTTCCCCTAACTCCTCCCGCATCAATGTTGGGTAATCGAGTTCAGGAACAGCATTAAACTGAGCGCGATCTTGTCTAACTGCAATCCAGAATAGAGCGATCGCCTGTTTGCGTTCTGGCGCATGAGCCAGATAATCGTCATAGCCAAAACCAATCCGCCCTTTGTTGAAAGTAATCCAGGGGTGTCCTTCCATCTCTCCTTCTAGGTGGGGATAGTCCATTTCTAGTAAATCTGTACCCTGATTTTCCTTTGCTGCTTTGATGTGGGCATCGGCGAGGAGAGTGTTACTCAGTTCTTTCAGTAGATGGGCAGTAGTTTCCGCTGTCATTCCCACTGCTATATGAACATCTAGGACAAATTCCAGGGGGTTGGACGCTGGCAACCATTCAGTCCCTTCCCAGCGTTGGATTGATTCTGGAATTACCCGATAACTATCAAATAAGCGTTGTTTAGCCTCAAAGCCATAAGCGATACCTTCGGGAAGCGAGAGTCGGTAAAGAGTGTATTCTCCCTTAGTTTCAACTGCCTCCGGTTGAATAATCTCCTCATACATAAACTCGGAGAGCATCTTAGCTAGCAGCTTGCTACCTACAGACTGCCAGGTTTGTGGCTGTAAAGCTTGAGTAAGAATTTGCAACTGATTCATTGTTATGACTCCTTTTCGGGAATGGGTAATGGTTGAAGGCGTAAAGACGGCTTGCGAAGAACTGTGAATCGGGCAAAAAGTAAATTGACACAGCAAATCGTTGCCGCTACCAAAAATGGGGCAGCTAAACTATAGGTGCTAGCCAGCCATGAAGCGATTAGTGGTGCGCCCAGATGTCCCACATTGGCAAACGAAGTTGCGAGACTGTAGTTGAAATGGAGACTCTTGGCAGTGCTGCTACCGAATAATTGCAGTTCCAAAGTAGCTTGAGTCACGGCTAAACAAAATCCGTAAACTACCCTTGCTAAAACTAGAACTGATAGGTGTTGTGTCCAGCCTTGGAGATATAAACTCCCAGCTAAGAGACACAAGCCAACCAAGTAGATAGGACTCAAGCTTTGTGGACGACAGGATTTACGGATGTAGGGCAAAGCAGCGATCGCCATGATGCTGGGAATCATGAACAGAAAACTACTTTCCAGCAGGCTCGTTCCAAAGGGTGCTGATGCCGTGACATATGCTGTGAAAAAGGGACGCACCAGATTATTGGCTAGCTGGAAGCTGAGAATCACCATTCCAAGCGCCACAATAAAACCCGCCTGATTGCCCACTACTGGAGGCTGGCTTTCTGCTGCGGTATCTAGGCGTTGTGTCGATCCCCGCAGGATATAAAGGCAGATACCAAGTTGCAACACATCTGCCGCTGCAATTGGGTAGAACAAGAATAAAGGGGCATCAAGATTCACCATCCAAGCACCAGCGATCGTAGCGGTGATAATTGCGCCGTGAAATACCGCTTGATAAGTTCCGGCTACAGTCGCTCTTTTGTCCTCACCTGCTAATTGGATAATCAAGGGATACACCAGTAAATAGCTGCTTTTGCACAGCAGCAACAAAATCGTGTAGATGAGAAACTGATTGGCGCTCTTTGATGTCCCCATCAAAGCTGTCATTACTGCTGTTCCCGCCTGTCCGATATACAGCAGATGTTTAACTTCAAATCGACGAGCTAAAATGCCCCAAAACGGAGCGCACAGCACCACTGTCAACCGACAAACAAAGATGTAGTATCCGGTATAGGCTAGATCCTCAACCCCAAATACCTTGCGAAAAAACTGGGGATAGAACGGTGAGAGTAATACCTCGTTGAATATAGCTAAGAATACGCACAGAAATAGTGCGCCTAACACTAATTGCAGCCGATGTTTCATGCGGCAACACCAAACTGTTGAAAGACATTGCGGCTGTTAACTGGATAGACAGTTCGTCCTGTGATGGTGTTGATAATCACAGAGTTGCGATAAGCGCCTAATCCCAGATCTGGTGCGCCAACGCCGTGAGTATGTAACTCGTTGTTCTGGACAAAAATTTGGTTGGGAATTTCTTGAGTGAGTTCCAGGCGATAGTCAAGATTGACCACATAACGCCCTTGATCCCACTGAATTAAAGAGTGAATGCCAGCGATGCAATCAGGAATCGCATGGTGATATCCAGTGGCGAGAATAATGCAGTCGGTTTCATGGGTAAATCGCTGATCCTGCTGCAAGTGTCGATATCCTAAACGATAGCGATCGCTTATTATCTCGACTTCCTTTACTTCCACCAAAGACAGTAACCGCACATTTGGAGAATTATCTGCAACAGAACGCTCGTAAAGCAAGTTATAGATATCAGCAATAGTGCTAAAGCTAATTCCCTTGTAGAGTAGGTTTTGCTGGGCTAATACTTGATTTCGCCGTTCTGGGGAAAGTTGATGGAAATAGTGGATGTAATCGGGGGAAAAATGCTCTAATCCTAGCTTAGAGTATTCCATTGGCAAGAAACCTTGAGAACGAGTGTGCCATTCCAGGCGATAGCCGTAAGTTTCCTGTTCTTGCAACAGTTCATAAAAAACTTCAGCCGCACTTTGGCCTGAGCCGATGACTGTAATTGATTTGGATTGACGACAGCGATCGCGTCGGTGCAAAAATTCTGCGGAGTGAAATACATTTTCCGACAGTAGATCTCGCAAGCAAGCAGGCACACGCGGAACACTGCCAACTCCTAGAACTAAGTTTCGACAGTGATAAGTAGATATAGTTCCTGATGCAACATCCCGTGTTTTTACCTCAAAATAATTAGAGGTTTCTTCCCAAGAAATTGTTTCTACCCTTTGACCGAAACGACAGCTTGGCAGTTGTTCAGCTACCCATTGACAATAGTGGTTATACTCCCGACGCGGAATGTGAAACTGTTCCCAAAAATAAAAGTGATAAAGTCGAGATTTCGCCTGTAAATAGCTGAGGAAACTAAATCGGCTACTAGGGTCAGCCATTGTTACTAAATCGGCTAGAAACGGAACTTGAATTGTCGTTCCCTCAATTAATAAGCCTGGATGCCACTGAAATTGCGGTTTCTGTTCTAGGAACAGAGCGTTAATTTCTATTACTGGTTTTAAAAGCGCAGCCAAACCTAAATTAAATGGTCCAATTCCTATACCGATAATGTCATAAACACAATCAGACATTATCTCCACCTTCCCATGAAACTTTGGCGATCGCAAAACATCAAAGCTGCCCGTTTATCGGGTAAATCAATTTCTGCTTGGAATTCAAAGCCGCAGCGTTTAAACACATGAATCATCTTGGAGTTACGACTATCTGGTTCAGTCACAATCTTTGATGTTTCTGGATGTTGAAACTGAAAAAATGTCATAGCGCGTAATAGTGGCAGTGCGTAGCCTTTGCCTAAAAACTCTGGGGAACCAATTAATAAATGAATCCCCTGATCAGCAGGATGAGCGGGATAATAGCGGGCAACAATATCATCAGCCGCCCAGTAAGATTCCCAGTAACTCATCGGCAGATCATCTAGCAAACCGATGTAAAGAGTTTGATGGGGATCGGCGATTGCTTTTTGCAAGTGTTGCTGCATCCGCTCCATGTCATATGCCAAGTTCCAAAAGGGAATCACATGAGGTTGATTCATCCAGTTGTGAATCAGTGGTAAATCTTCTAAAACAACTGGACGAAAGGCAATGAATTTATTAATCTTTGAGTCCCATGTCTGATAAGAATATTCCAATGTACTAAGCGACATGGACACCTCTGCTGGCAAGGGGGTTGTCAATTGCAACATAGACAGATTGGGTAGATACTGGTCCTACTAGTTCATCCAGATCGTGAAAGCGGGTGAGGAGATTGGCTTTACAACGTAAATGTGATTGACACAGTAGATGTTGCAGCAAAGTAGAAGAACCTTGAATCAAGGCTGGTTGTGTTGCTAAGGCTGTTCGCAGTTCTGCTAAAAGTAATCGCTCATCCACCAGTCCTGCTACACCAAAGGCGTTAATTAGTCCAAATAAATTGTTAATGAATAGGTAATAACCCAGCCGTTCATCAATCACGGCATCATCACAAACTGTTTGGCTTTTCTGGCTAATTCCAGGCAAGATGGCATCTAATCGTTGATAAAAAGAGCGCCGATAGTAATATCCCTGGTTATCGCGGTAAAAGAAGTGATCAGGATAGCCATCTTGTAACTGCAATAAACTGTTTTGCTGATGGGCTTCGATCGCAATACCGTAGGTAAAGTAAAGCCACAAAATCGGTTCTAGGGAAATCTTTAAGTAGCAGCGGAACCAGTCTAGGCTCACTTCAGTTGTGGAGCGTCCTTCTTGTTGTGCCAACTGGCGAATAATCTGAGATAAGCGCGAACCATTACCCAAAATAGCATCTTGACACAGGGCAATTAAACAAGTTGCGTCAGTAGTCGGATTCACTAAGAAAGGATTTTCTCTCAAAATTGTGGCGAAGCCTGCTGCTGGTTCACCGTCTATTTTCAGAGTAATAAAGGCGGGGTCACGAATGATGTTGAAATTGGGGAAGCGATCGCCTAAATCTTTACCAATTTCACCAGCAAGAAGTTGATAAACTTCTACACTCCGTTCCAATTCTTTGTACAAGTTGGTTCGCACAGAGTTTGTAATCTTAACGTTTAACGACAGCTTCAACATGAACGTTGCATCCGGGTGATAAACTGTGCGAATCGAAGAAGTAGGCAGATAAGCTCGACCTTGTAATCCCAAATCTTGCAGCAATCCTTGATTTAATAACTGCCGAACTGCTGGCTGATATCGCAGAAAATTTGCTTGCCAAGGATGTACTGGCAGCAGCGCATATTCATCTTCACCGCAGTAAGTTGTTTTAAAGTCTGCGTCTATTGCCGGGTCTGACAATAGTTCTTGCTTAATTAGTGCTGTAGCTGTCTGCGGCAGCGCTGAACCTTCCTGCACAATTGAGTCATGGGCGCGAAAGTAGTGCAGCGGAAACTACCCTGCAATTCTGGTGAATAAGTGAACAATTCCTGCTCAGAAAAAACTTGACGACTTTTCGGTGTAGGGTGCAGATGGTGTCCAAACACTAGAGCTTGTTCAGTAGCAATGAAGGAACTATTGAACGTATAAAGTCGTTCGTCCTGCCGCCGCTGCTGGACAAACTGTTCAATATTGCTACAGCTTTGGATTACCCGTAACAGCAATTCATCCTGATGACTGTTGCTGCCACTAACTAAAGCCAATTCTTTAGTAATCAAAGCGACTAATGTAACGTAGTCAAGTTCTAAGACACGATCACCCGCTGGTTGATAATAAACTGGGAAGGAAAACAAATGTCTTCCGGTTGGTGACCAGTACCGCAGACCAATCAACAGCTGCACACCTTGATGGCTCAATTTACAGCAAATTAAGGATTCAGTGCCAGTACGAGTGAATACCTCAGTTATGGCTGCCTCTGTCTTATCACCGTTAATACAGAGGGGTTGCGCGATTATTTTATTTATCTTACCAATACCGATCTCTCGCAAATAGCAATTGAGAAAGCTTTGGATTGTTGCTTGTTCAGCAATCTGCTTATCTGTGCAGTTGAGAGCCGCTTGTGGATTTGCAGGCTTGACAATTGTTTGTTCTGTCATTGTGTTGTCTCCAATTTTTTACCCAACCGCTTGACAGCAATCAAAATTGTGGCGATATCTGCCAGCTTTGTGCAGGGGTTGAGTAAGGTGAATTTTAGATAGGTAAGGTTGCCAATTCTGGTTTGAGCTAGAATAGCTTCCCCGGTTTGCAGCAGAGTCATCCGAATTTGGCTATTGATTTGATTCGCCCAGGCTTCTGGTTGTCTTTCTGAAGGAGTTGCGGGACAGTAACGGAATACTACAGCGTTGATTGTGGGATAGGTTGCTAATTCCAACCTTGGTTCAGCAGCAATTAAGCTTGCTGTTGCTTCAGCTAAGTTAATTG
Source organism: Chroococcidiopsidaceae cyanobacterium YX2bin18 (assembly GCA_030446505.1). GTDB lineage: Bacteria > Cyanobacteriota > Cyanobacteriia > Cyanobacteriales > Chroococcidiopsidaceae > JAHHHE01. The sequence continues at coordinate 31,554 of JAUJND010000004.1, read as the reverse complement.
TGGTGTCGATCATGTCTGCTAGCTGTTTCCTTCCTAATGCTTGCAGGGAGATGAAAAGTTTTAGAGCATCAAATCGCCTTGTAGTTTGCACAGACTTGGTAACTAAGTCGGGGACTCCTGCTTCTGCATTTGTTTCCGGGTTGAGATAGTCGGCGTGCAGTTTGATTAAATCAAAGTATGAGGAGTTTTTGAGCAGAAAAGCACTACAGCTCGATCGGCTGATAAAATAGTTTATGGAAGTCTATAGTGATCGAATCCAGTTGCTTCAATGTCGATAAGTTTATGACGATGGCGATCGCTCAGTATCAAAGCACCCCCATACGCAGCATCGACGTGTAGCCATAGTCTATGCTTTTTGGCACAAGCCGCCAACTCCGGCAGTGGATCAATGCTGCCAAAGTCTGTAGTTCCAACTGTTGCAACAAGCGCGATTGGTAGTAGTTCTTTCTGCTTTAGCTGTGCCAGTTGCCGCTCAACAGCAGCAGGACACAAGCGATAATTTGCATCGGTTTCCACCATTACTACTGCCTGTTCACCCAACCCTAGTAAGGCAGCGGCTTGGCGGATAGTAAAATGAGACACCGTTGAACAGAGAATGCGGAAAGCGATTGGATTCTGGCGGTAATCCTTGTTGTTGCACCTGCCAGTTAAGTTGCGCGTAGGCAAAAGCGTCGCGTGCCAGCAAAAGTCCCATGAAATTAGATTGGGTACGCCACTGGTGAAAATGCCATCTGCCTCAGTATCGTAACCAAACAAATTGCACAGCCAATTCACTACCTGCTGTTCCAATACAGTTGCTGCCGACTTTGATCCCAAGAGTCCATCGACTGATTGCTTGCACTGATTAAATCCTCGGCTGACAATGCTGGTATCTGTGGTGGAAAGTTGAATTGAGAATTGCTTCTGGGGTGAGAAAAAACAACAGTTTTCTTGAGAATATTCTCACCAACATACTTGAGAATATTTCTCAAATCTTGTCCAGTTTCTGAACAAACGTTGTTGGTGGCTAACGCTATCGCTAATCGTTCTGGATGCGCTCCGCTGTAAGGCTGAGTCTGACTAGCAAAGTATTTGATTAGGACTTCTTGTGCTGTAGCGATCGCTTCCCGATAAGCAGCTAAACTAGCCGTTGAGTTCGTTAGGAAGTGATTAATTAAACTAAGCTCGCTTGCGGTCTGAGAGTTGATTGGTGTTTTCAGCATCAGCCCACCTCGGAGAGTATGGGTAACACCTGTTTTTCGGCTGCTTTAACTGACTTCTGGAAAATTTCGCTAATGCTATCAATTTGCTCAACAGTAACGATCAAGGGTGGTAAAAAGCGGACAACGCTACCGAAGCGTCCCCCGATTTCGATAATCAGACCTCGACGCAGACACTCGGTTTGAATGCGACTTGCCAGCAGTGGATGGGCAGGATAACTGCCACACCGATCGGCTTGTGCCTCTGAATTGACAATCTCAACGCCAATCATCAATCCGCGCCCACGAACTTCACCCATACAGCGAGATTCTGCTTGAATTTGACAAAGATAAGACATCAAGCGATCGCCCATTGCTGCCGCACGCTCTGCCAAGCGGTTCTCCAAGATGTAGCGTAATGTGGCAATTCCCGCTGCCATTGCTAATTGATTACCCCGAAAAGTGCCAGCATGAGCGCCTGGTGACCATTTATCTAATGCTTGGTCGTACAGCACTACCGATAAAGGCAAGCTACCGCCGATCGCTTTGGATAACAGCACAACATCTGGCGTAATTCCGGAATGCTCAAAGGCATACAGTTTTCCAGTACGACCAAGACCTGTCTGAATTTCATCCACAATTAAGGGAATATGGCGATCGCGGGTAAGATGCCGAATTTGCCGTACCCACTCATCGGGAGCCGGAATTACACCGCCTTCTCCCTGGACAATTTCCAGAATCATCCCCGCAGGGGTAATAATGCCGCTTTCAGGATCGTCAAGAATTGATTCAATGTAGCGGCTACTTATACGATGTCCTGCCTCGCCGCCAAGACCAAAGGGACAGCGGTACTCATAGGGATAGGGAAGGAAATGCACATCTGGCATTAATCCCGCCACTTCTTGTTTAGGGCTTAGATTACCAGTTAAACTCAAAGCTCCGTGCGTCATGCCATGATAGCCACCGTGGAATGACAACACGCTGCGTCGCTCAGTCGCTGTTTTAACGAGTTTGATTGCTGCTTCAACGGCATCTGCCCCAGAGGGACCGCAGAACTGAATCCGCGCCTTTTGAGCAAATTCAGATGGCAAACTAGCAAATAGTTCTTCCACAAATGCATCCTTAACTGGGGTAGTTAAGTCGAGAGTATGCAAGGGAAGATTCGCGTCTAGAACCGCCCGCATGGCATCAAGTACAATTGGGTGATTGTGTCCTAGTGCTAATGTGCCAGCACCAGCTAGACAGTCAAAATACAGATTACCGTCTGCGTCTTTGACATAAATGCCCTTAGCTTCACTAATTGCCATGCGGATACGGCGTGGATAGCTTCTAGCATTGGATTCTCGCTCTTGCTGGCGCTCTAGATAGTGCTTTGATGCGGGTCCAGGTAAAGCAACTTCTCGCGTACCAGGTAAGCACTGACAATTTTGAAAATCAGACTCTGTGATGCTTGGTGAAGCAGGAGATGCTAGTGGCAACACTAAATCCTGAGCATCAGGAGGTGAACCATTATTAGTTGGTTGCACTTTCAAAAACCTCTGGGCTTCTGCCCATAAATACAAATTAGAGTTAAAGACTTGAGAAAGATTTTCAACAAGCTGTTGGTTGCTAACGATAAAGAATAAATTTAATGAGAAGAAATGTCAATAGATGGATTTGTATTTTGACTAAACGGCTCTGTTGCAAAAAGTGAAGCAGGTGGAACCTTAACGGGTAGTGCTGAATAAGTAAGTGTAGCGACTTGCAAACAACGAAACCGCAAACTGCAAACAAGGTAATTTTGAAACCACGTCTTTTGACCAACTTACCCATAAATGATGGATGGGTTCCCAAAGCCAGAGGACGGCTTCACCAACTGTTCACTCGATTTAGTCTCTCAGACTTGCCCATAAATAAACCAAATTGAGCAAGTTATGGCAGTGGCTGGAGTGTAGCTGAACTTATGACTGAGTTTAGCGGGAGATATGGTGCGATTCGTTGAATGCTGAATCACGGTAATCAGTCCGTACATAGGCATTCCAACCAAGGCTACTAAGTCTGGCTGAACTTCAAGGGTTGATGTAGGTGCAAGTCCTACCCGTCAAACTCGGACGTGACTCCTTATCTGCCCAAAGTGAGCAAGCTCGTTTCTTGCAGGCTTAAGCTGGGAACAGGGCGCAATCAGACAGCCGTTATGGGCTGACACTGGCGCTAATAGGGAGTTCCTACGATGAAACAGATTCTAGAAAAGTGACCTAGCCGCGGGCAGGGCGTAAATCAGGGAAGCCTGAAAAGCCTGACCCGCCAGAGAGATTAGTATCCCGTCGCGTCTTCGTATCCATAGCGACAAGAGTAAGGGGTTCTGGCGGTTGAATTGAATCAGTCTAAGGGAACGAGCAATCAAACGAGAGGAACGAATAAAAACAGTCTGTTAGGTCTGAGGATTCGTACCCTCAGTAGGCACTTACGAGCAGCGGAACTCCGCAGGCTGGGTAGGATGGCTTGTAATTGAGCCAAGGTTCAAAGACAACACTTTTTGGAGCAGAGCATGGTTAGACACAGCAGCAAAGAAGAGTGAACTCTGGAAGAATCTACCCTGGAAGAAATTTCGGATAGACTTATTCCGCTTGCAAAAACGAGTGTTCAAAGCAGTTTCAGTTGGAGACAAGCGCAAAGCAAAGTCACTTCAGAAACTAATCTTGAAGTCAAAGGCTGCGAGGTATCTGGCAATACGTCAGGTCACTCAGTTGAATGATGGCAAGAAAACGGCGGGTGTTGACGGCAAAGCGTCCCTTACATTCGAGGAACGCTTCAACTTGAGTGTGTTACTCAAAGAGAACGTTAACACTTGGATTCATAATAAGCTGCGGGAAATTCCCGTCCCAAAAAAGGATGGAACGAAACGCATCCTAAGAGTCCCTACTATCGCAGATAGAGCATGGCAATGCCTCGCAAAATACGCGCTAGAACCTGCCCACGAAGCAACGTTTCATGCAAGAAGCTATGGGTTTAGGATTGGACGCTCGGCACATGATGCCCAGAAAATCCTGTTTATAAACCTGCGCTCCTTCGCACACGGAATAGAAAAGCGAGTCATCGAACTCGATATCGAAAAATGGCAACGACCAGGATTAACCACTCATCCATAATGGACAGACTCATCGCCCCAGCAGGCATTAAGACAGGAATCTTTCGCTGTCTTAAATCAGGAGTTAACCTAGGATTTTTCTGAACAAGGAACGCAACAAGGCGGGGTCGTTAGCCCACTGCCAACATCGCGTTAAACGGCATCGAAAGTATCCATAGTTATAGAAACGATGGACATCTATCTACACCAACAATCCGCTATGCGGATGACATGGTGATAATACTTCGACCCCAAGACAATGCCGAGGAAATACTGAAACGAATTAGTCAATTCCTAGCAGAAAGAGGATTAAAGGTAAGTGAAAAGAAGACGAAATTAACCGCAACGACAGATGGGTTTGATTTCCTCGGCTGGCATTTCAAAGTGCAGAGCAACGGAAAGTTTAGATGCGTTCCTTCTGTGGACAACTTTAAATCTTTTCGACGGAAAGTAAAACACATAGTCAACAACTCGAACTATGGCGCTACCACAAAGGCTGAGAAATTAGCCCCGGTAGTTAGGGGTTGGAGGAACTACCACCGCTATTGCAAAATGGATGGGTCGAGAAACTCGTTATTTCACATTGAAACAAGAGCGTTTAAGGTATTCAACAAGGAATCGAAACAGAATCGCAACACTAGCAAGAAATTGTTAGATAAAGCTTTTCCATCTGTTCCTTACTCCGAAAACAGACACATACTCGTCAAAGGTAATAAATCACCTTTTGACGGCGATCTGACCTACTGGAGCGAACGTAATAGTAAGCTCTATGAAGGTGTAACCTCTAAAGTCTTAAAATGACAAAACCATTCATGTGCTAGATGTGGACTAAAGACAACTCTCCGAGGAGCAAGTTAACTTGCATCACAAGGACGGAAACCAACACAACTGGAAATTAAATAATCTGGAAGCTCTACACGAGTCCTGCCACGATTACATACACATGAGCAAAGGCACTGCCTAATTGAATCGGGAGCCGTGTAAGGCGAAAGTTTTACGCACGGATCTAACAGAGAGGGGCGCGGGATAATACCCGCCCTCGACTCTACCATGGCTGATGGTGGCGATACCAAGCGGTACTGCCAAAGGCAAATCGCCTTCGGCATGGTTTCGCTTACCGCGCTTCGTCCTCGCTTCGGAACCAACGCTCGAATCTAACTCAGGAATTCTGACTTCATCAGATCGAAGTTATAGCACTGTAATTTGCGTTCCAGGTGATCGCCTTTTAGTAAGCAGCCCCAGCCATGATTATAAAATTTCACTTCCTCGGTTTTGGCGGTGTTGCGTTGCTTGCTTTCAAACGGGATTGTCTAGGCTTGCGGACGCGAGATATGTAGAATCTCACCGAGCACGGAAAAAGCCTGCACGAGCGTATATCCTTGCTTCTGCTTCATGTGCAGCCATCAAGAAGGATACAGCAATACCCGCAGCAAAAGCTTCCTGCATTATCGAGTCATGCGTGCTCCTGCCACACCTCGACGGCGGAAGGTAGCACGTACACCAATACCTGCAATCTCCATCGTTTGGTTACTTGGTACAGAACATACACCTGCCCCTACAGGCTCACCCGCTGCTGCAATCCTGGCAAGGGCAGCAATTCCACCTGCTGCAAGACTGCCTTGGAAAACGCTGCTCCAACATCGCTACTGAGGCTGGTGGAGCTTGTGAATATACTGATAAATACGAATATCCTGCAATATCGGGTAAAGCAGAATAGCATGGCATTGCTTAGCTCCAGTTACTAAGTCTTGGTAGTCCTAAATGAGTTAGGACTACTACCGAGAAACAATAAGGTCGCTTGTGAGTGATTACCGCGAGTAAATTCAGCAGCTAGGGTAGTCTGCTAAGTTTATTCGCGCTCAAGAAGCGGATTCAGAAGGATTCAGGGCTGTTCGCGCATTCAACGACAGCATCACCCGTGAAATGCCAGTGAATAGAACGCTGACACCAACCAGAGTCCCAATCAGCCAGGGAGCATTGAAGGGCCACTGGAACCAAATCATTCCGCCTAGCAGTAGAGTAATGATGCTGTCACCCAATACCCATGTCCAGTTTTGTTGCCCACGCAACCGGAATGCCAGGATCAGATTGAATACGCCTTCAGTCAGCAAAAGCTACCAAGCAACAGGGTCAGTGTTAGGACACCCTTAAGGGGAAAAAAACAGCATCAGTCCGATCGCAATGTAGAGAATGCTTAATAAAAGCTTCCAGATGAAGCCGCCAGAGTTGCGTGTTTGAAACGCGTAGCCTACCTTAGCTGCTCCTGCTGAAATCAGGATTACAGCAAACCAAGTCTCAGCGAAAATCGTCGATACTGCTGGTTGAGTGATCGCCACAATCCCCCAAAACAATTAGGAGAACGCCAATCAAAAGTGAACTATTACCACCTTTTACTCTCAGTAGAAATATCGGTTGTCATACAATTGTTTTTCCTATATTTAAGTGCTCTTTAAGATCAGGCTAGGGAATTTTTCAAGCACTGGGTACAACCCAAGGTAGACAAAAGCTTGCGTAGTTCTAATCGAATTCAGGATGTTGCAACCGTGAGCGCTTCCCTTCGGCTAAGTTTTTGACACAACGCTGTTGGTCTGCCGTCGTAGTCGGGGGTCGAGTAGCCGATCATCTGCTGTAAACAAATCTACTGGCACGTCTAACTTCACGTCCAATGCTGACAACGGTAGCACTCCCAAGTCGTTATAAATTCGGAAATACTGGCTAGTCGCTGTACACTGAATCCCCACAGATAGGCTTTGACCAAAAGGCAGGAGGGCAGGGGAGCAGAGGGGCAGGGGGGAAAGAAGAAAAATGCCCCTCTGCCATGTGGTACAAGCCCCCAACTTTAGTTGTGGAGAACAAGAATTAATTGGACCGAGACTGCTTGCAGCAAGGTTCACGCACGTCCTTATCACAGGTTCCCCTAGATTTATCTATGGGGTTGCCAAGAACAGCTCCCCATCTCCCCTGCTCCCCTGCCTCTTTGTGGCGTAAACTATGAGTTGTGTGACTTGTGCGACTTGTGTAAGTTTGTTACAAAACTTAAAATGCCCGAAGACCTCAACGAAACGCCCCAGACGATACTCAAGGATGCTTTCAAGCGCTTCCTTAAGGAGCAACTCGGTCCAATTGAGGACAAGCTGCCCGTTGAATTACAGGCATGGAGCATCGCTTTAATTGAGGTATCTATTGAACTATGATCGCGTTTAAGCCTTCTTGTGGAGAACACTCTTAAGAGCAGTACTAGCCAAGACGTTTAAACAAATCATCACCAGCAATCACCGTAGTAGTGAAGATGAAGGAGCGATCGCGCTGATATCTGCTATCTCCCTTAATCAGCTGCATAAATTCCCGATGCCCTTCCCGTGTGCGGCCAAGCAAGCAGCCAGCGCTGGCATTAGCAATATTGTTCGTCGGCATATCGTAACCCTAATTTTGGTTGATGCCGAATAGTCCGGTATCAGTGCGATCTGCCTGGGCAGTAACTCTGGTATCGCCCGTCCGCTGCATATCTTTGTTCAAATCTCGATGCACCTTGACTTCAACCACCTGTACCAATGCTTCGTGGTGATCGCTCGTCCCATGCCTTCCCACCGCCACGCCGTGTACTGCCCAAAAGCAATTCGGGCTGCTCCTTGTGGATTCATTGGTTGGCGAGTCTAAGGTGTCTGGCAATCCTACCAAGCGCCACTTGTCGCGGCGACGGTTCCAGAAAGCGCTAGGCGTAGCTCCTACTCGTGAGGACTCAGGAGACAAGACTCGCACTAAAAAAGCTGGTTCTAACCTGTGTCGCATGGCGCTTTGGCAGTGGTTATTCACAAGAATTGAGCCTCGTAAAAGTCGGCTTAAGAATCCGACCGGACAGCTTTTAGGCGAAACGCTCGACAATGAGAAGAAACATCGACCAGTCAAATTAGCGCGATCGCGTGTTTGCTCGAAAGCAGTCGATTTGCTATTCCGAGAGCTAGTTAAAGAACTCTGCTCCGAACATTAGCGATGAAAGAGCAATTGCTTATCGAGGCTTTTGTGCTGGATCAATTCCTCAAATTCCTCTATGGTGAATATCAAGTCAGTATTTGGAATATAGATATCTGCATACCGCCTTAATAAAACTTCAATTTACCGAGGTGTAATAAGACTTTCTTGACCTGTTGTCAATCCTCTCGATGTACTTCATAACCCATGATTTGACTAGTACCCTTAGCGGATATTCAAAATGACTTCTACAAATGTTTTCCTAGATATCGAAAAGCACATCCCTATTATGGGAGATATCAATTTAAAAAGTCCGATAGCGTACAAAGCTACGAGGGAAATAGCTACAGTTTTCAATGCGGCTCAAATGGCATTGGCAGAAGCGTATATTGATGGTTTAGAAATACCGGATTCCGTCTTCCGAGCACTTTTACATACCTCTATGCCCATTCTGTTTCAACATTGTCCTAGTCTGCTTGCTCCCTATGATTGGGTATTAAACGAATCCGAGCACCTTGCTGAAGGTTCGCGAGAACTGATGAAGGTTCAGTATGACTTACCTCAAGAAATGCTGAATAGAATGTTGGGGGATTGGAAACTAATTTACCCCAAGTACAGTACAGGATTCTGGGAACGAGGAGCAACCGATCTAGAAGAATCCCAAATGCACATGATCGATCAGGTGATTGAGAGACTAGAGATCAAGGATGGAGACCATATTTTGGATTTTGGATGTGGCTGGGGCTGTGTACCCAACTATATTCTTTCTAAGTTCCCCAATGTGCGGTTCACGGGGCTGAATTTAAGTCATGAACAATGCCAATATATCCGCCACAAAATGCAAGATCCTGAGAGCTACCTGAGTTCAGACCGATTTACCTTATACGAGGGTGATTTAAACGATGCTCAGTTTGCCGAAAAATTTGACAAAGTTCTCTCGATTGGTGTATTTTGCCACGTAGGAAATTTGACAAATGCATTCCAAAAGCTGGCTTCTCTCATAAAGAGTGACGGTAAGGTATTTATTCATATCATCACTGTTCGCATCCCCAACAATATGTCGTCTGGCTTTACGCACAAGTATATTTTTCCTCATGGTCGCTACTGGAATTATGATGCTGTTCCTAGTCATAACCGAGATCTTAAAACCATCAGCAGATGGTACATGAACGGCATGAACTACCATAAGACATTGACGGACTGGTTGCAGAGATTTGATGCTCATCAAGAGAGTGTCAAGCATTTAGACTATGGCATGGATTACGCCAAGTTCCGTCGGATTTGGAGATTCTACTTACTGCTGCTGGGGACAATTTTTGAAACCTGTGATGGTGAATATAACGGCAACGGTCAGTATTTATTAACCCTTGCTTAAATCTTGGCAGCAATTCGGGTTGTGTCGCAAAAGTGGAGATGGTACGCTACCATATTTGATGCCTAATGCGTACCATCCCAAAACTTTTCCTTTTGTAAAAATCTCTTGATGCATCTGTAGACTAAAACCTGAGCGAGAAAATAAGAACACGGCGAAATCATTGCAATATCAAGTTCAAGGGCAGTTAAGGAGTTACTTGCAATTGACCAACCAATTGCGATCGCGCTTGTTCAGTCTTAAATTAAGGCAGCAACTTTAGTTTTCTACTCAGATTGCTTAATCAAGGATTTTTTAGAGTACGAAGCAACTTAACATCAGCAGCAGCGATACAGGTTTGATCTAAATAATGAGAAAATAGTAGATTAACACTTATACAAAGTTTAATTGCCCTAATTATGGCTCAAATTCAATTTGCCAGAGGTATCGATGAAGAAGTTATCCCAGATGTGCGTCTCACCCGTTCGCGGGATGGTAGCAATGGTACTGCGACATTTTATTTCCAGAATCCCAAAAGCTTTAAACAGTGGCAGCGCTGACGAAATTACTGGGATGTACATGGTTGATGAGGAAGGGGAATTAGTAACCCGCGAAGTTAAAGGCAAATTTGTTAATGGTAAGCCTGAAGCTTTAGAAGTGTTGTACCTGATGAGATCGGCAGATGAATGGAATCGCTTCATGCGCTTTATGGAAAGGTATGCCGGAGATCATGGTCTAGGATTTAACAAGTCCTAGTTTTGTAGCCAATTGCCTACTATCTATCAGTTTTAACCCTTAATTGAATGGCGCAACCTCACCCTGACACCGCTAAGCTAATAGTGAATTGCGCTGTGATTACAGTTAGTGATACTGCTCCCTTGAAACAGATCGTAGTGGACAGTTAATTAAGCAACTACTCCTTGATGCGGATCACAGTTTGGGAGCGTACACAATTGTCAAAGATGAACCGATAGAGATTCAAGCTCAAATGGAAGTGCTGGGTCGCTCGGATTTGGACGCTGTGATTTTTAATGGTGGTACTGGTATTGCGCCCAGAGATACTACTTACGATGCAATTGAGGGTTTGCTAGAAAAAACCTTGCCCGGATTTGGAGAGTTATTTCGCTGGCTGAGTTATCAAGAAATTGGTTCACGAGCGATCGCGTCACGGGCGATCGCTGGTGTTTATCAAAATAAATTAGTCTTCTCCCTTCCTGGTTCAACCAACGCTGTCAAGCTAGCTATGCAACAGCTGATTTTGCCAGAACTAACTCACCTAGTAAGCCAACTACGTAAATCCTGAATTGCGAGCGCTGAGTCCTGAGTCTTGAGTAGCTGTGATGGCAACCCAAAATGTTTTCATGTTCATTGATGAAACAGGTATTGATGAAGAATCAAAGATTCTTGCAATCGCCTGTATTACAACAAGCGAACCAAAACATTTAAGGGATAGGTTAGAAAAATTTAAGCTAGACCTACCAAAAGAGAAGCAATATAAAGATATTCCAAGTGTCAAAAATTTGCAAAAAAAAGGCTTTCATTACTGTGAAGATCATCAGGATGTTAGAAGTAAAGTTATTGACTTAATTTCTGAACTGCCATTTGAAGCTTACATATGTTACAAACGCAAGAGGCATGACTTTTGTGCTAGTGAAGGATTTGGTTGGTACGACCAACTTTTTGGCAAGTTGATGCATGATCGACTGCGTAAATATAATAATTCAATCGTCAATATCTGTTTCGAGCAGCATACTAATTCTTTAAATGCTCGTGAACAGGAATTAAAAACCATTACAGAGCGATTAGTTCATGAAATTCAGTTGAAAGATGTATGTAAATTCCTTAGTCCTCCAGTAGTCAGAAGTGCTGGTAAAGAAGAATCATGCCTAGCCGTAGCAGACTATGTCGCAGCTGTATTTAAGGATTAGGAGGATGCAAAAGGTGGAGAGATTAATAAGTGTGACAACTCAGGCTCTTGGCAAGCAAGGCACTTTTCTATGCTGCGTCCTAAAATCAGAGTTATTCACAATTATGGAACAGGAGAATTTTTTACACGCAAGAATCCCTTCGTGTAATTGAGAACTGGCAAGTCTAATTTTAGTTAGGGTATAATTTAGTGTGGATCTGAGGGCGTAAACATTAGCTACTGGGTGCGAGTCGCGCTCGGTTCAGGATATCTCAATTTAGTAACCTTACTCCCTCGGATCTCTCCTAATGAATTATTTTGACTTTGAAAAACTAGATAATATTAAGGATGTTGCAGGGGTACTGGGTTGTCAACCAAACTTTATTCAGTATGTACTTGATTATCCTGCTAGTTGTTACAAATCATTATGTGTTCCAAGGAAGAGACGCTCAGAACCTCGAATCGTATACGAGGTAAATGATAATCTCAAAAACATACATAAGAATATTCTTACATCCATTGCCGCAAAGGTTGATTTTCCTGAATATGTTCAGGGATTTGTATCTAAAAGGTCAATCGTTACAAATGCCTCTATACATTTAGGTCGTAGGTATGTTCTTAACTTAGATATCAAAGATTTCTTTGAATCCATCAAAATTGATAAAGTTGTTCAGGTCTTTGAAGAACTACTTGGATGTAATCAGGAGGTTGCATCTATATTTGCACAGGTTTGTACTCTCAATGAATGCTTAGTACAGGGAGCTAACACGAGTCCGATTTTAGCTAACTTAGTTTGTATCGAACTAGATAAGAAGTTAGTTGAAATAGGTCAGGAATATGGTTGTTCATACTCTAGATATGCGGATGACATCACATTTTCCGGTGAAGAAGTCCCCAAAAAGAAGAAAATTTCTCGATGCATTGAAAGCTATGGCTTCAAACTCAACCCAGATAAATGGAAGTGCCAGTGCCGAGGTAAACCTCAATATGTAACTGGACTGACAGTTTTTGATGAAGTGATGCCCCGACTGCCAAAACAAGTGAAGATGCAACTTAGACAATTACTATATTACGCTTACAAATACGGTCTAGAAGACCATTTAGAGAAGATTGGTATTCAAGATCCAGATTCGATAGGGTTGTATATTTTGAGGATTGATGGTTTGATTGCTTTTATGTATTCGGTTGAGCCAAAGTGTGCATATCAGTTTGATACGACTTGGCAGGCGATTCGTATAAAAGAAAACTTGAAACAGTCCCGCGACCCTTCTAAACTTTTTAGAAAGTGGCAGGGTCAGCAAAGCTCAAGCTATCCCAGTTTTGTGGCGCAAGGTGTTCAAGAAGTAGGCAGCAGTAGTCAAGTACATTAGCTAGTCCGCAGCCTAACAAATTGCTGCACCGAACGGCTAGTTAGCTTTGTCAGTTGTGTGTTCTAGGTTATAGAGCGTACTTATGAAACTTATTGAGCTTGAGTCTTGAGCCATGTGAAATCAGTTAAACTTTAGACTTTGAAGATAAAGGTTGATATTACTATCAGGATAAGGTTGAGCAACAGATTTATTAAAGATTACTTCTATTGGAGGTAAGATGCATGGCTATGCAGAAACTAAATATCGTTGCAGCCAGACGCATTACGACATTGGATGACTAGTTCAGGCTAGGATGAACGTTAGGAGAACTTATTTATGCCAACCACTGCTCAAGAAGTTTATAGCCAAGTTGTTCGTATCCTGTCACCAAATGAGCGGCTACGTTTAGCAACCCTTATCCTCAATGAGTTAGTCCAGCAAAATGAGTCTGTTATCGATCAAGGTGATACTTGGACTGAACAAGATCAAACTGATCTAGCAAATTTCTCATTGCAATATGCATCTACAATCTTCCCTGAAGACGAGGAGCTTGCTTGACTTTTAATCCAGGTGATGTAGTCACAGTAGATTTTCCTGCTGTTACTGGGATAAAACGTCGCCCTGCTGTAGTTCTATCGTCAGCTAAATACCACAAAATTCGTCCCGATGTGATAGTTGGACTCATTACTTCTCAGAGAACTGGTCTAGGAGCTACTGACTATGCACTTCAAGATTGGGAAACAGCAGGTTTGCGGGTTGCATCTGTTTTCCGCAGTTTTGTTGTCACTCTGCCACCCTCTGCTAATTTAGTTTTAATTGGTAAATTATCAGAACGTGATTGGAAGGGTGTTCGTGCGTGTGTAAAAGTCGCTTTTGCTGAGTTGGATGATCCTGCCCCGTTGCAAGACAAATTAACTTCCCCTTAACAAATTTGAGGCGATGCCTGTGGCGGGCTTTGCCTACGCCCTTACAAGTCCCTACTGCGTTAGCGTATTTACCAAACACTGTTCAAATCCAAAACAAATCCAGGCAGCACATTTTCTCCATAGAGTTGTTTCGGTTCCTTCAAAACTTCTACTGGCTGATTTATCCGGTAAACTTCAACAATGCGATTGTCTGCGTCAATTAACCAACCCAACCTCACGTCACTGTTGAGATAATCCTGCATCTTTGCGTGAGTCTTCTCCAAGTTATCAGTTGGGGAAAGAAGTTCTAGTACAAAGTCTGGTGCAATAGGCGGAAACTTGCGTTGTTGTTCACGACTGAGCTTATTCCATCGTTCTAGAGCAATCCAGGCAACATCTGGAGAGCGATCGCCGCCTTTAGGGAGTTTAAAGCAGGTTGAAGAATCAAAAACTTTACCAAGTTGAGCTTGACGATTCCAAATCACAAAATCAGCATTAATTTCTGAGTTGTAACTGCCTGTTTCTCCTCCAGTTGGTGCCATAACAACGAGTTCCCCAGTTGCACTGCGCTCAAACTTCACATCAGGATTGACACGACACAGCTGATAAAACTGTTCGTCACTCATGTGAATTACTGGTTCCAGACTGATGGTGAACGCAGTCATAAGCAGATTCAGGCTATGGTGTTCTCTCAGTATATACAGTCTGCTAATTACTCAGCGTAGCCAAAAACATAGCAGAGCCAAAATTGCGTTAATCGTGTAAAACACAGCAACCACTTGGAGTTCTGACCAGCCAGAAAGCTCAAGATGATGATGTAACGGTGCCATTTTGAATAGGCGCTTACCGATGCCGTCTGAACCCTTGGTCGCTTTGTAGTAGCTTACCTGCGCCATTACTGAGAGAGTTTCCACAAAAAAGACACCACTGAGAATAAATAGCGCCCACAGAGTATTAGTTAACAGAGCTACACCAGCTAAAGCACCTCCTAATGCCAAAGAACCTGTATCCCCCATGAAAACACGGGCTGGGTTGCGGTTATGAGTTAAAAAGCCCAAACAGCTGCCACTCATGCAAGCACAAAAAACCATTAACTCTGGTGAAGTGTGAGCAATCAGAACACTTAATCCTAAGAAGGCGATCGCAGCAGTTCCAGCCGCTAAACCATCAACACCATCTGTTAAATTTGTAGCATTACTTTCGGCAACAAGCACAAATACAGCCAACAGCCAAAATAGTAGCCCTAATGGTAGGGTAAAACTAAAGGGTAAAGCAATTGTTGTGATATTACCCGATTGATTCCATGCCAGCCACAGACAAAACAATGCTCCAAAAATAATCTGCAAAGCAAGTTTCATCCGGGGTGAGATGCCCTTATTGGACTTACGATGCAGGATTTGCCAATCGTCCACCCAGCCGATCACCGCATAGCCCAAAGTGAGTGTACACACGGCAACAACAGGCGCAGCAAAGCTAGACAATACAAGGGCAACTGCTACCGCCACAGGGACAAAAAACACCCCGCCCATGGTTGGAGTGCCTGCTTTTTTTAAATGACTTTGAGGACCATCTTCTCGAATAACTTGCCCAGTTTTTAGCTTCTGGAGGAGCGGCACTACCCAGTAGCCTAACCCAGATGTTATCAAAGCACAGAGTAGTAAAGGAAGTGTAAGTGATATCGGTTGCCACGGTAGTCGATTTGCTGTCCAATCAATAATTACTACCGCTAGACTTATTACGGCACTAAGTATTGCAAGCAGACTATTTCCAGAGAGATTGAAGGACGAATCTGAAGATGATTTAGCTTCCACGAAATTTACCGTTTACACCACACACTCACAATAGACTACTCCTCTAAATCTAGGGCATCGTCGTCATCTTCAATATCATCGTAGGTGACATCATCAACATCTATCAGCCCGGAAATTTCTTCTTCTGCTTCCAGATACTCAGGTTCTTGAATATCACGCGCTATTAAACGTCCACTTGCCTCTAACCAGTCCAATAGAGAAGACTCATGCTTCGAGCGAATCACAGCAGCTTTCTGTTCACGGGGTTCTTCACGTAGCGGAGATTTGAGCATATAAAAGTTTAGTCGGAATAAAATAATCTAACTTAGACACTATAGAGTTTATCATTTCAGAAATAGAGATGGGTAAATTAACACTAGATGTCAAGATAACAGTCAAAAAAATTATCAAATCTTATAGTGCAAACCAGTAGAAGATTGATGAATAAGATGAGGTAAGAGGTAATGATATGACCTTAGATAAAGGTAGTACAGAATTATCAGAATTCTTAGTTGCACCAATAGAATAAAGGTGAGCAATGATTGGAAAATTAGCACTAATGGAAGCGATCGCCGGAACAAATCGCGGACTAGTGGCAACTGAGCGGGACAAACAAGCTATTTTAATGGCGATCGCTCAATTAGAAGACCGCAACCCCACACCGCGTCCGGTTGAATCTGGCGATTTACTTGACGGCAATTGGCGATTACTCTACACCACGAGTAAAGGTCTGTTGAACATTGACCAACTGCCATTACTTAAGCTAGGACAAATATATCAATATATTGGCGTTAAAACGCAGAGTGTGTATAACATTGCTGAGGTTTATGGCTTACCCTACCTTGAGGGATTAGTCAGCGTTGCTGCTCGATTTGAGCCAGTGTCAGAACGCCGGGTTGAAGTTAAATTTGAGCGGTCTATCTTAGGTTTACAACGCTTAATTAACTACCAATCTCCAGCTGATTTTATCCAAAAGATTGAGTCGGGCGCAAAATTTACAGCAATTGATTTTGGTCTTAATAGCCGCAACCAACAAGGCTGGCTGGACATTACCTATCTTGATCAGGATCTGCGAATTGGGCGAGGTAACGAAGGTAGTGTGTTCGTGCTGACTAAGGTATGATTTCATTCCGGTAACTCACCAAAGCGTTCTCGATAGCGACCCAATAAAGACTCTAGTTCTTTAGCCTGTTGTTGTGCCAATTCCCTCTGCTGTTGTTCAACGGCGGCTGTTTCTTCGGGAGTGGATATTAACTGACCATCAGGGGTAAAAAAACGTAACTTTTTCTGCATGGATACCCAAATATAATTCTAGTTGTTGACTCCATAACCAGCCTTGGGAGTTAGGCTGTAGCGCTTGATATTGACCACCAACTAATTGAAATCCTTGAAATTCAAAACTATTGGGTTCAAACCAGAAATATTCAGGAGTACGGAAAGTATCTTGATAGATTTGCTTTTTTAAACCTCTGTCAGTTTTGGCTGTTGTATTAGAGAGAATTTCAACAATTACGTTGGGGTACTTGCCATCCTCTTGCCAGACAACCCAGCTTTTACGTGGTTTACGCTCAGTACCTAGCACTACAAAAAAATCAGGACCCCGAAATTGCTCTGATTTGAGTTGGGCGCGGACTGTAGTAGATAGTGAGATTGCCAAAAGCATAGTAATCTTGGCGATCTTTCCACCACAACTCCAGGCATTGAATCAGCAGTACCAGTTGCCGCAGATGTAGTTCAGTTTCCAAGGGAGGTTCATCACTGAGTAAGTCGCCAGGAGGAAAGATAACATCTTCTAGCTCAACATCTGGATCTAATTTGGTAACAGACATGATGCTTGAACCTGCAACAATAGCACAAATTTAGTTTAGCTAAGTTGGCGGGTTATTTGTTGATTTGTGAGGCAACAAGAGTAATCGCTATTCTATAATTTAAGCCAGCAACTAGAGATAGATATGGCGATCGCCTACAACTGCAACAGTGAATTAACATTTTTTTCACACTGGTAAACGTACCAATTGATCAACATCTTCTCCCAAACGCCTAAAATCATTTGGATTGAGCGTCAGCAACACATCCACTTCTGCTTTGATAGCAGCCTGGGCAATTAACGCATCATAAATTCCTGCCCCTGGAAGATTTAAACTGACCATTCTGGCAACTGTTTCTTGGTAATCTTCGGTAGTAGGAATAACAGTATGAAATCTGTTCAGGTTTTCTTTAATTAATCGTTGGGCTAAAGCAGGGGCTAATTCGAGGTTGGCGAGGCAGGCGAGTTAGTACAGCATAAAGTTCAGCTATTGTATGAGCAGAAATGAAGCCAGCAATTTTTTCTGCTTGAACGCGCTGCAACCAAGGCAAGCTATCGGTATGTTCAGGATGATTGGCTATAAACGCTGCCACTAGTACTGAGGTATCAAACAATACTTTCACTCTCGTGCCAAATGTCTGATACGTTCTTCTCGTAGTTCATGCTCAGATACCCAGTCTCTCTGCCCTTCACCTTGCACAACCAACACTTCCCCAATCCACTCAACAGAGTAGTTCTCATTGTTCTCTGTCTGTCGCTGATTGCATTCCCCTGGTAATGTGTGTTCTTTGGCAGTCACGAGCGAATCAACAAAGTCGAGAACTTCCTGAAGGTCAGATTCAGATAAGTATTCCAGTTTTTCCACAATTTCTTTCAAAGGATTCATACCGCTTCAGGAATGCAGAAAGTGAGCTATCTTTAGTCTAACTTCTCACTAAATACCGCTTATTCTACTGCCTCAAACTTAATTTAACTAAGTCTTTAAGCAAAAGTAATCGCTACCGTGTTTCTGTAGGAGCGATCGCCTCTTGTTAAACTAGAGCTATTCAAGGCGCTCACTGACTTTCCCCACTAAATATAATAGAAACGCGGTAGTGGTGAATAGTAATGGTCAGGAGCGAAGGGAGGTATTGTAGTGATGCACAAAGTACCAACCGCCCCGATGTGATTGCTCAACTTTTTGGAGAAAGACAAGGTTTTGCGAACTAAGCGCCCCACTCTTTGCCGCAGGGTGTTGTTGAACCGCTCAATATAACTGGTTTTTCCTGTTTCTTTACCAACTGCTCGATGCCGGTTACTGGGCAATACTTGTTCATAGGCTTCCCAGAAATCGGTGTAGCAGATAGCGCACTGGCGATAAACCGTAGGTAACGATTGCCATAGCCCCTTTGCCGCTTGACGAGAACGATCACCAACAAATACACCGACAATTTCACGGCTATCAGCATCGATGGCTAACCAAATCCATTGTTTGTTCCCATAGAACCGACAAATGACCACATCTCGTCCAGTTGCATCGTCAACCGACCCCTTTTTTGGGGCAACTTCTACTGTCTTTGAGTTTGATAATACTTTTGATTGACGTACAGTTGCAGCCAACGCTCAGACACTCCCGTCACCTGTGCAATGGCTGCTAGTGCCAAGCGTTCAAGCAACAGTTTATCAATCAATTGGCGAGAGTTGCCTGAGCAATCGGTTGTCGGCTCGCGTTCTCTACAAACTGTCGTCCGCAGTCTTGGCGACGAAATCGAGGTTTGCCGTAGGTGCGTATGTCCGTATTTGATGATTTGAGTTGATTGGCACTTGGGACAGTTCATTGAGTCGTCTACAATGATTTAAGTTTCTGGCTTCCCAGCTTACCATTACTATGCATTACTACCAGAAACGCATTAATAATAAAGTTGGCAGAGTGTAGGTTTAAAAGATTGGCTGCCACTAAAATTAAACTTAAGGACTCAACCATGAGCAACACCCCCATACTTGGCAACCTAACCCCACTTATTCCAGCAGGAGGTAACGTTGACAAGGCAATCAGGTTTTATGAGCAACAGCTTGGTTTTACAAAAATCTATCAAGAGGACAGCCCACCTACGATGGTGATCGTTAAACGCGATGCGGTTGAAATTTTCCTCTGCAAGAATGACGACAAGCATCTGGCAGAAGAAACCAGCTTCCGCATTGAAGTTAAGCACGTTGAGCAGCTTTACGAAGAGTATCTGGCAAAAGGTGGGCAGATGATTCACAAAAATGGAAAGCTGCAATCAAAACCTTGGGGAACAAAGGAGTTTGCAGTTTTAGATCAGGCTGGTGTCTGCATCACGTTTTACGAATCAACAGAGGCTGGTACTAACTACCAATGAATCTACTCTATTGTATTTCTATCAATACATAAGTTCTACTCAGCTAAAAAAGCTGATATCTATATGCGATTATCCCAAGGGCAGCTGAACTTATTAGAACGTTGTCCGCGTCAGTTTCAACATACTTATTTAGAGCAACTTGCATCTCCTGCCAATCCAGAGCATCAAGAACGACAAACTTGGGGAAGCCGCTTTCACTTGCTAATGCAGCAACGAGAACTAGGCTTACCGATCGCATCGCTAGTGCAAGAAGATGCTCAGTTGCAACGCTGGATGACTGCCTTTGCTAGTGCAGCACCGGATATTTTGACACCTCTAAATAGTCAATTCCGCGAAAGTGAACACTGTCGCACACTGCAAGTTGAAGACTATTTGCTAACAGTTATCTATGACTTGTTGATTGCAGACGAGCGCTCTGCTCAAATTCTAGACTGGAAAACTTACCCCAAACCGCAAAATAGACGTTGGTTAGAACAGAATTGGCAAACACTCCTATATTTATATGTATTGGCTGAAACTAGTGATTATCTGCCGGAACAGATTTCAATGACTTACTGGTTTGTCCAGTCCGAAGCTCCCCAAAGCATTAAATTAACGTATAACAATACTCAGCACCAAAAAACTGAACAGAAACTACACCAGCTATTAAAGCAGCTAACTTATTGGCTGCAACGCTATGAGCAGGGAGAGTTATTTCCACAAGTAGCTGAAGGTAACAAGTGTGATTCCTGTCAATTTGCCGTTCGGTGCGATCGCAATACTTGTGACAAAGATTCAGTTCTGTCAGAAAGTGCAACCACCAGTACAAATGAACTGTTAGATCTCGCTACCATTCAAGAAGTAGCAATTTAATCCACAACAATGCCTGAGCAACAGCAATGGACTATAGCACCAATAGAACACCCGCCAGAGTGGTTCGTTCAAGCGGTGAGAGACTATGCCCCTGATTCTGGACAAAATGCCGCTCAACTACTATGGCAGCGGGGAATTCGAGATCGGCAACATCTGGCTGGATTTGTCAATCCAAACTTGTATCAACCAGCAAGTCCGTTTGAGTTTGGTCAAGAAATGCACCTTGCTGTGGAACGATTGCGAGTTGCACGCGATCGCCAGGAAATTGTCGCCATTTGGGGAGACTTTGACGCTGATGGCATCACAGCCACCTCTGTTTTATGGGATGGCTTAGGAGAGTTTTTTGCTCAAAATAGCCAGCTTTTTTACTACATCCCCAATCGGTTGACAGAATCTCACGGTCTCAACTGTCAAGGAATAGATAAGTTAGTTAAGCAAGGCTGTCATATAATTGTTACTTGCGACACTGGGAGTACAAATATTGATGAAATTAACTATGCAAACTTGCTAGGAATAGATGTAATTGTTACGGATCACCATACATTACCTCCTGAGCGTCCACTTGTTACGGCTATCATTAATCCCCGCTATCTACCTGTAGACCACCAACTGTTTCATCTTTCAGGAGTAGCTGTTGCCTATAAGCTAGTGGAAGCACTTGATCAAACACTACCGCACATAGCTCAACAGCCTGTAGAAGATTTACTAGATTTGGTGGCGATTGGTCTAATTGCAGATTTAGTTCAACTAAGTGGAGATTGTCGCTATTTGGCACAACGGGGAATTGAAAAACTCCAACAGTATTTAAAACAACCACCAGAACAACGGCGACGACCAGGGGTAGGGCGCTTACTGGAATTATGCCGAAAAAACGGCGATCGCCCAACAGATATTTCTTTTGGTCTTGGTCCCCGAATTAATGCCGTCAGTCGTATTCAAGGCGATGCTTCTTTTTGTGTGGAGTTGCTTACTAGCCGTGATGTGCAGCGCTGTAATCAGTTGGCTGAAGATACGGAACTGGCAAACGCCCGGCGTAAGTCTTTACAAAAAGATGTTTCTTACCAAGTAACGCAAAAGCTGAAGCAACTCGACTTATCAACAACCAGCGTTATCGTCCTAGAAGATGCCCAATGGTCTGTTGGGGTGTTGGGGCTAGTCGCCGGACAAGTAGCACAAGAAACCGGACGACCTACAGTTTTGTTGAGTACAGAGGGAATAGATGGACAAGGGGACAAGGAGACAAGGGGACAAGGGGGAATAGATGGACAAGGGGAGCAAGGAGACAAGGGGGAATAGATGGAGTCCACTTTCCTTGTCTCTTCCTCTCCTGTTCTGGCTCGTGGTTCTGCTCGTTCTGTAAATAAAGTTGATTTATACGAGTTAGTAAAGGCGCAAGCACATTTGTTACATCGCTTTGGCGGACATCCCTTCGCAGCTGGGTTAAGTTTGCCAGTTGAGAATATTCCTTTATTTACCGAGGCGATTAACCAGCGATCGCGGCAATTGTTGGGGGGTAGCCAGATGCCAGTAATCCAGGCAGACTTGGTAATAACAGTGGCAGAGTTGGGTAAAAATTTGTTTTGGGAACTGAAACTACTGGAGCCTTGCGGCATGGGCAATCCAGCACCGAAAATGCTTTTACAAAACTGCTGGTTTGAAAATATCTGGAATCGCAATATTAAAGATTTTCAAGATAAAGAAGTTCGCTATATCAAAACTAATTTTAAAGTTCGGGATGACTCCGCGAAAATTGGATTTCCTGGCGTTTGGTGGGGACACTACCGTGATGAAATTCCTCAAGGTCGGTGTGATGCAATTGTGGAACTAGATTACAACAGTTATGAGAATCAATATGAGGTACGGCTGCTGGCAGTGCGTCCCTGTGCCACTGCAACTCATACCACCTCAACTCAATCGGACTGGATTTTAGATTGGCGTGATCAAGAATTGCCGATCGCAACAGAAGTTTTGCTACTCGAAACTTGTCCCACTAGTTGGGATGATTTACGAGCTTGGGTGAGGCGATCGCTCCATCTAAATCAAAAACTAGCAATTACTTGGAAAAAACCACAAGTAGTCCCACCTAGTCATATTTGGCAACAATTAGTAGGAATTGCAAAATATCTCAGTCGGACTGGTCAAACTGTTACCCGGATTCAATTCTGCCAGAAGTTGGGGATCAGCGATCAACTGTTGCAACTTGGGTTTAAAGCCCTGACTTGTTTAGGCTTTAAAGTTAGCTTCCAAGAACGGTTTTTTAGAATTAGCACAACTGGATTAGTAGAACCAACTTCAGATAGTGAGTGTTGGCAAACAATTGAGAAATTTATTGCAGCTGTGCAAGAAGAACAATTTCAGCGACAGTATTTCTCTGAAGTTCCTTTGTCTACTATTCAAGTAATTGCTCTGACAAACACCCTAGAAGCACAATAAATTTTAAGGTAAATACTTTGACGCTAAATCATTAGCTTTACAAGCAGCGGTTACTAGCAATCCAACTTCTAAAATGCTAGAGTCAATAAAGCTTTCAGGAGATTAGGACACTGGGTGAACTGTCACAAATTCCTTGTTATCTGATTGAACAGTATGAGTATGTTAATAATTTAAGACTTAAACAAAGCAATTATCTTCACCGTAATCAATAATATGCTGGGTGTATAGTAAGTAACTCCTTCTCAAAACCACATTGTCGTGGCGATGGAATCAGTCAATATTCTCAACTTAACGAGCGCCAATATCAATGCTGCAATCTTCAAGACGCTTCTCGTTGCTCCAAGCTTCCCTCTTTAGTGGAGCGATCGCCACAAGTGCTATTTTGCCTTTATTTGCTCCCGGCTGGTGTCGTTCTGTCCGCGCCGCGCTACAGGATAGTCCCAAAGCAATAGTTGATGAAGTTTGGCAACTTGTTAACCGCGAGTATGTTGATGGCACATTTAACAAAGTCAACTGGCAAGCAACTAGGCAGAGCCTTTTGAGTAAAAACTATACCTCTCGCGAACAGGCTTACACTGCCGTTCAAGAAGCTTTAGAAAAGCTGGGAGATCCTTACACTCGCTTTCTAGACCCCAAACAGTTTGAAGCTTTAACTAACCAAACAGCTGGGGAACTTTCAGGGGTGGGAATTCGGATGGAATTGAACGAAGACAACCATCTGACTGTTGTGGAAGCGATCGAGAATTCTCCCGCATTCATTGCTGGAATTAAAGCTGGAGACAAAATTTTAGCAATTGATGGTCAAAAAACCCAAGGACTAGAGGTACAAGATGCCTCGAAAATGATTCGCGGTAAAGCAGGTACAGTTGTTACTCTGCGAATTGCACGGCAAAACAAGAGTCATTTTGACCTGAAACTAACCCGCGTTAACATTGAAGTGCCAACAGTTCGTTACACACTCAAGCAAGAAGGTAAGAGGCGCGTTGGCTATATTAGTCTGCGAGAGTTTAGCGCCCATGCAGCAGATCAAATGCAGCGGGCAATTCAAGACCTCAATCGCCAGCGAGTTGACTCGTTTGTGTTAGATTTGCGCGGTAATCCTGGCGGTTTGTTGCACTCAAGTATTGAAATTGCGCGGATGTGGCTGGAAACTGGCTCAATTGTCCGCACAGTAGACCGTGCTGGTGAAACTGAAGATATGGCAGCAAATCATACGTCACTAACTAAACGACCCCTAGTGGTACTAGTAGATGGTAATTCCGCAAGTGCCAGTGAAATTCTCTCTGGCGCTCTGCAAGATAATCGCCGAGCAGTAGTCGTTGGCAGCCAAACATTTGGCAAAGCGTTAGTCCAGTCAGTGCATTCGCTCTCAGATGGTTCTGGTTTGGCAGTGACGATCGCCCACTACTACACTCCTAAAGGAACAGACATCAGCCACAAGGGAATTACCCCAGATGTCAAGATAGAGTTGACATCAGCGCAGGAACGAGAATTAGCAACTAATCCAACATTGATTGGCACTCAGAGTGATCCGCAATATGCACGGGCGATCGCGGTTTTGCAGACAAACACATTTGCCCAGTTTCAGCAAAAATTATTACCGATTAGCACTCGCTGAAGGGGCGCTTAGGTTAGAAGATAGGCTATATATGAGACTAGGGTAAGCGTAAGAGATATTTCTTGATTCTTGCCTAGTCTCTAATTTTTGCTTTGATAAAACAGCGCTAAGGGAAGCATAGATGTCAGCACAACTTTTACTGGTTGACGATGAACCGGGATTGCGTGAAGCCGTTAAAGACTATCTGCAAGAAAGTGGTTTCAACGTTCAAGTTGCCAGTAACGCTCGTGAGGGTTGGGAGTTGGTGCAGAAAAACACCCCTGATTTAGTAATTTCGGATATTATGATGCCGCAGGTCGATGGTTATCAGTTCCTCAAGCAGATGCGGGATGATCCCCGCTTCAAAAAACTGCCAGTAGTATTTTTAACTGCTAAAGGCATGACTACAGACCGGATTCAGGGTTATCAAGCTGGTGTTGATGCTTATCTACCCAAACCGTTTGATCCAGATGAATTGGTAGCAATCGTGGAAAACTTGCTCCGTCGTGCAGCAACAACTCAAACAATCGGTGACGGTGATCCTGATATTGCTGATCTAGCAAATCAAATTGCTCAAATTAAGGCTTTATTAACTCAGCGTCAAGCGATTGGACAAAACCCTACCCCGATTAAAATCGACTTCACGCCTAGAGAACAGAGTGTTTTAAACTTGGTAACTGAAGGGCTAATGAACAAAGAAATCGCCCGTCGCTTAGAAACTAGCGTCCGTAATGTGGAAAAGTGAGGTAGTCGCTTGTTGAGCAAGAGGGTTACAAATAGCCGTACGGGAGTTAGTTCGCTTTGCCCTGGAAAACGGACTGATAAAATAGGTTTATGCCAGATTAACTTTAGAACATCTCCAGGTGTTACTAATCGCACTACTTGGCAAGAGTCACGGGTTAGTTCAGGACAGGTACACCTCAATGGAGTTTTTTGAAAGCCTCTACCCGTTGTGTGGAAAATTTTACCGCCACCGCTTCCAGCCACACCTGAAGCGTAACCTTCGGCAAAAGAGCCTGCTGCGGGTAGGGGAGTTAGTGCTGTCCATTTATTGAACTGCGGATCATATGCTGTTACATCACGCACTGATGCTCCGCTGGTGGTTATGCCCCCGGCAACGACGATTTGATTGCCTAATACAAAGGTTGCAGTATGTGTGAGCGAGGACGAGCAGAGGTGCCACTGTTGTCCATTTGTTCGTGTCTGGATTCCATCTATATACAGATGCTTTAGCACCAGTATGATCCTGAGTAAACTGACCACCAATCGCGTAGAGTTTCCCCCACGCACCGCGTCCCCCATATGATTGCGGAAGTTGGGAAGCGGTGCAGATGAAATCCATCTCGTCCCACCATTCAGCGATAGCACCCAGTGTTCCCGATGATCCGCACGTCTGATATCTATACCCTTGAAGAAGTGAAGTTTCCCATTCAGAACCTCCAATCCCCGCTGCCGCGTGCATCAGGTAGTGGAGGCAAATTAGCAGTCCATTTATTCGTGTCT
Organism: Chroococcidiopsidaceae cyanobacterium YX2bin18; assembly: GCA_030446505.1. GTDB lineage: Bacteria > Cyanobacteriota > Cyanobacteriia > Cyanobacteriales > Chroococcidiopsidaceae > JAHHHE01. Next base: position 5,448 of record JAUJND010000004.1, on the reverse strand, counting down.
ATGTTGTATCTCCAGACATCTCGGATAGCAAAAATTACACCGCCTTCTGCTTGTTTACATAGCCGCCAGCTAGATAGATATTTCTGCCAACCACCGCTGTCCCAGCATGAGTTATGGTTTGGGTAAATCTGCAATCCGCCTCCAAGTATTGGTAGCCGGGTTGTAAACGTCTGATCTAACGGAGTTCCCACAGAACACGTAAAGCTTCCCGTCCACAACCGCACCCTGAGCCTCAGAACGACCAACTGGCGATGGTGCGACAGTGTTCCATCTGATACTTGTAAAGCCGTAAGCAGCGCTGATTGAAAATATAACTCCTAGCAAAGAACTAGTTAAGAGTTGGAGTCGAGAGCTTTTAAAAAAGAATTCAATTTGTTCATGGTAATATTCCCTACTCCTTTTCCTTAAAAAAGTAACTGCTAATATTGCACCTTACTTCTAGCGGAGGAATGGTTAGGGCATTAATTTTATATGTGATATTTTACACAATTGGGTTTAAATTTATTTTATAAGTAACACACTGCAATATTTCGGTCAGATGCGGACAGGAGAGAAAGGATCTAAATTTCAGTTTTCTTAAGAAAATTTACATTACTTTAAGTTTTTGTCATGATTTGTTTACCTCATGACCTTAATGGTAGTGTTAATAACATCCCTAATAAACAAATAAAGTCTAGCTATGAAAAGTTACAAAATCCTCAAGGCATTTGGGTCAGTCAATCTCTATGGGAGTTCTGCTAGTCTTGACAAGCGTTAGCATCATCACCATAATGGCAGTTTTTTAACTAAGAGTTTCTAATATTTTTAATATTGCTTTATATTGCCTCGCTCATTTGTGAGTAGGGCAAACTTATATTAAGAATGTTACTGAATATCAGCTAAAACAATTTAGTAAAAGAGTTGCGAAATAGTCCCAATTTTGTTCTAAAGGCGCTGGAGCAAGCTGAGACCGTGAGTATCAGTACCACAAGTATTTAATAAGTTATGGATGGCAGCTAGCTTTTGCGCCTGTTTGGTTTCTGTGGGGCTGGGTTGCCATGGATAGGGGATTATTGTAAGCGTAAAATGCTTCAACGCCGTCGATGCCTAATTGCGCCGCGTGGCTGATTAACTCGAAGTCGCGATCGCTTGTAACGAGCCGGGTGAGCAAGCACCGCTAGTCCTCCCGCTTGATGAATAGCAGCAATTACGTTAGCTGCTTGATAAGCATTACCAGTAGTAGCTTTTCTTTGAATATAAGGCGCAATGCTTGGGGTGTGCTGGCTCGAAGGCATAGCCTAAAATGTGGACTTCGATGCCCAAGAGGTTCGCGTTAATTTCGCACCACTCCGGAGGTAAGGAGCTATTTTTTAACTGGGGGTTGCTCAATTTCCAGTTTTCTAAACAGCGCTGAGCAGCTTGGTATCCGCTGAGCGTGTGGTGATCTGTGATCGCAAGTCCTTAAGACCAATAGTAATCGCCTGGTCAATCAACGCTGCTGGTTGTAATTTGCCATCAGAATGGATCGTGTGCATATGAAAGTTGAAAGACCGAGGACAACTTTCCTGATTAATAGTCTGGAAGACCTGCTTCAAACGCTGAGATAAAGCCGAACTTTGGGCATTGACAATCATAACTTTGCCTCTGAACGAATAAACGTTCTACTAGCTTTAAATATGTTGCCCCGAAAAGCCTAAAAGCGCTGTCTGCAATTAGATAAGAGCAGGTAGCAAATACAGACATCGAAGCAAATTCATTATGTTAATTTTAATTAAAAAATGTGGCAATGTGTATGTGATGAGCCAGTTGTAAATTATAGGGAGAAATTAAAATATAACTTAAGTCAGCAACAGAAAATCATGGCTATGATGAGCATTTTATATGAGTGTAATAAGCTCAATAAAAGTCATCAGAATGTTTGTGATTTTGCAACTTATCCAAATTCAGGAAGTGAATAAAAACTTCTGCTCGTCCTCATGCTAGAAATTTTCTTAAACAGTGGGACATCCGCAGAGTAAGCTGACGTGTTTGTGCGCTTAACTAAAAGATATAAATTTATCAAAGCAACGTTAAATTTCTATTGAAGATGACTTGTGTGGTGGTGAAAGGAAGTTGTTGCCGCCCGTTACGGATAATTTGTAACATATCGCTAAGTTGCTGCTCGATACTTTGGAGAACATTATCGGCGTAGTCATCCGCTCCCTTGTTGAATTTCAGCCTCGGCGATCGCAGCAAGCCGCATTTTTTCCAACTCCTGTCGAGCTTGAGAACGTATCTGCTCAATTTCAGAGGAGTTTTGCTCCTGAGCGGCTTCACACTCCTGCAGCACTTGTTGACGCATCTGGGTGGCTTAAAGTTCTGCTAGCTGAATAATGTCCATTTCATTTAGTATTTGCGCCGCTCTAGCTTGTGCTACCTGAATAATTCTTTCAGCGTGTTGTTCTGCTTGGAGGATAATTTCCTGTTTTTGTTGAACAATAGCCTGAGCCTCCTGAAAAACGGTTGGTAAATGCACCCGTACTAAATCCAGTCGGATCAAGTAACTGTTCTTCATCCACCAGTGTTCGCCGTGTCAGCGGAATGTGTGGACTAGCAAGAACAATCTCCTCTAGGCGGTTTAATTCTCGTTGGACATCCATACCACCTGAGCCACTGGGAAAAGGCTCAGGCTGGGTCTGGTTGGGTTCTATGTGGGGTGAGTCTTGGCGTAACATCGGTAAATATCCAGGGCGACGTGCTGAGGGACAAGATGATCGACGGAGCCACCAAACCTGGCAATCTCTTTTTACCAGACTACTACTTAAAAAACTGTACTCATTTGAAGTTGCCAAAAAAATAGTTTCAACTTGAGTAGAAAGGGTTTTATTAGTATTAGCCATTTGAAGTTCAGCTTCAAAGTCGGAAAGCACCCGAAGACCCCTTAACAAAACTTGCGCTTGACGCATCTGAGCATAATTAACTGTAAGACCATCAAAGCTGTCTACTTCTAAATTGGTGAGATGTTGCGTAGATAGACGAATTTGGTCTAGGCGCTCCTGCATAGTAAACAGCGGCGTTTTATTTGAGTTTCGGAGCACAGCAACAATTACCTGCTCAAAGAGTCGACAGCCGCGCTCAATGATGTCAAGGTGTCCCAAGGTAATCGGGTCAAAGCTACCAGGATAAATAGCAATCAATAGAGAAGTGGAGAAAGTATTACTGAGGCATTATATAACCGACATTCCACCCTGGGAATAACAAAATGTTGTCTCCTTGTCCATTTAGCCTAAACGTCGCCAAGGCAGGAAATTTCGCTTACCCTACTACACCACCTAGTCTAATATTGCATCTAACAGCGCATCTGCCCCGAAACGGACGACATCGGTGCATGGAAGTCCAGTTTCTGTCTGTGTTTGCTCAATAGCCAATTGAGCAACTGCGGTTTCTAGGTGGGCAGTATTGAGGGCGATCGCTACTACAGGCACAGGAGTAAATGCACCACCAGCAGCGGCAACTGTTTCATATAACTGAATCACTTTAGCAAGAGGCGGAATCGGTACATGAGGATGGTTGCGAATATGAGTCTGTCCGGCTCGGTGGACTAATATCATCTGTGTCGGTTGTGTACCCCGAATTAACGGTAAAGTTGCGGTTGAACCTGGGTGTAACAGTGAACCTTGTCCTTCAATGTGCAGCATATCGTAATCTTTGCCGCACATTACTAGTTGTTCCACAGCACCAGCAGCAAAATCTACCCGCACTCCATCTAGTGGTACGCCATTGCCAGCGATCATTAAACCAGCTTGCCCTGTTGCCAGGAATAAAGAGCGTAAACCCCGCCGCTGTGCTGCCAAATTTAGCTCTAGGCTAGTTGACATTTTGCCAACTCCCATATCTGTCCCAACAGTTAATACCCGCTGACAAGTAAGTAATCGCGCTTTCCCACTGCCAATCGTTAAATCAGATGGTTCTTGACGCACATCCCAAATCCATTGTCCTGCTCGCAAAGTATCCCGTAGTTCTGGTAGGCACGGCGTATGCAACCCATTAACAATTGATAACCCAGCTACGATAGCTTGCTTGATTTCCTGCCGCCACTCATTTGGTAATTCTCCCCCCGATGGAGCGATGCCAATTACCAGCACATCTGGGGCATAAGCCAAAGCTTGAGCTACTGTTGCAACTATCGGCACTTCACGCGCAATTCCGGTTAAAGCAGGCAATGATTCACCTGCACATTGGCGATCAATCACTGCCACAATTGGAGCCTGACTGTAGCGTAAAAGTGCTAGTCCAGTTTTGCCTTGAGTTCCTTGAATCCCATCATGGAGCAAGATAACTAGACGCTGATCAGGCTTCAGCCGCACGGCGTACCCCCAATCCTGGCTGATCGTTTGGTAGCAATCGCCCGTTTTGGATCGTTGCTCCAACGAAAGGATCATCTTTTAAGTTAAGGTGGCTGTCTAAATCTAGATAATCAGCTAGTGAGGAGAGGTGTGCTGCTGCTGTATTTGAGAGCGAACTATCAGAATAGCAACCAAACATTACTTGTAACCCAGATGCTCGTGCTGTATGTACCATTCGCATTACCTCGGTTAATCCGCCTGCTTTCATTAGTTTGATATTAATGCCATCTACACAGTTTGCTAGTTGGGGAATATCGCGGCTGGTGAGGCAACTTTCATCGACAAAGATTGGTAGAGGCGATCGCTCTTTGAGTTGAGCTAGGTTATATTCCTCTCCTTGCGGTAGCGGTTGTTCGACATACTTCACACCCAGATTTTCTAGCCAATTGCACATAGTAACTGCATCGGCTAAACTCCAACCTCCATTAGCATCAACATATAGATCCTTTGCTGGTGCTTCCTCCCGCACCGCCATCAACATCTCCTGATCTGCCCTAATTCCATTTGGATTACCTAGTTTTATTTTAAAAACACGGACATCAGTAAATTGTAGCCAGTCGCGCACTCTGCCTTTTGCGGCTTGGGGCGAATTAATTCCAATCGTCACTGAAGTTGGCACAATTACGTTGCGATCTAATCCCCACATCTGCCATAGCGGTAATCCTACCCGCTTCCCTAACCAGTCGTGCAGCGCCATATCTAATGCCGCCCGTGCAGAAGACGGAACCTGCATCTCTAGTAATACCAGTTCAACGCGTTGCCTTTCTAGCGGACTGAATTTCTCTAATTTCGGTGCAACCTGCTGTAATGCGTCCTTAAGTGTCTCTGTAGATTGCTGACAATTTCCTAAAGAAAATGGCGACGCTTCTCCCCATCCCTCAATACCATCTTGTTTCACTTGCACCCAAATGTTTGTAGTTTGCGCTGTTGTGCCGCGACTAATAGTTAAGGGGTTTCGCTTGTTTACTGTAAAGATTTCAATGCCAATTTGCATAGTTATTGATACTTTTTCTCACTGTAAATGTAATCGCGTTGAATTATATTTGGCAAGATTGCAATCAAAAAATTTCCAGATGAAAAAACT
>JAUJND010000110.1 GCA_030446505.1 Chroococcidiopsidaceae cyanobacterium YX2bin18 | reverse complement strand
GACGATTTAGGTAAGATAAATTTATAGAGTCTCATTTAAACAAGTAATCGCGTTTCCCTAAGCAAGCTACCATATCCCTCAAAAATGCTCTTGAGCAAACAAAAAAGGCAAAACCCAACGCGATCGCTGAAGTTATAAGTAAGTACAGTGGAAAGCAGTTTACATTTAGCTATGACGGCGAAATCAGCAGCTGGACAATATAGGTGCAGCGATCACCAAAGACAGGCATGAGCATTTCAACTTCTGTGCTGAGCGATCTGCTAAAGGAACTACCCCAACTCCAGTCTCAAATTTATTTTAAGGCTTCCTTGACGGCGCTATCTCATGCGATGGAAGACCAAGCGCTGGCTTTTTCTACAGAACAGCCGCTGCTGATTGCTAGTTTCCAAAGTGAGCGCTTTTATCGCCAGGAAGCTCATCGTTATCGGCGGATTGCTCAACGAACCGATCAGCTTTATGTGTTAGCAGCACCGGAAACTGATTTCACTAATGCTTCCGAATATTACGAAACTGTAGCGTTTGACCCAGAAAAAGATGCGTTGAGTCACGAATGGCATTTAGTCGTAATTTCTCAACACTATGCCACTTGTATTGTGTGCCGAGAGCGCCCAGTTAACGTTGGGCGATCGCATTCGTTGGAGCTACCAGCTACTATTGATATGGATTCAGCTCGCCAGTTTGAGGGTGTTTGGAGTTCGGCTCGTGAAGTGAGTTGCAAAGCAGCTGACTTATTACTAGAACGAGTTTTAATCTATAGACCAGAGTTGGAATCCAAAATTGAGCAGGCGCGATGTAGCTTTGGTCTGGCGCGTCCTCAACAACGCCAGGCAAGCGTTCAAAGAAAACGCTCGTCGTTGGCTGCAAAATCACTAAATCGCAGCGAGGCAACGCCGCAGTTAGGATTCCCCAATATTGACACCGACCCCTTCGTTCAGCGTTTAGTAACTTACCTTCAAGCGGGTCAATACAAGTTGCTTAAAGCCTACGGATCGATTGCTGTTCAAGAACGGAAAGAGCGTCTGGTAAACTCCATTACTACTGCTATTCGACGGGGCAACCACACAGGGCAACCCCTACATCCGCAAGAAATTCTCAATGTGGCAGTACAAGAACTCGGACAAGCGTTAGTAGCTTGTCGGTGTTTGCTTTACCGTGCTGGGGTAACTGATCTGCACACCACAATTAGTCATGAATTTTTAAGATCAGGTGCATCTGTAGCAGGGCAAACCTGGCCATTACAGAATAATCCTCTATTTCAGGAAGTAGTACAACAGCAGGAAAGAGTTTATATTGCTGATACTGAAGCAGAACGCGTTACCACCTCTTTTGTGCTTGCTGCGATCGCGCGTCAATTTGGGATTCGTTCCTGGCTGCTGGTGCCGATATTGTATCAAGGTCAGTTGTTAGGCATAGTGGAACTACACCACTGTGGCAGCGCTCCCTACGAGTGGGCAGCAGATGAACTTGCTCTGGTAGAAGCGATCGCTATCCAGCTTGGGGCAGCGATTATTCAAGCTGAAGCCTACGCTAACCTGGAAAACCTGAACCAGCAGTTGGCAGATCTTGACCGCACTCGGAGCAACTTAATCGCGATCACGGGTCATGAACTCCGCACCCCCCTGTCCACAATTCAGGTTTGCCTAGAAAGTCTCGCTACCGAACCTGATATGCCCTTAGAGTTGCAGCAGGTAATGCTCCAAACTGCCCTAGCTGACTCTGAGCGGATGCGGAAACTGGTTCAAGATTTCCTCACTCTTTCCAACCTAGAAAGTGGTCGGGTGGAATGGCATCCAGAATCTCTACCGTTACAAGAGTGTATTGATCTTGCCCTCAGCCGAATTCGCGCCCGTGCCTCAAATGAAGTCCTGCCTAAAATTACAACTCAAGTACCAGAACTACCCTTAGTCCGAGCCGACGGCGATTGGCTGGTAGAAGTAATCTCCAAACTGGTGGACAACGCTTGTAAATTTACGCCTGCCCAAGGACAGATCATTATTAAAGCTAGTTGCAGCAATTCTATGGTGGAAGTCACTGTGGCTGACACAGGACGCGGCATTGAACCAAACCGTTTAGAAGTGGTCTTTGATCGGTTCTATCAAGAAGAAGGAGCATTACGACGCACAGCAGGCGGCACAGGACTAGGATTAGCGATCTGCCGCCAGATTGTTAGTGGCTGGGGCGGTCAAATTTGGGCAGCTTCAGATGGCAAAGACCAAGGTAGTCGGTTCCAGTTTACAATTCCAATTGCTCATGAATAGTTAAGGGTAAAAGCGGTCATTAGTCATTAGTAAGAGTGTTCTTAAGGTATATGCCCCGCCCTGTATAGTCGGCGGCTTAACGAGCGAACGCATGGACTTTTCCTTCTACTCCATTCCGGATCTTAGGTGGAGTTTAGCCAATGACCAAGGACTAATGACTAATGACTAAGAACTGTAACAGTTCCCAACACAGTTGCTACCGGAGCGCGATCGCGATGCTACGATGCCGTAAAAACCTTGAGAGAACAATATTATGCCAGAAGAAACTTTAAGTGGACAAACCCCGATATTTGGTGGCAGCACTGGCGGCTTGCTGACCAAGGCTGATGTGGAAGAAAAATACGCCATTACTTGGACATCTCCCAAGGAGCAAGCGTTTGAAATGCCTACTGGTGGGACGGCGATCATGCGGCAAGGTAAAAACTTGCTTTACCTAGCTCGTAAAGAATATGGCATTGCTTTGGGCGGTCAGCAACTCCGGACGAAGTTCAAAATTACTGACTACAAAATCTACCGAATTTATCCTAATGGGGAAACTCAGCTAGTGCATCCAAATGATGGTGTTTTTCCAGAAAAAGTCAACGCAGGTCGTCCGAAAGTACGTTATGTAGACCGCAACATTGGCAGTAATCCTGAGCCTGCCAAGTTGAAGTTTAGCGGAATTAATACTTTTGACTATGACAGTCAAGAGCGGGATTCCTAATTGTATTCGGGTTGGCGTGTAACTTAGGTGTAAATTGCGGGAAGCATAACTACCTAAGCTTTCCGGCGTAGCTTCAACTTCTGCGAAAAATCGTCGGCAATTTGCCACATCAAATTTACACAGACTGCCCGTTTATTACCTTAGTTCAGTCTCGGTTTCCTACTACCGAGGCTGATTTTTTAGATAGCTCATAAGGTCATGATTTTTCCCGATTTTTCCCAGTTTCAACAATTGGCTCAACAGGGCAATTTTGTACCGATTTACCAGGAATGGGTAGCAGATTTAGAGACTCCCGTGTCTGCGTGGTATAAAGTCTGTGCTGGACAACCTTATAGCTTTTTGTTGGAATCGGTGGAAGGTGGAGAAACCTGGGACGCTATAGTTTGCTCGGTTGCGACCCCTTGTGGATTTTAGAGGCTAGGGGAAATCACACTACACAGACACAGCGGGACGGTTCCGCTGTTGTGTTTGAGGGCGACCCTTTTACAGCATTAGCAGATTGCCTAAAACCATTTAATCCAGTCAAGCTACCTCAATTACCACCGGGAATTGGCGGATTGTTTGGATTTTGGGGCTATGAGTTAATTCGCTGGATTGAACCTCGTGTGCCAGTTGACTCCGCAGATGCAGCATTACCGGACGGATTGTGGATGCAGGTAGACCAACTGTTGATTTTTGACCAAGTGAAGCGGAAAATTTGGGCGATCGCTATGCTGATTTACGTGACCCGCAAATTACTCTTAACCAGGCATATCAGCAAGCGTGCGATTGCGTTACTGAGCTAGTGAGCAAGCTGCAATTACCCCTATCTGGTCAAGACACAGTTTTAGAATGGACACCACCGCAAGAGGCTAGGGGAGAATTTGAGTATACCAGCAATGTTACTTTGCGAGCAGTTCTGCGCAAATGTCCAAAAAGCTAAGGCACATATTAAGGCTGGAGATATCTTTCAGGTTGTCCTTTCTCAACGCCTCTCTACTCAATACGCTGGCAATCCCTTTGCTCTTTACCGTTCGTTACGTTTGATTAATCCCTCGCCTTATATGGCTTATTTTCACTTTAGTGATTGGCAAATTATTGGTTCTAGTCCTGAAGTGATGGTAAAAGCAGAACTTTATCCTGCTGGCGGGACATTAGCAACATTACGTCCAATTGCTGGCACACGCCCACGCGGTAAGACACCCCAAGAAGATTTAGCTTTGGCTGAAGATTTACTCAAAGATCCCTAAAGAAATTGCGGAACACATCATGCTAGTTGATTTGGGACGCAATGATCTCGGTCGCGTTTGCCAAACTGGGACAGTCAGAGTTGATGAATTAATGGTAGTAGAGCGTTACTCTCATGTGATGCACATTGTGAGTAATGTGGTGGGACTCCTGGCTACAGAAAAAACAGCATGGGATTTACTCAAAGCTTGCTTTCCAGCGGGTACAGTTAGCGGCGCACCTAAAATTCGGGCGATGGAAATAATTTACGAGTTGGAAAATAACCGTCGCGGTGTTTATTCCGGTGTTTATGGTTATTACGATTTTGAGGGACAGCTTAATAGTGCGATCGCTATTCGCACAATGGTTGTCCATAACCATACTGTTAGCGTCCAAGCGGGTGCTGGTTTAGTTGCCGATTCTGACCCAGAAAAAGAATACGAAGAAACACTCAATAAAGCCAGAGGTCTTTTAGAGGCAATCCGTTGTCTGCGCTCAAACTAAGTAGTCTAATCACAAAAGCCCCAGATATTGGTCTGGAGCTTCTACTTAAAGCCTGTAGAAACCAAAGGAATCGTATTAGCGCTTTGCTAATTCTGGCTGCACTACTTTTAGAGAGTGTACCAAGCTAAGAGCATAGGGGCTTTGACTAATGCTACTGACGTAAGACTGGTTCAGGTAAGGAAGGTACTCTGGCTGATTTGCTAGGTGAGTTTTAAAGAAAGCGGTACTCAGCGCACCCATAGAAGGACGAGCTAGGGCTGGGTCTGGACCAATTAACTCTGAGGATGGCGAAACCTCTTGACCTTCTCCTCCCAGAAAGGAGAAGTGAGTCCCACCTGTGGTCAAAACTAGGTACTTGTTTGGGGTCGTGAGCCAAGTGAAGGGGAGGATTTGTTCTGGCACTGGTGGCGTGAAATAGTCCTCAGTACCTGCAACCATCATCAGGGGAACTTGAATTTGACTCAATCCTTGCTGCCCAAAGATAGTGCTAGTCACAGGATTAATCGCAAGTACGGCTTTTACCCGCGAATCTTGCAGATTGGAATTTGCCAGGGGTAAGTCGGTAGCTCGGCACTGTAGCAGGACTGCCAAATTCAAGGCTTGGCTAGGTTCAATTTGACTGCATTTCTGACGTAGTTGAGCAAAGTTGGGTTTAGCGCCTGCTAGAGCCAGAACTGTATAGCCTCCTAGAGAGTGACCGAGTACGCCCACCTGCTGTAAATTTATCTGCCCTTGCCAAGCAGGGTCAGACTGAGATTTTTGCTCCAGTTCATCTAGCAAGTATTTAACATCTAAAGGTCGATTTACCCATCCCACAGGATCTGCTGAGCGAGCAAAGCCTGAGAGGAATTGTTCAGTTTCTGTGGTACTGGTGTTTGGATGTTCCAGCACGGCTACGGCAAAGCCATACGACGCTAAATGTTGAGCTAAGTAGGCGAAGGAATTGCGGTCTGAAGCTACACCATGAGAAATGACAACTAGGGGAACTGGGGTTAAGTTTCCTTGAGGTAGGTAGATATCAGCAGGAAAAGAGAGTCGGCGATTCGGATTAGTGACATTCAATGTTTCCTGACGCCAATTTATTTGTCCTGGCAGGCGTAAATCTGGTAGTGCTGAGAAGTCAACTTCGGCTGCTTCACTTGCCGCTTGCTGTTGAATTGCACTAAAGAGTAAATTCCTTTCCTTGAAAAGCTGTGATAACTCTCCAAATACTTGTTGACCTTCAGTTAAGTCCAAGCGGATAGTATCAAGGGGAAATCGGCGTAGTAAATTCATAACAGTTAACCCCTCTCGATCCGCCGCCGCCACAATAGCAGCAGCACGCAGAGCAGAAAAGCCATTTTGCTTAGATTCAGTTTGCAAAACCTCACCCAATCGCTTCAAAATATTCTCACCAAAGGGCGAATAAGCAACAGTAGCAACGCTAGCTGGACTCATCTCGAAGCGTCTGCGTAGTAAATCTTGCACAACTGCCAATTGCTCTGGTGTGGCACGTCGCGTGTAGAAGGCTAACTCATCAGTAACTCTGCCTTCCTTGGCAAAGATTTCTAGGTCTTTGGTAGCAACCGAGAACTGCCCAAACGGAGGGTAAAAGAAAGTAATTCGCTCTGCGCTTAAAGAAGGAAGCGCCGTGAAAGCTGTAGCAAGCCATCCCAAACCTACACCTAAAGTAAAACGAATCAAATGCTTCATCTTTTTATTGCTCCCTGACGGATTACATTGTGTTGTTAAAACAATTTGTTAAGTAGGGGTATTAGAGCTACCCTTACTTAGTAATCCCCTGCGGCAGAAGGAACTAACAGCAAAACAGTAAAGTTTTAATGAAGTCACAAGAAATTGCGATCGCTCTTGTAGTCAAACTAAAAGGCATTCATCTCATGGGTTTTTTCGTGCTGAATGAACTGAGGCTACAACTTAAGGCTTTTCTGGCTCTCCTTCCCTCTGCATCTTCCTCTGCATAAGTCGCTAGAATATCTAGTTGACAGCCACGTCCTAGTACCGCTAACGCTATATTAATTAATTGTCAAATCTTTGTTTTTCAATTATGATTGCCGCAATCACGCAACTTATTAAAATACAAACAATGAAGTTTTATATAGTAGATGTATTTGCTGAGGAAAAATATACAGGCAATCAGTTAGCAGTATTTACAAATATTGGCTCTCTCTCTGATAAGGGAATGCAGCAAATTGCCAAAGAAATGAACTATTCAGAGACAACATTTATTGTTTCTGAAGATATTAGGGGTGGTGGTTATGATGTACGAATATTTACGCCGAAAGGAGAACTGCCCTTTGCAGGTCATCCTACTTTAGGTACTGCCTATGTGTTACAAAAAGAAGTTATTAAACAATTATCTGAAAATATTACTCTAAATTTAAAAGTTGGGCAAATACCTGTAAGTTTGCGTTACTCAGGGCAAGATATAGATTTATTGTGGATGCAGCAAAAACAGCCAGTATTTTCATCAAGAGTTTACAGTAGATAGGCTCGCTGAAGTTTTAAATATTGAAGTAGATGAAATAGATAATAATTTTCCTATTCAAGAAGTTTCTACTGGGGTTCCATTTATTATAGTTCCCTTAAAAAGTCAAACTGCCTTGAAGCGAGTTAAGGTAAATAAAGATAAATATTTTGAGTTGATTAATAATACTCAAGCAAAATCTATACTTGTTTTTTGCACAGAAACATACAATCTAGAAAATAACTTAAGTGTTCGCGTATTTGCAGATTATTTAAGGTGTACCAGAAGATCCAGCTACTGGAAGCGCTAATGGTTGTTTAGCAGGATATTTAGTTAAGTATTCCTATTTTGGTGAAGGAATCAATTAATTTGCGAGTTGAACAGGGATATGAAATTGGTAGACCTTCTTTATTATTATTGAAAGCCCAGAAGAAAGATGCAGAAATAGAGGTTTCTTGTGGGAGGCAAGGTTATTATTTGGTTGCTAAGGGAGAGTAAGTCGTTTAGTTACTTAAAAAACTATGTAGACGGGTTTTGTCTGTGTAGACAATTGCAGCTACAAACATAAACCTGTATGACTTAAAAACAAAATTTGGTCTTCAGCGTGTTGATGATGACCAATTCTTCCGTGAGTGGATGGATAATTTACCAGAACTCACTGACTTGGAGAAGCAACAGTTAGATAGGGTGAAAGCAAGCTATTTTAACTTAGCCGAGCGCCCGATGCTAGAAACCACTGTTAAAATGGTTGTGCTATCTCCCACTATTGGATATGGCAAACTTTTATCTGTCTCCCTTTAGCATCGTAGCTGAAGAAGAAGTGCAAATTTCAGCTGAAGATGATGAAACTATTGTTAGGGGACGCATTGATGTTTTAGTTATCGAAAACCAGCTATGGATATTGGTTATAGAGTCAAAACGTCCTAGCTTCTCTTTAGAGGAAGGATTACCGCAGGCATTGGCTTATATGCTAGCTAATCCTAAGACTGATAGACCAACATTTGCATTAGTGACGAATGGAAGTAACTTCATTTTTATTAAAATGAGCAAACAAGGCGTACCACAATATGCAACGTCTTATGAATTTACGCTGCGACGAGGTGATGATTTGTATATTGTTTTGAGAATTTTGAAGCGGATTCGTCAGGTGCTAATTGCATAGTGAAAGAAGTGTTCTAATTGCACTTAGCGCTTATTCTATTGGAAAACTGGGGATAATTTGATCGATTTCGATCATAACTTGCATTGTTTTTTTGAGAGCAACTACCAGTCTTTAAGGATAAACTTAATGTACTCGTCTTGTAGCCATTTAGGGTTACGTTCTTACAGTGGTAGACATCGACACAGTAGTAATCGTTTAATAAGCCAGCAATCTACTCACTTTTATTTGATGATGCAGCAATCTAATGCACTACGAAGACTGGAAAAAATACTTACTGAGGTAGTTGCCAGTGGAGCTACACAACACGCGTCTGGACCTATTTTGTTAAAGGCAATGAAGCTTAGTGAGCATCCTCAAAATATTATAGATTTTTATGAGCTTTTGAGTAAGGCTAAAGAAGAAGCAAAAAGCATAAAAAACATATCAAACATCAATAGATACCTCCAGACAATAGAGGAACTGTATCAAGTTTTTGTGCTTAATCATGTATGGGGTACAGCATGGAGCACTTTTGCCGCTCATATTGAGGGTAAAGGTGTTCTTAATACACTGGATGCGCTAGCGGAATTTTTTAATTCTGAGAATCCTGAAATATTTTTAGAGCAAGATTTTCTAGAGAAAATCAACGGTGAGTTCAGGAATCTTTTGGATGAAATTTTTGAATCTAATTTATCTAAAGAGTTAAAGGGCTTTCTGATAGAGCGAATTGAAGACATTCTAAAAACGATACGCAGATACCACATAGACGGGACTGAAGGACTGGAAAAAGCTACTAAAGCATTGGTGAGTGATTTAGTAATGACAGAGCATAGTCTTCAGGATAAGGACAAGGATAATCCAGTGTATAAACACGTCAAAGCATGGGTTATCAGCCTTCTTGTATACATCGCTCCTAGCCCTTATGATATCATTGGCGCTGTTCCTGACATACATGACTTTTGGGTACCTAAATTTGAAGAGCTAGCCGCAGGTCGCGAGAAGGTTGAGCAGATCATTTGTGAAACACCAACTATTCAAGAAGCTTTTGAAAAGGCTTCAAATACATTTGATAGGCAACCACAGAAAAGCATCACAGGCGGTAGAGAACTAAAAGCTCTTCCTGCTTCCAAGGAAGAGTTAGAAGCTGCTACAAACGATAAAAATGATCCCTAAACTTCAATAGCAATCTCCTGTACCCCTATCAAAAGCTTACAGCTACTTTGGGGCATTGCAGAGTATAGGTAATTTTTAGCTACGTCCTCATAAAGAAATCAGCAAACTAACTACTTATTCGATTGGCTTTTCCCATATAGCACCTGAATACAGCACTTGGAACAGCATATAGCTGATTTTCTGGACAACATCAGGGTATCCAGGATTGATGACGGTATTTATAGTAGTGTTGGTGGTTGCTCAAGATTCATGATTTTGACACTGCCACAAACCTAATCTGTTTCAACCTCCAAACTGTTTGTTATATAACCTAACCCTGCAACCAACTACTTTTGACCACACCCCAAACAACGGAACGGATATAGGCATCAAAAGGCATTTTTCTGAGTTGACAGATTGCCTTTCCTGTTTAACATATCCGATGAGTTAAGCGCGATCGCATTTCAATAGGCGTTTAAACTTGTGGTACACCACACTTATCAGGGTAGTGGCAAGTGAATAATGTAGTCTTAATATTCATCGTTAGAAATGTCCTAGCAATTTAGTCGGGTAGCTTTATCTAACTATTACTAATTATGTAATCTGGTATCTTGTTTATCACTAGAAGGAAATATTTTGAAAACTAATATTTTGGCAATTGCTAGATAACATAAGGTGTCTATATATTTAATTTTTACAAAATAACCAACTTATGGTATTGCATATAGCTTTTTAAAACAAAGCTGTAAAAACTTTATTTTTTGCGCCACAACACAGGTATTATATTGTATGTTTATA
>JAUJND010000003.1 GCA_030446505.1 Chroococcidiopsidaceae cyanobacterium YX2bin18 | reverse complement strand
TATAGTTTTGGCAATTTCGACTAGTTGCTGAATGTGGTTTGATGTTGTGCCGCAACAGCCGCCGATTACCTGCACTCCTAAATCCTCCACGAAGCGCATCAGCGCCAGCCGCAGTTCCATTGGTGTTAATTTGTAGTGAGCATGACCACCAATGTTTTCTGGCAACCCAGCGTTGGGAATACAGGAAATTACAAAGGGCGAGTGAGCCGATAAATAGCGAATGTGTTCCGCCATCAGATCCGGTCCTGTAGCACAGTTAAGACCCAGAATATCAATCGGGTAAGGTTCCAAAATCGTCAAAACTGCACTAATATCAGAACCTACTAGCAACGTACCTAAACTTGCTTCTATCGTTACTGAAACCATCAACGGGCGGCGATCGCCCTTGCGCTGAAATACATCTTCTATTGCATTTAGAGTTGCCTTAATTTGCAGGACATCCAGGCAAGTTTCGATAATAAATAAATCTACTCCACCGTCATACAACCCCTCTGCCTGCTCTGCATAAGCGGCTTTCATTGTGTCGTAGTCAATATGCCCTAAAGTTGGTGCTTTGGTGCCTGGACCCATCGAACCAGCGACAAATCGGGGTTTCTCTGGAGTAGAAAACTCAGATGCAACACGCTTTGCTATTTCTGCGGCTGTTTTATTCAGTGTGTAAGCTTGATCTGCCAAGTCATACTCTGCCAGTACAATTGACGCACCGCCAAAAGTATCAGTTTCAATTACATCCGCACCAACCGCTAGAAACTCTCGATGTACTTGCTCTACTGCCTCTGGCTTGGTGTGTACCAAATATTCATTACAGCCTTCATACTGAGATCCGCCAAAGTCGTCAGCCGTTAGATTTTGTGTCTGTAGTGATGTTCCCATTGCGCCATCAAAGACAATAACAGGGCGATCGAGACTATGGAGGCGAGATAAAAAGGGACTATTCATAGAATTTTTAGCAATCAGAGGAATTGCTGGCAGGTTTAGAATTGTATATTTATTTTAAGGTTGATATATTTTAATACAATTTATTCTTTTGAAAGTATACTAAAATTGCTGTTCTACATTTTAAATTAAAAAATTGTAAACAGTTTTTATCTAAGTGACGACACTACAAAAATCATAAAGAGATATGTATGAATACATTACTAGAAAATATTTATAATACTGGTTATGTTGAAGACGCAGAAGGAAATCTTATTAGCCCTTTCCCAACTGCTACTGCTTATGAGATAGGTTTGCTTTTCAACGAACTGATTCGCAACTTGAATCTGCAAAAAACTCTAGAGATAGGTATGGCTTATGGCTTATCTACTATGTTTATTTGTCAAGCACATCATGATAAAGGTATAGGTAGCCATACTGCTATTGATCCATTCCAAACCAAAGCATGGAAATCAATTGGATTATTAAATATAAAGAAGGCTGGTTTGGCAGAAAAATTTCGATTTCTCGAAGCATTTTCTCATGAAGCTTTACCTCAGCTTTTAGCAGCAGGAGAGCAATTTGATTTTACCTTTATTGATGGTTCTCATTTCTTTGACGACGTTTTAGTAGATTTCTTTTATATTGATAAAATGTTAAAACCAGGAGGTTATATAGTATTTGATGATATTTGGATGCCTGGTATTAGAAAAGTAGTGCATTTTGTATTAAAAAATAAATCGTACCAATTAGTAAATATTTCTACTAAATCGGACTTGTTAAAACGTGTAAAAAGAATTATAAGACGTATAGCTCAGAATCCTTTTGAAATAGACTTCACAGGTGTTAAGTATATTACAGAAAATATTTGCATTTTAAAAAAAACAGGTGAAGACAGTCGAGCCTGGGATTTTCATTGTTCATTCTAAAGCTTTAGTCCGCTAAAAAGAAGTTCTAAACTCAAATACATACTTATCGAACTAGGTGCTAGGAGCTAAAAATAGTCACGAGTTCTAGGTGTTGAATTTAAAGAAGTCGTAGTTAACTATGGAGATGTTGTAGCAAAAGTCTTGAGATCTATCAAGTTATAGGCGGAAAATACAAGTTGCGCGTTCAAAGTCTTGCTTTTCCCTTCTTAACCAATTGCAAACATCCCTGGTTTTATAGAGCAAAGCAAAATTGGCGGTCAGAGATCAGCAGTGCGGTTGTCGCGGACACGAATTGGAGAAATTTTGCAAGATTCTGATTTGAAATAGGGTGAGCGATCACCCAGAATTTTTACTAATAATTTTGTAAGATTATGGTGCAATTACTTGCTAGCTTAAAAGCAGCAACAGCATAGCTTCAGTTTGAGTAGCTGCTGGTGCAAATACTAATAATAAAACCCGAAAAACTCCGGGCTTATTTAATTATTAGCATTCGCAGCCGCTATGACCACAGCCTACGCCTTGTGGATGACCTTCAGCACACTCTTCAGAACAGTAAGACTTACCATTCTTTTTAATTGCATCCTCGACGGCAATAACACATAAACAAGATTCACAAGCGCATTTCATGTGAGTTACAATTGCCATTACTTTATTCCTACTTGCCTAAACTTTAATTATAACGTATAAGCATATATTCAGAATATTACAAAGACAATCAACTTGCATATCGCTAGATAATTAGCTAGACAAACACATCTAGGATATTGCTTGACTTTAACGATAATTAGTAAATTGCAATGCAACAGGGAAATCTTCTTGCTTTAGGCGTTGGATAACAGTTTGGAGATCATCTTTGTCTTTACTAGAAACACGCACAGCATCTCCTTGAATCGAGCCTTGGATCTTTTTGAATTCATCTCTAATCAACTTAGTAATTTGCTTAGCGATGTCCTGACTAATGCCTTTCTTAAGCTTGATTTCTTGACGAACGCGGTTACCACTGGCTGATTCAACTTTGTCGAAATCAAAAATTTTCAGCGATAAGTTCCGCTTAGCAGCTTTTGTTTGCAAAATGTCATGAACAGCATTTAAAGTGAATTCACTGTCAGTGCTAATTGTAATTTCTGAGTCACCCAATTCCACAGTCGTTTGAGTATCTTTGAGGTCGTAGCGGCTTTTAATTTCCCGAACAGTTTGGTCAATTGCGTTGACTAGTTCTTGGTGATCAAAGTCACTAACAATGTCGAAAGAATAAGCAGAAGCCATAATCCAGTGATGGTTAAGAATTGATTTAAACTATATTGATCCTAATTTAAATCAATGTAAGGTGGTAGAATTATTGGCTTGCAGAATGCTGAGGACAATGAGAGTGCCTGAGCAAAAACTGCCGATGCCAAACATTAGCGATCGCGCTATTGGTACATTTGCAATATAAAAAACCGAGTAGAGTGTGCGAACCACTACAAATGTAATCGCCGCTCCAACTGCTACAGCAGAATTTATTCCCGTCACATAAGCCATCAGCGCTGCTGCCGCAAAAATCGTGAACGCTTCCAACGAGTTCTGATGTGCCCAGTTAGCTCTTTGAGCATAAGGTGGCAATTTATCAAACATAGCGCGGGGAGCAGCTAGATCTAACCCTACACGGGTACGGGCATAAGCTACAACTACGAAAGGGAGATAAATTAGTACTACGGCAGCGGCAATACAGTACAGAAAAACGTTTGATGGCGGTAGCTGTGATAAATTCATTAACTTAATCAAAATAAAAAAGCGTTACTACCTTGCGTTGATCTTCTGCTTCTTGACAAGTTTGCAACAGGGTTTGACTGTCATGAAATGCAAAGCAAATCAACTGTTGGCAACGAGAGATAATCTCCTGATTGCACAGAGCGCTGGCTTCCGCGAGGGACAACTGGTCGTTAGCAGGATTTTCCACCAAATGCATCACCTGTTCTAGTTGCTGGCGCGATTCTTGTGGCTGGCGCTCTAAGCTCTGAGGCAGAATCACCGTTAACAAGTTGGCATCAGCACGCGTCGCACCCCGAATCGCAGCTGAATTAGTTCCTGTAGCACCAGAGGTGAGCAGACGATTACCAGATAAAACTAGGGCATAACTCATCATCTCAATCAGATGCTGATGAGTAAGAGGTACGTGGCGCGATCCTAGCAAAGCAATTCGTTTGGCACCCGTTTGCTGGATTGTTGCTAGCTCTTGCGCTAATGTATCGACTTTAGGTTGGTCTATTGACTGACTCTGATTGATCAAAGATGGAATCAGATTAAATACAACCTCGCTATTTTAGCACCAGAGGAAGCATCTGTATCTGTATTGGGATAATGCTACACAAGCGCTGTTATTCGACTCCACTAAGTAATTGGATTGCTTCCTCACACCAAGCCACCCAATCTGTTTCATAACGGATGCCCCTAAGGAGAGTTAAGTACTGAAACTTTTCCTGTAAAGGCAGTTTTTGAGGATTTTGAAAGTACTGCCGCTGCAAATCATTGTATTCAGACAATCTTTCCAGATGAGCTTTACGGTGACGCTCTACCTCTGCCAGAATTATCTGAGGGGAAAGATAACCAGCAAAAATTTTAACCAGTAAATCGTCTTTAATCGGTGTAGGTTCAGACGCTTGAGCAATCCAATCGACAAGCTGCTGTTTTCCGAGTTCTGTAGCACTGTAGAGCTTCTTATCCGGGCGTGCTGCTTGGAGAATTGTCTCAGAAGTTATCCACAAGAGATCCTCAAGTTTAGACAACTCCCGATAAATCTGCTGGTGACTTGCCTTCCAGAAAAAGCCTACAGAGCCATCGAATTGCTTTGCCAAGTCATACCCACTACAAGGGCGGTCAACCAACACCACCAAAATTGCCCAGGCTAATTTGCTGCCTTGCGGTTGTGTTGGGCTTATGCCTTTGGATTTTTTGTGGGAGTAGAGTGATGGTAGCTGTTCGTTAAGCTTTGGCTTTAGTGCATAAATCAACTGTGACTCAAGCTTTTTAAGGATTGATGGATTGTCACATTGCAGCCAAGCCAGCTTTACATTTCCCAAAGCATTAAGTTGTTTAAATCTATGATGTAATATCCAACGACGGCAAAGGGCAATAGACCTACCTATGTAGAGAATTTCTCCAGAACCGGAAATAGCAAAATAGATGGCTGGACAGTCAGGTAGATCCGCTTTTCTCTCTAATGGAAGTGAGGGTAGCTTTAGAGGATCGATTGCCGCTAAATCCATTTTCTCGTGATTTTAATGCATAAATCAGCTTAGTGACTTCTACAGCCATCTATAAACGTTGGTATATCTTACATTATGCTGGAATTGTCGAACTTGTTCATCTACGGCAACGCTACTGCTGGCTCTAAACCAAGTTGGCTAAGCAGGCGGTCAATAGCAAAATGTCTTGCCATCAACCCACGAATGCACTGTACTTTAATTGGTTCGTGCAGGCGAACTTGACCAAAAGTGCGGTCAACAATTTCCACGGTTGAGAGAGTATCAAGATCAACCGACAAAATCGGAATTTCTAGTTCCTCAGCGCGGCTGAGAATAAAAGGAGGCGGCGGCAGTTGTCCTGTCAAGATCAGGCATTGGGTGGAACTTTCCAAAGCTGCCAGCTGAATTTCTACGCGATCGCCGCCAGTCACCACTGCCATATTGCGCCGCTTGCGGAAATATTTTAATGCCGCGTTAACATTCATTGCTCCAATTGCCAGACTTTCTACTAAAAGATCTAAGCGATCAGAGCGACAGAGAGACTTCTGCTTGTAACTGGTTTACCAGTTCTCTAACGCTGACACTCCGCAGTAAGTCACTTTTAGGCAGCATTCCCAGGATAGGAATACTGCCGCTCTAAAAATGGACGCATCTCAGTATCAACGCTTTGCAGTTGTTTAACAGGAATATCATTGATCAAGACACCAATTAAGTAATCGCCCAGACGCTGCTTTGCAGACAATAGTGGCTCAACTGAGAAACCGATTTGTAACGGGCTACCAACAGAACTTTGGCAGCCAATTCCTTAGCCATCTCAAGCAAGGATAAGTCAAATAAACTGCCCTCTTCTAGACTACCAGGACCTTCCAGCAATACCAAAATCACCTCCCGCCATCTGGAGATATTGCCCTATTTGCTGTTGGTAATCAATTTTATCTTCGCTGCGTAAGCGTCTTTGGATAGCTGCTTCATCCAGAGCCAAAAGAGTTGGGAGTAGTCGATGCTGCGATAATTTCAGGTTCTGTGTGATGAACTGGACATCCGCCTCTAAGACATCTGTCGTACCTTCTCCCCAACAGTTGCCAGCGGTTTTGCATAGCTAATATCCAGTCCTTTTTGCTGAAGCTGATGAGACAACCCCAAGATCGTCGCGGACTTGCCACTGTAAGCCTCGGTTGATCCTATCAGCAAATATTTAGCAGATTTTGGCACACGCTCACTCCTAATCTCAACATTGAAACCGCACTGGGCTTCTCCATTATTGTAGGTCGAACCTAAGGCTTAATTTAAGAGAGGCGCTGGGGAGAGAGGGGTAAACTCCCTCATTCATCTAGACGTAGCAATTTTCGGTAAAACACTTTGGAAAAATCGGCAGTACGAACGCGCTGAAAATTTAGGATGACATCAATTAAAAAATCAACAAATTCAGAACTTGCCAGCATCATTTCGTAACTTAACTCTGCATTGCCATCAAACTGCATTCGGCAACGAGTGAGATCTGCGGGTAGGGACGATACATTCCAGGTGGCAACGAACGGAATGCCATCGCTGTGTTCAATTTTGCGCTCTCCCTCCAGAGATCCTTTTTTATAGAGGCTAATAGCTAGTGGTAGCATATTACGCTTGTTACCTTGAAAATAAGGCATATATATTCTCACATCTTGCTGGTTAGCAGGCTGTAGTTGCGCGATTGACATACTCTGAATATTCCTGATGTGTTCTACGGGATGAGGCAGGTAAAAAGTAAGAATTTTGGTCGTTGATTATAGTATTCCCAAAAATTGAGCGATTACACACAAGCACTCTTGCACAAAGTTTAGTTTTACTAAGTGACGGCTAAAGCATAATTTGGCTGATTTACGATGCTGAGGGTCAAAGAGGTGTTTACTGGTGGGACACTGTTGTGCTCCAAACTTCTTGAATTTTTCTATTGGTGGGGATACTGAAATTCATGCTTCTTAGCGGGGAAGTGAAAATCTTTGACACCTTGGTAAAACTAGTAGCAGCCAAGTCTTTCCCATACTCCGATTGCTTTTAAGAAATGGAACTAGCACTAAAATTGGATGTCTAGTGGCTCAACCCTAGTTTCACTGCCGATGACAACTCCAACTCCAATAAAATTCCTATATCAGAAATATTAGCGGCGCTCCCAGGTAATGTAAAGAAGTATAAAAGTGTCGGGTACAATAAAGCAGCATTGACTTTTATTGAAGTTGGGGAAATAACACTAAAAATTCTCGTCCAAGCGGTGGAGGTTATAATTGCGATTTCTGCGGATAAGTAACTGCTTTTACCCGACTACCATACCTAGTCAGGCATACTCATCAAGGGGCTATACAACCTCTATCGCCAGTGCAATAGAGGTAAATGAAATCCCAAGGTAAGCTGTTGATGTGCGAAGGCTGCGTAGTCTAGTGTTATTCAATTCCCAGCTTCTTTATGGGTGTAGACAAATATTGGTAGTTGAATCAAGTAACCTATGCCAGCGAATTCCTGGCCCGAAAGCGATTCTTATAACGAACTTGACGCACTTGGCTCATTATTGTCTGAGTTATCCGATCCAGAGGAGCCAGACGATAATACCCACCAGTCAGGGGTAGAGACGTTAGCTCCAACTCTACCATCTTGCTATCAAGGTCGAAGACGCAAAGCGGCTGTTTTTTTGACAATAGTATGGAGCGGCACGATCGCCCTCCACTTAGTTTCTTGGGGGTCTTGGTTTGTCCTAGGACTAACTACAATGTTTGGGATTCATGCCCTGCGGATGCTACTTGCTCGCTCCCGTGGCGAACCAGAGCTAACGGCGGATGATACGCTGATGGATTATCCCTACATCTCCCTACTAGTAGCGGCGAAAAATGAAGAAGCGGTTATTGGCAACATAGTTAAGGCTCTTTGCAGCCAAGACTACCCAATAGATCGGTATGAAGTCTGGATAATTGATGATAACAGCAGCGACCAAACGCCAGTAGTGTTGGAACGTCTAGCGCAGGAATACGACCAGTTGAAGGTATTGCGGCGACATATCGGAGCCAGTGGAGGTAAATCAGGAGCACTAAATCAAGTATTACCGCTGACACAGGGGGAATTTTTAGCCGTCTTTGATGCTGATGCTCAGGTGTCATCAGATTTACTGCGACGAGTGCTACCGTTATTTCAACGGACAGCAGTAGGGGCGGTACAGGTACGCAAGGTAATTGCGAATGCGCCAGAAAACTTCTGGACTCAGGGTCAAGTAGCAGAAATGGCGCTGGATTCCTATGTACAGCAGCAGCGAATTGCACTTGGTGGGATTGGGGAACTGCGAGGCAATGGTCAGTTTGTGAGGCGCACAGCCTTGGAGCATTGCGGCGGCTGGAATGAGGAAACAATTACGGATGACCTAGATTTGACATTCCGCTTGCATCTGGCTCAATGGGACATTGAAGTTCTTACCGGAACTGCGGTGGAAGAAGAAGGCGTGACACGGATGAGCGCTCTATGGCATCAGCGCAACCGTTGGGCAGAAGGTGGATATCAGCGCTATCTAGATTACTGGCGGCTAATTGCTAGCAACCGGATGGGGACGCGGAAAACTTTTGATCTGTTCATTTTTTTACTAATTCAGTACATTCTGCCAACAGCTCAAGTACCGGACTTAGTAATGGCGATCGCGCGTAACCGTCCACCAGTGTTAAGCCCATTTACCGGCTTAGCAATGGCTATGTCAATGGTATGGATGTTTATCGGTCTGAAGCGATTTCCTAATCGAATTCCTGAATCTAGATTTCTGGTGCTACTCCAGACTATGCGTGGCACTATCTATATGTTCCACTGGTTAGTGGTAATGGCAAGTACCACCGCTCGCATTTCAGTGCGACAAAAGCGGCTGAAATGGGTTAAAACCGTACATCAAGGAGACAAAAAGTAGGAGATATTAGCGTGGATACTCTATAGTGCTGCTGTATATTTTAAAACTCAATATCTGTGTCTTCAGCAGCGACGGACAATTCAGTGATAGGAGTGGCGCTTGCTAGCGGTGAGCTATTCGTTGTTGCCTGGGGGAAGGCTGAATCTAAATTAAACTCGACAAGCTCACCGTTAAAAAACTCCGCACATCGTTGGGCAGCAATCAACACTTCATCGTCTTGCCACTGGACAGGTTTTATTGGAGTGGGTGTCATCATATCCAGCTTCGGCGCTGAAATAGATGGATCTGACTTCTGTGGCGTGATTGCCGATTGAACCGAAGTTAATGCCTTTGCTGGAAACGTGGGTATTGCTGCAAAATTATTTGTCCTTGGCTCAGTGATTTGAGGAGAAGTTGGAGTAATACCTTTACTAGTCGCTGATGAGTCAACAGAAGCACTCTTAGTCTGTGTAGCTAATTCCAAGCTTACTTGTACTTCGTGCTTAAAAGTTGCCTGAAAAGCTGCTGTGATGTTAGGCAGGTGAGCTTGAGCCTTCTTATACCAGGCTTGAGACGCAATCCCAATCCTAGCAACATCACCATCAAACTGAATTAAATGGCACAGTTGACGTAGCAACTCGCGGGTAGAAATTGGTTGGAGATTAGCAAGTACCTGCTCCCATATCTGTTCCCCTGACTGCGAAAAATCAATGGTAGATGGCTGCGAGGCTGAGGGTAGTGCCGCTGTTGCTAATGGCTCCGAAGATATATCCTGATTCGGTGGATGCGGATCAGCTAAAGGAGGTTGTGATGGCGTTTGTGGTGCTGACTGCGTTAGAGCCTGATTATTAGCAACGGTATTGTTGACATTCAGAAAGTTGACTGGGGCAGTTTGCTGCGGAGGTTGATGTTGAGCTAGTGTACTATTTCCATTTTCTGAACGCTCTAGGGATTGGGTAGCACTAGTTACACCATTTCCTTCAGACTGACTACTAGGCGCTGATAACTTGCTTGTTTGCTTATTCGCTGCTGGTAATAAACCTAGCAATGTTACTTCCAACCACAGGCGTGGCTGGGTGGTGTTTTTAAGTTGAACTTCACTTTTAGCAAGGTGCTGTTGTCCAGCTAAAATACTGGGTAAGTCGTAGAGAACCGCTTGTTCACATAGAGCTTTCCACGTCGAGGGTGTGACGGTAACTAAATCACTACGGCTGGGTGCGGTGAGGGCAATTAGCAAATCTCTGTAAAAACCAGCAAGATTTTGGAGGATAGTTAGAGGTTCTCGACCGCGATCCATAATTCTGCGGGCGCAGTCAAGAACACTCTCTGGGTTATTTTGAGTGATCGCCTGCAACAACTGGATTAAGTCTGGCTCTGAACAAGAACCGACTAAATCCCAAACTCGCTCTACTGTGACTTGACCGGATAATAAACTCAACTGATCCAAGAGACTTTCGGCATCCCGCAATCCTCCTTGGGCAAAGGAAGCTATTAATAGTAACGCTTCCTGGGTAATATTGATGTTTTCCAGAGATGCGATCGCCTTTAAGTGAGTTACCATCGCATCTATTGCTATCCGCCGGAAGTCGAACCGCTGGCAGCGAGAGATTATTGTTGGCAATACTCGCTGTTCATCAGTTGTAGCTAAAACAAATACGACGCGCTCTGGTGGCTCTTCTAAGGTTTTCAGTAAGGCATTGAACGCCGCCGTACTGAGCATATGGCAATTATGTAAGCAAAGCCCATTAGCCACAAAGTTGTGGTTTTCCTCGACTTCAATGTCATAAACTCTCTCAACCCCAGCGACTTTCACAGATTCTACCCGCTCCAAATTTGTAATCCATTGAGGGGATCGAATAGTGTTTGAGGTCTGCCAACCAAATTCTCGCGCTATTTGCGCCCATCTATATGTAATGGTGTGTTTTGCCTGTACTACTCCTTCTGTAAAACTTTGTAGTTGTTGGATAACCAATTGCTGTGAGCCAGTAGGCAATGATTTGATTTTCTTCAGTAAAGTATCCTTCTGTATGAAGTTGAATCTGTGGACTTCCTTCTGGACTGAGGCTGAGTGACCCATCGTCCATGTACCACCAGGCAAGTCCTTCTGGAGTAATTTGATTGAGCCAGTCCATAGTAATGAGTTTTCTATCCCCATTTGGTTTAACGATGTCAAAGACATCTTTGAGTTGGGGATGACAGGATGTGTTGCAACAGATCGATATATTTCCGTATCCCTTGTTAGGTGTAACTCGTAGCTTTGGTCGCAGTTCTTGAAGGCGAGAGGCTTTATATTCCAACCATTCCTGCTGCTTCTGTGCGTGTGTCCAACATAATCTAGGGAATCTGCTGGATTTGTTTGGGTAAGTGATGGAGCAATCTCCAAGCAGAGTTCCATAGATGAGTCCAAGCGTTTCTGGTTGCACAACTTCAGCGGCGGCAACGAACTTTTCTGTTCTAACTTGCCAAATTCCGTGTGCTTTTTTGTATGGATGTCTTTCCCAGTGAGACTGAATGCTCTTAGTCCCTCTACCTTTGTTCTGTAAAAATGCGGGGATATCAAGTCGTTCTCCACATCCACAAGCGCAAAGGGGTCTGAGAGCTTCAACCTGTTCCAGAATAGAGTCCAAGTCGTATGCTTTTTGCCCGTATGTATTGCCTTTAAACTGGTGTCCTCTAGCAAATTTTCGGGTGCGTCCATCTGTCCCGAATTTGTAAATGAGGGTTCCGCATCCACATTCGCAGGGGATAGTATCTTCGCTCCTTCTTCTACATCCTTTGCCGGAATCCATCCTGTTTCAGTCCTGATTAAGTGATTGCCAGTACATCTGATTTCGCGGTTGGTTGTCTTAATGACCAAAGTTTGGCGTTCTCCTTGATCTAACCACCTGACAACTTTTTTGAATTCCCAGGCTCCTGAAGAGTCGTTGTAGCTGAGAACCTTTTTCGCTTTAATGTTGGGATTATCGATGCGAATCAGACCTTCACTGGTTTGCACCAGCGAGTCTCCAGTCAGGCATTCATCTATGACATAAACCTTGTAGCGACACTGCACTGGGGCAAATTGGGCGCGTTCGATCAGTTCTCTAATGTTGTCTACCCCAGTGTTGCTGGCGGCATCAATTTCAATTACATCTAGGGCAGAACCATTGGCAATTCCTTTACAGACTTCACATACACCGCAGGGTGTTGGAGTTGGAACGTCACTCTTAAGACAGTTCAGACACTTGGCTAGAATTCTGGCACTGGAAGTTTTGCCAGTACCCCTAGAACCCGTGAACAAGTAGGCACGAGCAATTCTTGCTGTGCGGATAGCATTGGTAAGAGTGGTGGCGATCGCATCTTGTCCTACCAGATCAGCAAAAGTCTGGGGGCGATATTTATGGTGTAGTGGCTCGTAAGACATGAATTTAAATAGTCCTCCCTACCACTAGGATAAAGGCGACTAGGTGTTATGTACTACTAATATTTCACTTCTCCTTAGCTTAGTTATAGAGATTATGTTGATATCCGTTGTATTTTGAGAATTCTACAGACAGAAGCAGGACACAGCAGTAGCTCCCCGTAGTTAGGGAGTCAAGGAGTGTCTATTGTAGTTCGCGAGAAAAAATAAATTTATGGAAATATGCTTAGAGCAACAAAAGGCTATGTTGCCAAAATAATTTAAAAATAGAAAAGCTACGTTGAAATATTTTTATGCCTAAAATTGCGATTTGGACATTTATTGTGCAAAGCAAAACCTTTAGAGCGATCACCTGATCCTCAATTTTAAGGACTCAGAAACATATCTAGGTAGCTAACTTTTAGCAACACTCAATCAGTCAACCCGGCAAATAGACCTTAATGCTCTCAGGTTGACTGCATCAAACTGATACTTTAAATAGCATTCCTACCTGTTTGGGTAGTCAGCAGGATCGCCATAAGGATCTTCACTAGCGGGACGGATGTTACCGTATGGATTTTGATTTGATTGCCTGCCTCCTCCCATCATTTTCTTGGCAGCTATTGCCGCTATCCCAGCCATTGCTGCCTTCGCCAGGGGATTGCCTAATACATTACTGCCGCCTCCTCCCATAAGCCCGCCTGTAGCACCGCCCAGTAATTGACTGAGCATATCTGGTTGCTGTTGATGCACACGACTGGTTGCTTGGGCAAGATACCTGGGATCTTGATACCGATCATCTATGCCATCTTGGTTAAAATCAGGAAAATCATAGTTCTGTTGCCGCGAGTGCTGCTGCATTTGTTGACCAAACTGCATCCGCTCCTGGGGTGACATCCGGTTAAAGGCTTCGTATGCAGATTCTTGATAGACATCCTGGGGAATCTGCCGGGATACTTGCTGATATCGGTTTGAAACTTCTTCATCTGAGTAGCCCTCATGGGGCGCACCCTGCTCATATCTATTAATAAAGTCATGATGGTCTGCATCTTGACCACCACCAAATAGATTTCCTAAAACGTTCATCTGTTCCTCCTAAAGCTTTATCTCACTAAACTCCCAAACGGATATGGAGTTTTACTGTTTAACACACTAGCCATTCTGATATTTAAAGGGCATCTGCCATAGGTTATCTTTAGCCTCTCTAAATCGTTGACAATCCCTGATTCGCTGAATTAAAACTTAATGCAGTTAAGTTTCAAGCTAAATAACTACTTTCATTACTAGCTAGAAATTGCAGTAATAAACCTTGCTTTATCGGGTCCAAAAACAATTTTTGATAATAACGTTAGTAAGTTATGGAGTTATATTAAACTATCTGATTAGGAGTTAAAATTGCCAAGAGTAATCGCAAAAACATTGTTCTACCAAATGTAGTTGTATCCTAGATTCAAACCACTAGAGAACTACTTTGAGCTTAACTCTTTACTTGCTCCGCCACGGGCAGACTACCTTCAGTCGAGAAAATGCCTTCTGTGGTTCATTAGATCCAGAGCTAACACCGTTTGGTGTAGATATGGCGCAGGCTTTTGCTAACGCCTATAGCTCACACACCCTGGAATGCTATTTTTTGTAGTCCAATGCAACGAACTAAAGCGACGGCTAAACCTTTGTGTGAAGCATTAGGTATGCAAGGGAACTGCGGGATGGCTTGAAGGAAATCAACTATGGGAAATGGGAAGGACAATCAGTAGAAAAGGTCAGTAGTGAGTACCATGACGATTACATTCGCTGGTCAGCCGATCCGGCGTGGTATCCACCTACTGGGGGAGAATTAGCGGTAGCGATCGCTGCGCGCGCCATGCTAGTAATTGAAGAAATCAAACAACGTCATAACAGTGGCAATGTTTTGATTGTCTCGCACAAAGCAACTATCCGAATTATGTTGTGTAGTCTACTAGGAATTGATGTCGGACGCTTCCGCTATCGCTTAGGATGTCCTGTTGGATCGATTAGTAGGGTGGAATTTGGCTCCCACGGTCCGTTACTTCATGCATTGGCTGATCGCACCCATCTAGATGAGCGTTTACGTTCTTTACCAGGCACTTGAAATTGAGTTATCAGGATCGGTTTATAAGTGAATAGCATTGATGATCATATTTTAGAACTGTCGGGGGAAGCAACTATCCCCCAAGCTCCTGCTGGATACAAGTCAGGCTTTATCGGTATTATTGGTCGCCCAAATGTTGGCAAATCGACGCTAATGAACCAACTGGTAGGGCAAAAAATTGCGATCACTTCACCAGTAGCTCAGACAACACGTAACCGTTTACGCGGTATCTTAACAACATCAGAAGCTCAACTAATTTTTGTTGATACACCAGGAATTCATAAGCCGCATCACCAACTAGGTAAAGTGTTGGTGCAAAATGCGCGAATAGCGATTGATTCAGTTGATGTGGTGCTATTTGTGGTAGATGGCTCAGTAGAGGCGGGAGGAGGCGATCGCTACATTGTCGAACTGCTCACTCATACCAAAACTCCGGTTATTTTGGGGCTAAACAAAATAGATCAACAACCACAGGACGCGGAATATCTTGATAGCACTTATATGCAATTAGCTGAACCTTATGGCTGGCAAGTAGTAAAATTTTCTGCACTTAGCGGCGATGAATTACCAACTCTACAACAATTATTAATTAAACAGCTAGAACCAGGACCATATTACTATCCGCCCGACCTGGTAACTGACCAACCAGAACGCTTTATTATGGGCGAATTAATTCGAGAACAGATTTTGTTGTTAACCCGTGAAGAAATACCTCACTCAGTAGCGATCGCGATTGAGAAAGTAGAGGAAGAAGCAACTATTACTCGTGTATTCGCGGCTATAAATGTAGAGCGCGATTCTCAAAAAGGTATTTTAATTGGTAAGGGTGGCAGTATGCTGAAAACAATTGGCAGTGCTGCGCGTGAACAAATCAAAAGTTAATTGCGGGCAAGGTTTATCTAGAATTATTTGTAAAAGTGCAACCAAAATGGCGGCAGTCTCGCATCTATTTAGCTGAATTGGGCTACCGCGTGGAAGAATAACGTATCACACCATTACAAGAATTGGCGATTTCTTATTTCAACCCAAAGTCACTTCAATAAGCAACCTGAGTTTTTAGAGATTGTTTAATTGAGTTGGCGAGCGTGATCGCCGTCTACTCCAACTCTAAGAATATCTTTTAACCAAGGCTAAGAGTATTTCGCTACCCAGGCATCGGACCATTGCCGACATAGGTTCCATCTACCAAGTTGTAGATATTTCCCGTAAGGTAGAAATTGCCAGTACTGTCTAATGCGATACCATATGAGTTTTCAGCAGATGCCCTATTATATAGGCTGGAACTGCCAAAGTCTTGTTTCCAGAGTTGATGACCAATGCTGTCGTACTTAGTTACCCAGGAACTACTCCCACCTGAATGAGTGTCAATGTTGATTCCTGTAATATAAACACTGCCTGCGCTGTTCACTGCTATACCATAAGATTGGTTATAGTTGTAACTACCGAAGTCTTCAATCCATAGGCTATTGCCACTGGTGTCATACTTCGCTACCAAGGCATAATTAATCCCACTAACTTCTCCTCCTAAGCCATCACTATTTCCCGCAATATAGACGTTGCCAGCACTGTCGACCGCTACTCGATTATATGTGTCATAACCATTAGTAATCAACTGTTGTAGCCACAGCTGGTTACCCCCGTTATCATACTTTGCAACCCAACCATCTTGATTCACTACGTACTCTTGGTTTGGATCTGATATGTCTGACGAGTAAATTGAAGTATTTCCCGCCAGAAAAATATTGCCAGCGCTATCAACTGCTACGTCATTGGACTCCTCTCCATTAGCAGTGCCGTATTGGTGGAGCCACAGGCGGTTGCCACTGCTATCGTACTTCGTTAGCCAAGCATCACTATGTCCTGCATTTGCTCCTCCCAAGGAGCCATCAGTGTCTCCTGTAATATAAATATTGCCTCCAGTATCGACTGCTATGCCATTGGCAACGTCACTAGCAGAAGTACCAAACTGTTGTATCCACAAACGATTACCACTATTGTCATACTTTGCCGTCCAGGCATCAGTATTTCCTGCATTAGTGCTTGCTAGGGAACCGTTGGTTACTCCAGTAATGTAGATATTGCCAGCGCTATCGACTGCTAGATCGTTAGCAGAGTCAGAACCGACAGTGCCGAACTGTTGTAACCACAAGCGAGCGCCACTATTGTCGTACTTCGCTACCCAGGCATCACTACCCCCTGCATTAGTTCCTGCTAAGGAGTTATCAGTGTCTCCTGTAATATAAATATTGCCAGCACTATCGACCGCTACCCCATTGGAAGAGTCATAACTAGAAGTGCCAAATTCTTGTATCCACTGTCGAGTTGGTGGTGCTGCACCTAAGCGTCCCTCGTTATAGCCATAAAGTACGTAGTGGTTGTATGCCTGCTTGAAGTTAAAGCCTGCTGCTCCTAAGTCAGGGTTATGAGACAGATAGTAGCTGACATTGAGTTCGGGAGATGATGCGCGTCCCTCGTTCAAACCATGTAGTTCAAAATGCTGCAACAGTTGGCTGTTATTTAGTCCTGCTGCTACTAAATCTGAATTGTGAGATTTGTAGTAATCGAGATCAAAGGGAAGAGAAAAGTCACGTCCCTCATTTAACCCATATATTTCCAGGTGCTGCAAGGCTTGCTTATTGTTGAGACTTGCTAAATCGCTGTTGGCAGCACGATAGAAGTTGAGGTCAACAAATGGTGAGAAGCTACGTCCTTCCGCTATACCATTGTTTTGCAGATGGTTGTAAACTTGCTGGTTATTTAAGTTTGCTAAGTCGCTGCTGCTAGAGCGATAAAAGTTAAGATTAACAAACGGTGAAAACTCTCGCCCTTCGTTGAGACCAAAGGTTTGAAAGTGGGAAAAGGCTTGACAATCGTTCAACTCAGTCAAGTCAGGATTGGCAGCGCGATAGAAATTCGCGTCAAATAAATTAACAGGCATAGACCATCTCCTGAACGAGGAACTAGTTGCCCCTGTAACTATTTATTTTTATTAGAAACAAGAGGCTTAGTTTATGCAGGTTTTATCTAATTACACATATTTTCTAAATTTAGATTATAGCAAATAATTTCAATGAGATTCACGTATATAGAAGTGTAGAGGATAGCTTAAGTTTCATTGTTAAAGTAACATTACTAAACTAATGGCGGACTAAAGGCATTAATTAACTGGCGATCGCACTAATAAATATATTTTTGACTTGCTCTATAAAGACGGAAGCGATACTGTCAGCATCGCTTCCCTGCTGATTCAAACCTGCATGACCCAACGCCAAACCAGTAACAAGCATTCCCAAAACGAGGAAAGGTTGAGCACTTACCTGATATTTAACATCATTCTTGAGAGGATCACGCAGGAAATATATATCTTGAAACGCAACTTGAGGAATAATCAGTAGCAGTAGAATTCCGCCATACAAGTTCTTTTGGAGGTTAATCAAGTAAGCGGCAATTCCGAGTTGAAATAGGTCAATCATGGTCACACAAATTAAGGCGGCGGTAACGCCAAACATAACTGGTAGTGACTTCAACCCTAGCTGGCGATCGCTCTCTACACTCTTAAAGTTATTAACTACGGCAATTCCTACACAATGGCGACAGCTCCGTATCCAGTTAACTGAACTAGGCTACCGCGTGGAAGAATAGAACTCTTGCAAAAGGGTTTTCGTTAAAAATAAAAAATTTGCGGTTTTTTATGAAGATTTGTAGAGTCAAATTCATGTAATGAATTGAGTCAACCACGTAAGACTTTTGTAAGAAGTCTAATGACTTTCCTGAAGTGATTTCTATTATTTTGAACTAAGCTGGATTTTAACTAAGAAGCCCTTTAAGAAAGTTAATAACTTAATAAGGGAAACTTAAATCTATACGGAGATTTACTATGGTATTTTATCTACGTTGGTATAGGTGTAGCAGATAAAGTCAGATTGTAGTTGGTGTCACCTTCAAATTGCAAAACTCGGATGTAGTAAGTGCCAGCAGCTAGAATGGCGCTAATTGACTCCTCCGTAGTGTCACTACTGACTGAAGATTCGATTACTTCATCATCGATTTCACCATTGTTATTAGAGTCTTGAATCACCTCTATATCGGCATCGGTACTTAGACCATTAAGTAACACATTGCTATTACTTTCAGTATTCAAACTAAATCGATAGAAGTCATCACTATCGGCGTTGCCTACAAAATCACTAAAGCTGAGAGGGACCGCTGAGAGTACCAATATCACGAGCAGTGAGTAGTGTGTTTCCAGCGGAGTCTGGTGGCGGTGGTGCAAGCGGTGTAGCAGACAAAGTCAGATTGTAGGTGGTGTTAACACTGGCAACTGAATATACCTTGATGTAGTACGTGCCGGGTTCTAGCGCCACTGAGTGACTCTGTTGTAGTGCCTGGATTAAAGGAACCTAGAATCTCTTCATCAGCATCAACTATGTCGTCGTTATTGAAGTCCTGAAACACCTGGATATCAACATCGGCGCTCAGACCGTTCAGTATCAGGTTGCCATTGCTGTTAGCGCCCACACTGAATTCATAGAAGTCGTCAGTATCACTGCTGCCAACTAAGTCCCTAAATGTAGCCGAAATACCTTCTATAGCAATGTTGCGAGCTGTGCTTAAAGCGTTACCAGCATAGTCACCGCCAGTGAAAGGGCTAGGGGCAGGTCCTCTGCTAAACCAGAAAGTACGAAGTGGTTATATGCCTGTTGATTGTTGAAGCCTGCCGCACTTAAGTCAGGATTATTAGCAAGGTAATAGCTGATATTAAAAAATGGTGAGGATGTACGTCCTTCAGCAAGACCATTAAATTCAAAGTGTTCCAACAGTTGCCGATTATTTAAACCTGCTGCTGCTAAGTCGGAATTGACGCTCCGATAGTAGTTACTATCAAAGGAGCAGAAAACAGCCGTCCTTCATTTATACCAGGAGTTTTGCAGATGCCCAAACGCTAGTTCTCTGTTGCTACCAAACGCTTGCGCTATGTCTGGGTTGGTAGCTACATAAAATTGATATCAGCAAATGGTGAGAAGCGACGCCCCTCAGCTACACCATTGTTTTGCAGATGCTCATACAACTGTCTATTACTATTCAATCCCGCTGCTGCTAAGTCTGGGTTACTAGAGCGATAAAAGTTGATGTTAGCAAACGGCGAGAAAAGACGCCCCTCGTCTATGCCAGAATTCTGAAAGTGCGAAAGTAATTGCGTGTCTGTTGTTAACCCTGCTGTTGTCAAGTCCGGGTTAGCAGCCCGATAGAAATTTGCATCAAATAAGTCAACAGCCATAGAGCATCTCCTACAATTAGATAGTTAGCACAACCATTAGAGTTCATTAAAAACAAGGCACTACTCTAGCAGGTTCTATACACTGCTACACACTTAGATAAATTGCCTGCATCCATAGCATCGCAAGTAAAATTTATAAATTTTAATTAAAAGCACTACTGCTTTAGCCAGGATAAACCAATGTTATACCGACTTTATTAGTAGAGATGAGATCGCGCTAATAAATATATTTTGCAGTCTGTGTTCTATAAAGGTGGAAGCGCGCCGACGGCATCGCTTCTCCACCAATTCAAACACCCGCATGACCTAATGCCAAGCCAGTGACAAGCATTCCCAAAACAAGAAAAGGTTGAGCACTTGCTTGATACTTAACATCATTCTTCAGAGGGTCGCGCAGGAAATTATGTAGAGCGCGATTCTCAAGAAGGTATTTTAATTGGTAAGGGTGGAGTCAATACGGTTAGGTTAAGCCCAAAACCGGGTAAACTGATGATTGTCCCCAAGCGTACTGAGCAGGAATGCAACTTAAGGAATTCTCAGTGATATCACCTGTGGTCGAATCAGGTATAGTATTCAAAGCTTAAGAAACGGCTATTCCATCAGCAGTTATTGAGCAAGCGATCACAAGTACACATAGTGATGAAGAGCGTAAACGTGCTTTACCATCTCATCTGGTGGTCTGTCTCGTTATTGCAATGAGCTTGTGGTCTGGTGCATCAATGAGAACAGTACTGAAAAATTTAGTTGATGGTTTAAGCGAAGCTTGGGTGAAAGTGGGTAAGTATTGGAGAGTTCCTTGTAAATCATCAATTAGCGAAGCAAGACAACGTATTGGTTCGCAGGTAATGAGCCGTCTTTTTCATCTATTAGTGCGTCCATTAGCTACAGAGAATACACCAGGGGCTTTTCTGGGAGGACTGCGAATAATGGCAGTGGATGGAACAGTGTTCGACATACCGGATACGGAGGCAAATGCCAGAGTTTTTGGATATCCAGCAAGCCGCCCTGGAACTAGAGCTGCTTTTCCAAAAGTAGGTTTGGTGTTATTGATTGAAGCCGGAACACATCTAATTGTTGATGCATTAATGTGTCCATACCGCATGGGTGAGCGGGTCAGAGTAAAAAAGTTGTTACGGTCGGTAACACAAGGAATGTTACTGATGTGGGACAGAGGGCTACATTCTTATCGCATGGTCGAAGCAACTCTTGCCCAAAAATGTCATTACTTGGGACGAGTGCCGAAGAATGTCAAATTTCAGGTGGTGAAAGTTTTAGAGGATGGTTCCTATTTGAGTTGGATTGCACCGGATGGGAAATCAAAGAAAAAGGGCCACTCCTATGATGGTAAGAGTCATTGAGTACACTACTGATACCGATGCCGAACCACAAATCTACCGATTGATTACCAGTTTAACGAATATTACCCTGTTCCCTGCTTTAGTGTTGGCAACGGAATATCATCGACGTTGGGAAGTCGAAAAGTACCATTGATGAACTCAAAGTCCACCTATTGGAGGCGCAAAACTCCAATTCGTTCTCTAAATCCCCGTGAAGTTGTTCAGGAAGTATATGGCTGGTTGATTGGGCATTGGGCTGTACGCTCACTCATGTTCCAAGTTGCCGATGGCGCTCAAATGTCCCCTTTACGATTGAGCTTTACTGGGACACTTAATATTGTCCGTCGGGCGGTTCCGAAATTCCAGCGTTTGCAGCCAGAAGAAACACCTTTTTTTCACTTGGCTTGTGAGGGAAATTTTGATGAGCAGATTCCTGAACCGGAAAGAAGAAGTAATCCCCGTGTCGTAAAAACTAGAGCTAAGTTTCCTTCCAAGAAACCCATACACAAGGGAGCAGGAGTCAAACTTGAAACACTCACTCTTTTCTGTACTCAATACTGCTTAGAGCTTAACCCAACCGTATTGAGGGTGGAGTATGTTGAAAACAATTGGCAGTGCTGCGCGTGAACAAATTCAAAAGTTAATTGCGAAAGGTTTATCTAGAATTATTTGTAAAAGTGCAACCAAAATGGCGGCAGTCCCGCATCCATTTAGCTAAATTGGGCTACCGCGTGGAAGAATTATTTATGCTGAGCGTGAAGCAAGCTGTGGTATTTCTAGCTGTCTCCAATAAAGTTGACTGGCTGAATGCCAAATCTCAGTTGCAAGCACTTAGACAGCATTCAAAGTTAGTCTGTAGTTAGTGCTACTGCCAACAAACCCCTCGATGCGGATAAAGTATATACCAGCGGCTAAGGGAATATTGTTGATTGCATCAGGACCAACGCCAGCTGAAGGGGGGCAATATCAATATCATTGATGTCACGTAAATACAAATCTGCATCCGCACCCACGTCTAAGCCGTTGAGCGTTGCCGTTAACGTAGCAGCGCGAGTCAAATTGAGTCTATAGTAGTCAACCGTGTCAGCATCACCTACAGTATCATGAATAACATTGTTTAGAGGTGGCTCAATAATGCTTCTTACAAGCGGGACAGCATCATTTAAAGGATAAGCAGTGCCAATGCTACCTCCAGGCTCTTGAGAAGGAAAAACATCTTCAGAGGGAACAATAGATAGATTTAGATTGTATCTAGAGGAGGCATTACCAAATGGCTCGACTTTGGATGAAGTAGTGCCTGCGTTTAAACCAAATTAGTTAATTAATTCACTAGTAGAACCACTAAAATTAGAAGACGCGAGTACAGTGCCATTATTATTATTAAGTTTAAATCTAAATCACCAGTTAGACCAGTAAGCTGTACTCCGATGTTGCGAGGATCAGTTAAGGTGAAACGGTAGTAGTCATTGTCACCGCCACTTATAGAATCATTGAACGAAGTGGTACTATATGGTAGTAAGCCAAGGTTAAGAGCAGTAGCTCTCGTAGCCCAGGATCTGACGTACCAGAGCGCTTATCTCTCTGCACCAAAGGCTGTCCAATGCTGGAAGAGCTGTAAACCAGTTTGTAAACCTGCGTTTACTAAATCTGATTAGCATTGCGATAAAAGTTTACATTAAAAGCAGGAGAAAATCGGCTGCCTTCATTGACACCAAAAATTTCCCAGGTGCTCCAGTGCTCGGTTTCGATTACCTCCATAGGCTTGATTTACATCGGGGTTGTTAGATAAATAGTAGTTTAGATCAACAAAGGGTGACAAACTACGCCCTTCATTGACACCAAAATTTCCAGGTGTTCCAGCGCTCGGTTCCGATTGCCCCCAAAGGCTTGATTCACATCAGGGTTAACAGCTAGATAATAGTCTATGCTTCTGACGAAAGGCGAGAAAGCAGATTTTCGGCAACACCAGAGGTTCGCAAATGCTCAAATGCTGCTTCCCTATTATTCCCAAAGGCTATACTTATAGCTATAGTCAGTAGTGTTAGGACGTAGCATCTTTAAGAACAGATTCTATGGTTTGCCGAAGGGAGCCAGAGCTAGATAAACCCTTGCGAACCCGACTTTTAAGCCAAGCCCAACACTTCTCAATCCGATTGAGGTCTGGAGAATAAGGGGGCAAGTACAACAGGCGACAGCCAGCAGACTCAATCAGAGCCTCAATGCGCCCACCATGATGGAATGTAGCGTTATCGAGAATCACCACCTGTCCTGGTTCCAGCACAGGCACTAAGCAGGTTTCGAGCCAAGTCTCGAACACGATACGGTTACAAGCACCTTCCAGCGTGAAGGGTGCCATGAGTTGACGTTGGCAGTAAGCTGCAATCATGTTGACTCGCCCCGCTCTTCGTCCGGACTTTAGTGCCTCAAAGCGCACTCCGCGCTCACACCAGCCGTAGCCATAATCATCGCGTTCGTCCATCCCGGATTCATCCACATATATCCGTTGTGCCAGGGGAATGTCTGCCAGTTGAGCTACGTAGGTGGCACGTTTGGCTGCATTCCGTTCGCGGTAGCCGTACGTCTTTTTTCGACTCAAGCCGATTTTGTCCAATGCTCGTGAGATGGTTCGAGCGCTGATATTACCTTCCCACAGCGCTGCCATCTCGGCTTGTGTTTTCTCCCATGCAGTTTGGCAAACTGAGTGAACTTGTTCCAATCCGTGATTTTGTCGGCTGTGCGATGGGGGCGATTCGACTTTGCCTGGTAGTCTCCGGTCTCAGCCTGCCGCTTCAGCCACAAGTCAATTGTGTTGCGACTGAGTTGGAACACTTGAGCCGCTTCGCTTTTCTTCATCCCATCTAGCTCCATTGCTTGAATGACTTTTTGACGCAGGTCGTAGCTATAGGTTTTGACATCAACTGGTCGGGGAGCTTGAATTAGGCTTCCTTCAGTCTATGTCCTATAAGTCTTGGCGACCGCTATAGATCGGGGTTAACAGTCAAATAGAAGTTGGTATCAACAAACTGTGAGAAGCGGCGCCCTTCGGCAATACCATTGTTTTGTAGATGGTCAAGTGCCTGTTGATTGGTATTCACGCCTAGCCCCGCTAAGTCTGGGTTACTAGAGCGATAGAAGTTGATATTAGCAAACGGCGAGAATGCGCGGCCTTCATCAAGACCAAAGCTTTGAAAGTGTGACCTTAATTGTGTGTCTGTTGTCAACCCAGCCAAGTCTGGGTTAGCAGTTCGATAAAAATTCGCGTCAAATAAGTCAACCGACATGGGTTAAGTCTCCTGTAGTAAGAGTAGATAACCGCCACCGCAATTATTCATATTTCTAAAAAATGAATGATTTTGCGAGGGCAAGTTATGTATATTCTTTTGCCAATACAATACTTCCTACATTTGCACTAGAGTAAATGATTTTACAAAACTTAGCTAAAAATTAAGTATATTTACATGGAAAATAGTAATAAAAGCTTCATCTAATAACTGTTACTAATATGGTCGCAGCAGCTAGGATAAACCAACGTCAGTGGAATGGCTGCGATCGCCTAATAAATATGTTTTGAATTTTTAACTTTATAAATGCGGAAGCGATGCGAATTGCACCGCTTCTCCACCAATTCAAACGCCCGCATGACCTATGCCAAGCCAGTGACAAGCATTCCCAAAACAAGAAAAGGTTGAGCACTTGCTTGATACTTAACATCATTCTTCAGCGGATCACGTAGGAAGTACAGCTCCTGAAAGATGATTTGCGGAATGATTAGCAGTAGCAAAACTGCACCGTATCGGTTTTCGTGCAGAGTGATTAAGTAAGTCGCAATTCCTGATTGAAACAGATCAATCATTGCTACACAAATCCAAGCAGCAGTTGTAATGCCAAACATGACAGGTAATGACTTCAAACCTAGTTGGCGATCGCCCTCTACACTTTTGAAATCATTAACTATGGCAATTCCTAAACCAGCCATACTGTAGACAAGCGTTATAACTGCAATCTTCCAGTTCAAGTCACCAAATAAAGCATGACCTGTCCACCAAGGCAAAGCAATGTAGCTCGCACCAAGGGCGTAGTTGCCTAGCCAGCCATTTTGTTTAAGTTTCAGAGGTGGAGCAGAATAAATGTATGCTAAGAAAGAACCGCCAATGGCGATCGCTGTAATTGTTGGGAATTCATGACCAGCCCAGCGATCGAGGACGAAGGCAAGAGCAATTCCAGCCACAAGCAACGAGATAATCTGGGTTACTACTTGGGGAATTGAAATTGTGCCAGAGGGAATCGGGCGGTAGGGTTCATTGATGGCATCAATTTCGCGATCATAAAAATCATTCAGCGTTTGGGTATAACCCACTAATATTGGTCCCGACAGCAACATACAGGTTGCTGCTTTTAACACATTTTCTAGCGTCCAAGTGTATTCACCAGAAGAAGCCGCGCCGCAGACAACGCCCCAAATTAAGGGAATCCAGGTAATCGGCTTCATTAACTGAAGGCGAATTTTCCAAATAGAGGTTTCTCCAGATGCAGCACCCTTCATGCCCAGCATTTGCCTATTTATGACACTGCGATTGCTAGTTAAAGGAGCTGCTGTATTGGGATTAATATTGACCTCAGCCGCAGGTATCTGTTCAGCCTCTACTGAATTAGCGTCTGGAAGTGAGGGAGTTTGATCTGACATAGGGTTCAGTAAGTAGGGACAAGAAGACAAGGGGGCAAGGGGAGCTTGGGGTCCCCACTCTGTGGGGATGAGGGGCGAAGGGGACAAGGGGAGATAAATTTATTGCCTTTCGCCTTTTACCTCTTGCCTTTTCATTAAAACGAAATTATCAAGTAACTATCCTGAAACTTCGCGCCTTTGACTGTACTGCCACTTAGACCTGGAGGTAGGAAAATATTGCGGCGTTGATCGCCAGCTTCTATAGTAACTTCTGGTCCAGATTGAGTAAGTTTTACCTGCTTTTTGTCAAATCCAGGCAAGAACAACCGCACCTCACGCGCTGAAACGTTTATTTCAATTGGCTTGGGAACTTGTGCTACTTGCGTGAAATTTGGCAGGGCATCGATCAGTGGTTGCCAGTCACCAGTTGCACTCCTAGGTACGGCGCTGATGGGTAAGGGAGAAAACTCAGTAGCTACTCCACTTTCAGGCATTGTTGTGGAGTTGAGAATAACACCGCTAACAGTTAAGCCTACTTGTTGAGCGTTGCCCCAGAGATAACGCGCAGTAGCAACAGCAGCTGGATCTTCTGTAGTTACTAAGTAAGCTAAGAGGCGTTTCGGGTCAGCAAGAGCGGCTTTGCCCTGCTCCAGAATATTAGTGACTTCTTTTGGAGGTTGGGCAATATCACCGCTCCAATTGACGTTAAGGACAGTGCTAACGATTGGTTGGATAAAAGGTGAAATTGTTTTAACTAGGTCGGAATCTGTGATTAACTTGCCGAATCGGCGACTGTACCAGCTGAGACTTTCTGGCATTCCTAACGTCCGCAGTGTGGAAACGTCGCCACTGCCATCGTAAATGATGACATCATACTTGCCCCCCGCATCATATTCGCGGATGGCATTCAATTCTAAGGCTCTGTCCATTCCTGGTAATACAATCAGTTCTTGACCGTAGACATCTTTAATGATTGGTGTACGAAGGTATTGAGCCTCCAGTTTTTTCACTTCCTCCCAATTACGTTCTAACAGCGTAGATGTTTTGAACTGAACTACTTGGAGGTTTGGAGACAATTCCTGCGGATCGGGGGTCAGCGAGGCATTTAAGAGCAAACTAAGCCCTGGTCCGGTGTCTTGTGCCGCCAGAAGTACCCGTTTTCCCTGTGCTGCCAATTGCTTTGCTGCGGCGATCGCTACTGTAGTGCGACCAGTGCCGCCTTTGCCCAAAAAAGTTAATATCAGGGACATTGCTAAATTTCCTGAGCGGTTCTAATAAAAAACGCGGTATTTAACGTTCGGTTAAATAATCCACGCGCCAAAGATATCTCAAACATAGCCTTTACTGCACAGCTTTGAGTTCATCTTCAAAAAACCAAGTGGCAAACTTGTCTTCAAACTGTACTACTATGCCAACGTTACTTCCATCGAGCATTTTGAAGCCTTGAATAGTGCCGACTTGACCTAAGCGTTTGATGATTGGTTGAGACACCCGATCTCTTAAACGGTATACTTTGACTTGTTGTCCGATTTCCATTGCGATTTATGAAGCGATAATGACCCAGTGTAGCGGAATCAGGGACTAAGAGAATAAGGCTAGCGGGTTGTAATTTGAGAAACTATGGTCTAAGCTTCACATCAAAGTATTTTAGTTGTCTGTTAGCAGTGCGATCGCTATCATGCCTTAAGGATTCGCTGGTGGAAGGAAGCAAATGATATT
Organism: Chroococcidiopsidaceae cyanobacterium YX2bin18; assembly: GCA_030446505.1. Taxonomy (GTDB): domain Bacteria; phylum Cyanobacteriota; class Cyanobacteriia; order Cyanobacteriales; family Chroococcidiopsidaceae; genus JAHHHE01. The sequence continues at coordinate 67,070 of JAUJND010000003.1, read as the reverse complement.
TTGCTCATATCTATTCCTTGTATACAGGCTGTTTAACTCATATAACAGTAATTTTCTGCTTTCAGGAATGATAAATATGTATTGTGTTCTAGTTAATTTCTTATCCAATCTTCAACTTAGTAGTATCAGCGTTGCCCAATAACGATCAAATAAGGGACAGCAATTTTAATAAGTAATTAGCTTGGATAGGCAAAGAGTGATTTGGTGTGTAGGTAGAGGGAGCGAAAATTGCTGCAATCAATGATAGGAGTTGTCCAAAAAGCTGGTAAAGTGAAGCGCTGGCTGCCAGTGAAAGAGCATAGGTGGGCGCAGTTTGACTTGCTGCTAACGCTGGTACGGCGAGATTTAGAGATGCGATACAAAGGTTCTGTGTTAGGCAACTTGTGGCCTTTGCTGAATCAGTTATCACAATTGCTGATTTATACCTATGTGTTTTCGTTTGTGTTAAAGGTGAAGCTGAGTATAGTGGGATTACCAGCAAATAACTTAACATTTGGGCTATGGCTATTTGCGGGTTTGCTGCCTTGGACAGCTTTTGTAGGAGGATTTTTGCCTTCTGCAAGTTCAGTAATCAACCAGCCAAATTTGGTTAAGAAAGTAGTATTTCCGCTAGGATTGTTGCCATTAGTGCCTATTTGTTCTGCGTTTATTGAAAGTTCCCTGGGATTGATGGTGTTGATTTTGTTAGTGGGAATAACGACGCAGACAGTTCATGGTACGCTTTGGCTGTTGCCACTGGTGTGGTTGCCACAGTTACTGCTAACAGCAGGTTTAGGTTACATTGTTGCTGGTTTAACAGTGTTTCTCCGGGATGTGCCACAGACATTGGGAGTTTTACTAAATTTATGGTTTTATGCAACACCAATTATTTATCCAGCATCGTTGATTCCAGAAGGCTGGCGAGTTTTTGTTTTTTGGTTTAATCCCATGACGGCGATCGCAGAAGTCTATCGGGATTTAGTATTAGTAGGACAAGTGACACACTTGCGGGAATGGGGATTTGCTTCAGTTGTTTCCCTAATAATGTTTTACGGAGGGTTATGGGTGTATCGTAGGTTACGACCTGCATTTGCTGATGTACTATAAGTTTTGATTTACTACGCTGGTTATAGTTTTTGCAGTATGTGGTGTAATGAGTGAGATTGCGATTTCTCTGAAGAACGTCTCTAAATGCTATAGGCGGTATGTTCATCCGGCAGATCGGCTGAGGGAAGTTTTGCTGCCAGGGAAGAGCAAAGTAGAAGAGTTTTGGGCACTACGGGATATTAACTTAGAGATTCACAAGGGACAGACAGTAGGAGTCGTCGGTCGTAATGGCTCTGGAAAAAGCACAATGCTGCAAATTATTGCAAGTACCCTGACACCGACAACAGGTGAAGTGTACGTGAATGGTCGAATTTCAGCACTGTTGGAACTCGGTAGTGGCTTTAATCCTGAATTTACGGGACGGCAGAATGTATTTTTTAATGGAAAACTGTTGGGTTTAGCTAAGAAGGAAGTTGAAGAAAAATTCAAAGAAATTGCAGCCTTTGCAGATATAGGTAGTTTTATTGACCAACCAGTTAAAACTTACTCAAGTGGAATGTTTATCAGGCTTGCCTTTGCTGTTTCTACTATTATCGAGCCTGATATTTTGATTGTAGATGAAGCTCTTGCAGTTGGAGATGAAGCTTTTCAACGCAAATGCTTTGCTCGGATCAAATCTATTCAGGAACGAGGAGGAACAATCTTGTTTGTTTCTCATGCTGCTTCTTCAGTCGTGGAATTATGTAATTCTGCTGTTTTGATAGATAACGGTGAATTACTGCTATCTGGTACTCCTAAGCTAGTTATTTCTAAATATCAAAAATTAATTTATGCTCCTTTAGATCAAGAGCAGACTTTAAGAGAAGAAATACGTCGCCTAAATACTCAGGAGAAAGTAGATCTATTACTAGAAAACAGAAAATCAAATAATGGTTTTGATGCTAATGGTAATGGTAAGTCAAAGAATGTAAATATAGAAATTTCTGAACTTTATGATCCTAATTTAATTCCCCAAAGCACGATATCGTACGTACCTCGTGGAGCAATAATAGAAAATGTTCATATAACTACTCTAGAAGGTCAACGCGTAAATACCCTGGTGAGGAGGAGAGAATATATATACAATTACTCTGTCAACTTTTCTGATGATGCTTACAGAGTAAGGTTTGGTATGTATATTAAAACTGTAAGTGGTTTTGAGCTTGGTGGTGCAGCATCTCATACACTAAATAATGCCATTGATTATGTAGAAGCAGGAGAAATAATTCAAGTCAGGTTTCGATTTCATTGCTTCTTATTACCTGGAGTATACTTTATGAATGCAGGTGTTACTGGACTAATAAATTCTGTTGAGGCATTCCTCCACCGTCATGTTGATGTAGTAATGTTTAGGGTACAACCAGAAGTTGAACTTACTTCGGATGGAATTATAGATTTTTGGATAGAACCATCTATTACATTCTTAGAAGTTGCAAAAGTTTAAAGGTTAAATAGACCAAATAAATGAATGCTCTAAAGTTTAAATTAGCGATATAAACTATATATTTAGAAGTTTTTCGTATTAGGTAGTAGCATGAAAAAAGCATTTCTAATACTAGGTGCGCCGCGTAGCGGTACTTCAGTTGTTAGCCATATGATTTCGATGTTTGGAATTGATTTTGGTAATCCAGAAAACTTTCTCGATACTAGGGAAGAACAGTACCAACACAATCCAATTTTTTATGAACTGCAATGGGTTAACGACTACAATGACAAAATAGTAGCTCAGTTAGGAGGAAAGTGGTACGAAGATATATTACCCATAGAAAAAGATTTTGACAATCCAGAAATAAAAGAGATAGAGAAAAAATTACAGACTTTAATCAAAAGTGAATGGAATGACAAGCAAAGTATTGGGATTAAAGATCCTCGCTTCTGTATAACATTTCCTATTTGGGAAAATGTAATATCGAAGATGGGATATAAACTGGAATTAATATTTGTCACTCGATATTTAGGAAGTTGCTTAAAGTCGAATTACAAGCTTACTAACACTATTAATAACTGGTCTGAGAAAAAGCTGCTGAGGTTTTGGCTACAGCAAAGTCTTGGCGCAAAATATTTTACAAGAAATTATAATGTCTATTTTGTTAGTTATGATAACGTTGTACATAATCCCTTAGCTGAAGCCGAAAAAATTGCTTTAAATTTTGATTTCGATCTTGATCTAGCTATTAATAGCTCCCAGGTAGTTGATAGATCTTGGTATCATCATAACGAGATTTATAAAACAGATAACTTTTTTGTAGACAATTGCTACAGATCACTAAATGAAGATAAGTTATCACCCTATGAATACTTAAAATATCGAAGTATATGCTTGTTGTTTAAACAGGAAATTAAAGATGCAGAGCGAGCAATTAATCTGAAAGAGGAACAAACTTTTAAGCTGCAATCTCAAGTACAACAAATTCAAGTTGAACTAGAGCAATCGCAAGTTCTAGTGCAACAAACTCAAACAGAACTGGACAACTCACAATCTCAACTGCAACAAACTCAGACAGAACTAGAGCGATCGCAGTCGCAACTACAGCATACTCAGGCGGAACTACAAGATTCACGCTCCCATATACAGCAAATTCAGACAGAACTAGAGCGATCGCAGTCGCAACTACAGCACACTCAGGCAGAATTGGACAACTCCCAATCTCAGCTACAGCACACTCAGTTAGAACTACAACGATCACAAGCTCTAGTGCAACAAACTGAAACTGAACTAGAGCGCTCGCAATCTCAACTACATCAAACTCAAACTGAACTAGAGCGCTCGCAATCTCAACTACACCAAACTCAAACTGAGTTGACGCAATCGCAAACTATGATCAGCGCGATGGAAAGCAGTAAATTTTGGAAATTGCGAACTGTCTGGTTTCGATTTAAGCAAACAGTTGGATTCACCGAAACATCTTTTGCTGAAACAACCAATTTACCAGCTAATGTTAATATTCCTGGAGTTACCAATATTAGAGAAATTAACTTCAAAGCTCCTGATAAAGATACTTTAACTGGCTGCTTTGATGGTATAAATGGCTCTAATACAACAACAATCACGCTACCTGAATCAAAACCCCTCAGTGCTAGTGGTTGGGCTATTATAACTGAGGAAGGTAGGCCAGCCGATAGAGTTCTTATTACCTATGGCAAGCATAATTCTTTAGTTGCTATAGCTACTGTAAATTTAGAAAGACCAGATGTAGTAAAAGCTTTTAATAATCCTACATATAAAAATTGTGGTTGGACTGTTATCTTTAACGCTTCTAATTTGCCAGCAGGAAAAGTTGTTTTCAAGGCTTGGGCTTACAATGCTACGCGGAAAGAAGCTGTATTGTTGAATAGTGTACGTTCCAATTTACATCTTAAAAGTTTGCTTTCACGAGCAAAATATTACTATGCAGTTTTAAGAGTTAGAGGGATACGATATTCACTAGCTAAATTATTTTTGATAATTTATTCTAAGCTGAATAAGGCCCAATCCGCAATTGGGATAATACCAGATGTTACTACTGATGAACCATATGCTAAGTGGCTGAGTAAGAATTTTCCCAGGGAAGCTGATCTGCTAAAGATGGCTGAAACAGTAGAAATATTGCCTTATAAACCACTCATTAGTGTAATTGTACCTGTTTTTAATACTCCTGAGCAATTCTTACGGCAAGCTATTGAATCGGTTTTAAATCAGGTGTACCCTTACTGGGAATTGTGCATTGCTGATGATGCCTCAACTAAGTCTTGTGTTAAGAGTGTACTTGAGGAGTACATTTCAAAAGATTCAAGGATAAAAGTTGTTTTTAGGAATAATAATGGTCATATCTCTCGTGCATCTAACTCGGCTATAGAGATAGCAACAGGTGAGTTTGTTACGTTGCTCGATCATGATGATTTGCTAACTCCAGATGCTTTGTATGAAGTAGCATTAATGCTAAATCGACATCCTGAAGCAGATATGATCTATTCAGACGAAGATAAAATTGACGAGCAAAATCAACTTAAAGAGCCATTTTTTAAACCAGACTGGTGTCCTGATTCATTCTTGTCACGAATGTATACTTGCCATTTAGGAACTTATCGGCGATCGCTGATAAATGAAATAGGAGGATTTAGAGCAGGTTATGAAGGTAGTCAAGATTATGATCTTGTTTTAAGGTTTACTGAAAAAACTGAAAATATATTTCACATTCCTAAAATTTTGTATCACTGGCGCATCCATTCTGCTTCAACCGCTAGTAGCTTAGACACTAAAACATATGCTATAGATGCAGCTAAAAAAGCGCTTTCAGATGCAATTGATAGAAGAGGAGAGGCGGGAGTAGTGGCTCCTGCTCCTGGTCCTATTGGCTATTATGTTATTAGATATTGTATTAATACTGAAGATCTAGTAACTATAATTATTCCAACAAAAAATTTGGGTTCTATAGTTGATAATTGCTTGACTTCGATTTTTGAAAAAACTACGTACCCGAACTATGAAGTTATCTTAATAGATAATGGTAGTACAGAGCAAACAACACTTGATGTAATTAGAAAGTGGAAAGATAAAGAACCAAATAGATTTAAGTGCTACTCACTAGATATTCCTTTTAATTACTCAAAAATAAATAACTTTGCCGTTAAACAATCTCAAGGGAAATACCTTCTATTCTTAAATAATGATACAGAAGTAATAACACCTGACTGGATTGAGGCAATGGTCGAACAAGCTCAAAGACCATCCATTGGTGCTGTGGGTGCTTTATTATTATATCCAGATAATACAATCCAACATGCAGGTGTAGTAGCAGGTGTTGGCGGTGTAGCAAACCATTGTCATAAGCATCTTACATTTGGCTCACCAGGCTATTTTAATCACCTTAATACTGTTAATAACTTCTCATCCATTACAGCCGCCTGTATGATGTGTAGGCGGGAAGCATTTGAAGAAGTTGGCGGCTTTGAAGAAGAGTTAGCAGTTGCTTTTAATGACGTTGATTTGTGTTTTAAGTTGGTAGAAAAAGGTTACAGGAATATCTACTTACCGCACGTGGTTTTGTACCATTATGAGTCCAAAAGTCGAGGAATTGAAGATACTCCTGAAAAACTAAATAGATTTCTTAAAGAGAATGAGTATATGCACAGTAAGTGGAAAAACATCATCAAAAACGACCCCTGCTATAATCTAAATCTCTCAAAAATTCGTGAAGATTATAGTATAGAAATATAAAAAGCATCCAGACTGAAGCATGAGATTAATGACGTGGATATTGCTATAAGCTAGGTGAATTTATATGGCAGACACGATATTAGAAAATTCATTACGTAGCTTAATTGCTGCTAGATACTTAAGGAGTAATGGAATTGAGATTGGGGCATTATATGCGCCTGTAGAAGTTCCTCCTGAAGTAACTGTACGCTACCTAGATCGCATGAGTGCTAATCAATTAAAGCAAACATATCCAGAGCTAGGAGAATATGAACTAGTAGAAGTTGATGTTGTAGATGATGGTGAAAATTTATCCTCTGTATTAGATGCTTCAGTAGACTTTATTATTGCCAATCATATGATTGAGCATTGTCAAAATCCTATCTTTGCTATTGAAAATTGGTTGAGGGTACTGAAGCCGAATGGTATTTTATATATAGGAGTGCCAGATAAGCGTTATACATTTGATTGTCATCGTTCAGTCACATCTCTAGATCATCTAATTCGCGATTATACTGAAGAACCACTATGGTCGATGCACTCCCACTGCTCAAAGTGGGCGCGTTTAGTTGATAAGTATCCTGAACATGAGGTTGCAGCACGTACTAAAGTTCTTACCAATCTCAACTACAGTATTCATTTTCATGTTTGGACTCAAATAGAGTTTTTAGAACTGCTCCTATATTGTCAAAATAAGCTGTCTTTTCCAATTGAAATTGAGTTAGTTCAAAAAAATGGAATGGAATTTATTATTATTCTCAGTAAGACAGCGCCAGAAATTGAGCAAACTTCTAGATGGAACAACGGACATAGATCTATAGGAGAAAGGACAGTGAATAAATTGAAGATTGACCTTGGTTGCGGCTCTCGCAAAAAGGAAGGAACTATTGGTATTGATCTACAAGCGCAACCAGGTGTTGATTATGTTTTAAATCTACAAATTGAACCTCTACCATTTCCCGATAAAAGTGTTGACTACGTACACTCATCTCATTTTTTGGAACATATTGACACTGCCCATCATGTAGTACAAATTTTTAAGGAAATCAGCCGAGTTTGTGTAGATGGCACCAATTTAGAGTTCTGGACTCCATACTCTTGGTCAAATTCTGCATTTGTTTTTGGTCATAACATATTTTATAATGAAGACCATTATTTACACTTATGTGTGTGGAACTCCAGTTTTTGGCAAGACCAGTTAAAGGCACGATGGGTGTTGAAAGAAATTACATATGTTATTGACCCAGATATATTAATAGAATTGTATAGTAATAAAGTAAAAATTGATTTTGCCCTAAAATATTATAAAGATGTTGTTCGAGAGTTCGGTGTTTTTATTGAAGTCAATCGCAACTATCAAGGTGAAACACCGCCAGTAAAAAGAACATTTACAGTAGAGCGTTCTGCAACGAGATATCCTGTAAAGTCATCAGAGGTAGGTTGGAGCCAGATCGAGCTGGAGAAAGCCTTGGAGTGGTTTTCATTAGGGGAAGTGGAGCGATCGCATTATCATCTACAACAAAGCCCTACAGAAGATGAATCACAATCCTATTTGCAGCAAACTCATACTGAACTGAATCAGTTACAACTTGAACTTCAGAAAACTCAGGCAGAGTTGCTACAAGCCCAGGAGATGATTAATGCAATGCAGACAAGTAAGTTTTGGAAATTACGGACGGCATGGTTTAATATAAAAAACTCGATAGGTTTAGCAACTGATGATTAATGAGTTTACCATGCCAAATACTCCCTAGTAAAGGCAATAGTTATATATGAAGCCGCTCCAAATTATTCAGATGATCTCGGCTAGCATAAATATTAATCTCAATCTGTGTTTTAATTTACCTATTTAGTTAATCAATTCACTGGTAGTTATGATTCAACCCAAAAAGACTTTTCGTTACACAACCAAATTTGTGATTTCAGTAATAGCTATGTCATTAGCTGCCTGCTCTACTGGTACTGAAAGCGCTAATAGTCCAGTTGATTCACCTAGTTCACCTGCAAGTCCTGTAGCTACATCTTCTCCTCAAGCGACTGCTTCGTCAAATACCGTTGCTATTCCTGGGGTCAACAATGTTAACGAAATTAGCTTCAAAGCTGCTTCTAGAAATTCCTCTGGGTTTTTCGATGCAATAAATGGCTCCAGTACACAAAGAGTCGAAATCCAAAAGGGAACTCCTGTTACTGTAATCGGTTGGGCTATTATACCTGAAGAAGGCAAGCTACCGGATAGAGTTATTATTACGTATGGAGATAATAATTCGGTGGTTGCAGTCGCTCCCGTAAATTTGGAAAGACCAGATGTTTTAAAAGCTTTGAAAAGTCCTGCGTATAAAAACTCTGGATGGAGCACTACTCTTGACTCTTCTGCCTTACCTGCTGGCGAAGTAGTTTTAAAAGCTTGGGCTTACAATTCTACAACTAAGGAAGCAAACCAATTAGGAAATACTCGTCAAATTGTTGTACGTGACTAACTAGTAAATACGGCAAATAACAGTTAGCAGTAAATCTAGCTATACCCTAAAAAATTTGCCGTTATCTACATTATTTTGACTTGCTAATTTTTAACAATTGATTTAACCTGAGTTTACAGTTGATAGTATCATTAAAAGAAGTAAATTTTTTAGATTTGAGAATGAATTCTGAGCATCAATATCAACCTAATAAAAACAGTAATAGCAAAATTATTATATTCAATTAAAGCTATGCAATCTGCTTATAGATTTAGAAAAATATTATGTTTTTACTTAGCACTTTTACCTGCTTGTTTTCTTGGAATTCTTATTTCAATTTATAGCGTTAATGTTCCCTACTGGGACCAGTGGGGATTGCTCCAATATTTGAAAAGATTCATAATGGTTCTTTTCTATTAATGATTTGTTGATGCAGCATAATGAAAGTAGATTATTTTTCCCAAAGTTTATATTTATTATTCTAGCATATCTGACCCACTGGGATGTCAGGTATGAAATGTTATTTACATTTTTACTTGCCTGTATTATTTCCCTTAATATCTATTCCCTAAGCAAATTAACAGTTAGTGGCGGCATAGTAAAGAAGTTATTAATAGCTAGTATCGCAAATTTACTTATATTTGCTCCCATCCAAGGGGAAAACTGGTTATGGGGTATGCAAATGATTATATTCTTTCCTATTGCGTGCATTACAACTTGCATATTAGTCGCCTACTCTAAATTGGTAACAACAATCAAGTTTTTAATTTCAATGGTACTATCAACAATTAGCACTTTTTCCTTCGCTAACGGAGTACTGTGCTGGATTGTGGTGTTTCCTGTTCTGGCACTCAAATCTCGAAAGGAGTTGAATAAAAGTAGGTGGTTAGTCATTAGTTGGATAGCAAATTTCATATTAAACGAAGTAGTTTATTTTCACAATTACAAAAAGCCATCGCAGCATCCCAGATTTTCAGAAGTTTTAGTACATCCACAACAAGCAATTCATTACTTCTTGTCTTTTCTAGGTGCTCCACTTAGCTTCGGCAAAGGCATAAATGCCCTAATTACTGCTCCAATTATAGGCTTAATTTTAATTATACTTTTTTCAGCTTCATGTGTTTATTTGTTAAGATTCTCACGAGATTTTACACTTTTACATCGTATGGCTGCTTGGCTAACGATTGGATTTTACACAATTATTAGCGCAATAATAACTACTTGTGGAAGATTAGGCTTTGGCGTTCAACAGTCTCTTGATTCAAGGTATACAACTTTCTCTGTCTACCTAACTGTATCAGTTATTTACTTAACAGTAATTGTTGCTGACGACCTCAAGAAAAAATATTTTTTCTCAACCAATAAACAATTACTTACTCGATCCACATTTTTTTTAGGAGCAATTCTCTTAGTTTTACACCTATCTACTTCTATCTATGCAGTTGAAAAAATGGCTGATTTAAGATCATCTCGTTTACAAATAAAATCTTGCTTGTTATTTATAAACTTTGTGCAACAAGAAGAATGCTTGAGAACAAGGGTTTATCCAGATGTAGTTACTTTAAAGTCTACAGTAGATGCTCTTGATAATTTAGGATTTCTGAAACCGGGGTTAGTGAGAAGTAGCAGAATTCAAGATATTAAGGGAGCTAATGACTTGAATTCTGAAGCATATGGTTCGTTTGATACTTTAATAAAAGTAAACGATAATGTAGATTTTGCTTCAGGATGGGCTATTTTACCAGAAAGAGGAGAACCAGCCGACTCAGTTGTTCTTACTTATGAGAATGTGGAGAGTAACTCTACTATTGACAACGTTGAAAGTAACTCTATTATATTTACAGTGGTTGATACGAGAGATGTAAGTAAAGATTTTGCTAAAGCTTCAATAAACGAACTATACCATAATTCGAGTTGGCAGAAAGCTTTTTCTTCTAGTCTGCTTTCGAAGGGTCTTATTAAAGTAGAAGCCTGGGCTTTTGATAGTAATATAGGAAAAGCTTTTAAACTTAATGGTAGCCATAAAATAACAAATTCCCCAGATAGCTTTATTATTCCTAATGTTAAAGAAATTAACTTCAAAGCTGCTCCAAATTACGCAACTGGTTTTTTTGATACGATAAATAATACCCCCAGTGGACAAAAAGTCGAGGTGCAAAAGGCTACTTCTTTCACTGCCACTGGTTGGGCTATTGTAGTTGATGAAGGTAGACCAGCAGACAGCATTATTATCACATACGGAGATAATAATTCTTTGGTTGCAGTAGCTCCTGTAAGTTTGGAAAGAGCAGATGTTGCCAAAGCATTAAATAATTCTGCATATAATAACTCTGGTTGGGATACTAAAATCAGTACTCATGTTTTGCCAATTGGGAAAGTAATTCTTAAAGGTTGGGCTTACAGTTCTGTAAGTAAGGAGGCTACCCAATTGAATAACTCAATCGAAGTAGTTGTCCTTGACTAATTAGTGTTTAATACAAATATCAGTTAGTAGAAGAGCTAGTTAACTAAGACAATTGCCATCACTACATCATTCTTTAAATCGCCTGTAGTAGTTCATAGGATTCATTAATAGTATATTTTTCAAAGTTTAGTAATTTTTTAATATGAGCTTAAAATAAACTGGTGCTTTTAACTTACGTTCTGAATAATAAGCCCTTAGCAATTACTGAAACTGGTTATATACATTAGATGTTGCTAAATACTTTAGTAATAAGGCATATACCAATTTGGGAAGGCTCTAATTTATGCTTTGAATAATAATTCAGCTACACCGATGCTCGGTCGTACTGTAGACAAGTCGAGTAAACGTAAAGCCTATTAAACTGTAAGCCTGTTTATCCTAAAAATGGCTTGAAAATGCTACTATCTTTAAAATAGGGGTGAAAGTGGGGGAGGGAGAAGTAGTGAGAATTTCAGTTATTATACCTGCTCATAACGAAGAAAGCTGTCTACATGGAACTGTTAGTAATATTGTTGACACCCTTCAAGAGCAAAAGATTGATCATGAGATTGTGATAGTCAACGACAATAGTACAGACACAACTCTAGCTGTCTGTCAAAACTTATCACAAGTATTCAAAAGTGTTCGATATGTAAATAATCAGCCGCCCAATGGTTTTGGGTTCGCAGTACGTCGTGGGCTAGCGGAGTTTAAAGGCGATGCTGTAGCAATTGTAATGGCAGATGCCTCAGATGACCCAAAAGACTTAGTTGCAGGATATCGCAAGTTGCAAGAAGGATACGACTGTGTTTTTGGTTCCCGGTTTATTAAGGGTGGTTTGGTAGTTGATTACCCAATACATAAATTGTATATAAACCGTTTAGCTAATTTATTCATCAAAGTTATATTTGGTCTACATTACAACGATGTTACCAATGCTTTTAAGATTTACCGTCGAGAAGTTATTGATGGAATTCAACCGATTCTTAGCCACCATTTTAACCTCACAGTAGAGCTGCCGTTAAAAGCTATTGTTAGAGGTTTTTCTTATAAGGTTGTGCCTATCAAATGGTATAACCGCCAAACAGGAGTTTCTAAGCTAAAAATTAAAGAAATGGGTAGCCGCTATCTATTTATTGTCCTGTATGCCTGGCTAGAGAAGTATCTTTCTCGCGGGGACTACCACCTAAGCAAAAATAGAGTTGGATTAAAGCAGAATGCCTAATCAAGTTTTAGTTTTAGGTGGAGCTGGATTTATTGGTAGCTCGCTGGCAATTGGTCTAAAAAAACTCTATCCTCAATGGCAAATTATTTGTTTAGATAATCTACGTCGTCGCGGCTCGGAATTAAATCTTTCCCGGTTCAAGCAGTTAGGTATTCAGTTTGTTCATGGTGATATCCGCTCCCCCTCGGATCTAGAGCCAGGCGTACTTGATGTAGAAACTATTATAGATTGCTCTGCCGAACCTTCCGTGTTAGCGGGGTTCACATCGCCCCAGTATGTGCTTCAAACTAACTTACTGGGTACAATTAACATTTTGGAGCTAGCAAGACTTACACAGGCTCGATTAGTGTTTTTGTCTACCAGTCGTGTGTATCCAATTGCTGCTCTTAAATCCCTGCAATTACAAGAGTTACCTAGCCGAGTTGCGATCTTACCCACTCAAGATCTTCCCGGTGTCTCAGACAAAGGTATCTCAGAAGATTTTCCCCTCAATGGTCATCGTTCTCTTTATGGAACTACAAAGTTAGCCTCTGAACTTTTAATTGAAGAATACAGGCAAGCTTATGGTATTCAGGCAATAATCAACCGTTGCGGCGTAATTACAGGACCGTGGCAAATGGGCAAAGTCGATCAAGGTGTTTTTGTACTCTGGGTTGCTGCTCATTACTTTCAAAAACCGCTCAACTATATTGGCTTTGGTGGCACAGGTAAACAGGTTAGAGACTTACTGCACGTTAAAGACTTATTAAGGCTAGTTACCTATCAACTAGAGCATTTTACTGACCTGGATGGTGAAATCTTTAATGTTGGTGGTGGAGTTAGTAACAGCCTATCTCTAATCGAAACTACCCAATTGTGCGAAGCAATTACAGGTAAATCTACTCAAATCCAAGCTTACCTAGAAGAACGCTCTGGCGATATCCCAATTTTTATCACTGACTCATCGAAAGTCATCGATAAAACAGGATGGCGACCCACACTTACACCAAAAGCAACTCTACAAGATATCCATGAATGGATATTTAACAACGGAAGCCATCCTCAGTGCAATTTTGTCTTAAAGTGTTTTATTAAATATTGTGGTGTCTAAGGAGTATTATTGTTGAGGATATTTACAATGCTCAAGCAGCTAGAGTGGTTTAGCCGCCTTAACAAACATTTGACCACCCAAGAAATACCATAAAAAAGGTAATCTAAGATAAAGCTTTAAAAGCTCAGGGCGAAGCTGGTCTCACCTTTGTAGTAAACGGTAAAAACTTGGGTACATTAATTTTGAACCCAACTGTTTCCACATCTCTGGAAGAGAGATAAGGGTAATTGGCAACTCATGATCAATAAAATCGTAGTATTCCTTCGATGAATACTTAAAATTTGGTTGAATTACTAGGAGTGATCCTCCAGGTTTAAGATAATTAAAAACAAAAAATAATAAAACTTGGATTAATTCTTCTTATTACGCAAATGCTCAAAGAAGTTTGAAATAAATATTCGATCAAATTGCGGAAAAGTTAAATCACGATCATTTAAGTTTAATATATCAATATTAAGTACATTTATATCTGGATTTGCAAAATTTTTAGCGTCAGGATTGAGGTCTATAAGATATTTTGACTAGTTTTAACTTGATTAATGAACTCGCAGTAACCACCACCGATATCCAAAACAACCGAGTTTACCTGCAATATGTTTTGTAAAAAAGACTGAATAAGAACTTTCCAAAGAGCTAGTTTAGCTTTTCTTTGTTTGTAATCAAAACGATTCTCGTAAAGCTTTTTAAGATATTCTTCTTGGTTCATGAATTGAGATACAGTAGATGTTGCTATCAGGTTACTAATGAAAAGTGTAATGAGAAATGAACATTTTGCCAACTGAAGTCGCTGATGTTTTAATCATCGGAGCCCCGTGTTTTCGGAGACAATCGCGGCTTTTTCTATGAAAGTTATAACGAAAAAGCATTTATAGAAAAAACTGGGCTGGCTGTTAACTTTGTGCAAGATAACCATTCCTTCCGCCCAGAACGTTTTGCGGGGGCTACACTACCAAATTCAGCAGCCTCAAGGGAAATTGGTACGCGCGATCGCAGGCACTATTTTTGATGTCGCCGTAGATATCCGCAAAAAAGTTCCCCAACCTTTGCCGGGTAAGCTGCATCCTCAGTGCGGAAAACAAACGTCAACTTCCCCCTGATTTGCTCACGGTTTTCTAGTAATTTCAGCAGCAGCTGAAGTTCTTTACAAACTACAGATTACTACGCTCCTCAACACGAACGCTGTCTGCTTTGAATGATCCCGATATAGCTATTAATTGGCCTCACCACCCCACCCGTACTTTCTGGTAAAGATAAAGCTGGTCAACTCCTGAAAACGTTTTCGAAGTCTTCACCTGATAGTATTCCTCAATTACAAGCCTTGCTAAAGTTAAAGAGGATTAAGTGAATCAACAGCAGTAAGCTTTCATTCCCGCTCTAAAGAGACGGGCTTTGCCCCAGACCTAAATTGCGCGCATAGCAACTCAAGAATGGTCGTTCGGGATTGATTACGGAACCCCCAAGAAGCGAGATTACATTAGCCGCATTATGGTCAGCATCTCCAGCCCACCCACATCTGACGTTCACGCACTTGAAAGACTTAGCAAGTCTATTGCCGATATGCATACAGGAATGGCAAGTCTTCGATGTGTAGCGGGTTAACAAGAACAATTGGGACTCCAGCAATAGTTGCTTTGTAATCTGTGAAAAGCCTGAGTTGATAGAAAGCCCAACTATGGTGTTGGCGACGTTGATTAGTCCCTTTCACTTTTGCTCTGTCCCTAATTCCAGTCAAGTCTTCAAATGCAATTGCAGACCCAGATGCCCGAGCTTCGTTAACCAACTGACGGCTAATGGTGTGATTGATATTTTTCTGAAATCGTTGCTCTCTGCCAGAAAGCCTCTTGAGAACTCGTCTAGAGCCTCTAGTGCGTTTGCTTTGAAGCGACGATTAACTGTTAAATTTGGGCAAGTGGCTTGCAATTTACCGCCATTCCAAGCCTTACCAGAGCTTGTAGTGGCAATGTCACGTCTACCCAAATCGACTCCAATAACTTTCGGAGTCTTGCCTGTTGGAGGCGTGTCAATTTCAACTACAAAGTTAATGTAGTAGTCGCCCTGACGAGTTTTATTCAGTGTTGCCGAAGTCAAATTTTGTCCTCTAAGCAAGGCAATCTGATACCCGCCAATAGACAGCTTGAAGTTAACCCGTCCAGACTTCAGAGTGATCCCTACAGTTTGCCCATCCTCCACATACTTAAATGTACGAACGTCCAAGCTTATAGAAGTGGGTCTAAAAACGTGGACTTGTTTACTCGCTTTGGAATTACCAACTACCCGTCGAATAGCTTGGCAGACATGGTTGGCTTTAAGTCCTGTTGCAGCGCGTACTGGCTTGTAAACCAGATGGTGCAGTTTAGTTGTGTTGTAGCACTTCTCCTTTTTAGCTATTTCCAATATCTGGTTACAAGCATCCGCAAACCCTTCCAACGTCTCGTCAATTTGTGGACGGATGTTAGGAGGGACTATAAGTTTACTTTTTACAGATATGGATTGAATCATAGGCTTATTATAACTCATCCAAGCAAGAATATTCACGGGATACTGAAGTATCCCGTGCCGCTTTTCCTCCCAGGTCTAAAGACGCTAGGTTCCCAAGCTCCCGTGAGGTTTTTATGAGTCAATTAATTTTACTTATCGGTAGCACAGGGCAGCTAGGTCAACAATTGCAACAGTCGCTCACACCATACCCGAATGTCATTGCTGTCGCCCGCCCTACTATAGACCTGATCCAGCCGGATAATCTACGCCAATTAATCAGAGAAGTTCAACCGCAAGTGGTGATTAATGCCGCTGCCTACACTGCTGTAGACAAAGCTGAGAGCGAACCCCAAGCGGCAAAAGCTGTTAATGCGATCGCTCCTGGAATTCTGGCTCAAGAAACTGAAAAATTAGGAGCTTTCCTGATTCACTTTTCTACCGATTACGTCTTTGATGGCTGCCAAAGCCACCCTTACCAGGAAACTGACAAAACAAACCCTCTCAGCGTCTACGGTGAATCCAAACTCGGCGGTGAATTAGCAATTCGGTACAACGGCGATAACCACCTTATCTTCCGTACTAGTTGGGTATACGGTACTTATGGCAATAACTTTGTCAAAACAATGCTCAAGTTGGGTTCTGAGCGTGAAGAAATCCGCGTTGTCACCGACCAAATTGGTAGCCCCACTTGGACAGGTGACCTGGCAAATGCAGTAGCCGAGTTGCTTCCCCATCTAAAACGTCCAGATATTCCTGGGACATACCATTATACAAATAGCGGCGTTGCTAGCTGGTACGACTTCGCCGTTGCCATCTTTGAAGAAGCCCAACACCTCGGCTTTTCTCTTAAAGTGCAGCGCGTTACCCCGATCGCAACTGCCGACTATCCCACTGCCGCCCAGCGTCCTGCCTATTCTGTCCTCTCCTGTGCGAAAATATCCAAGGTTTTAGAAACTCATCCCCCGCACTGGCGACAGGGACTGAGAAAAATGCTGGCAGAATACTCCCATACTTATGAAAGCACTAATTCTCTCCGGCGGTAAAGGCACACGCTTACGACCGATCACCTACACTGGGGCTAAACAACTTGTGCCAGTCGCCAATAAACCAATCCTCTGGTACGGCATTGAAGAAATAGTCGCTGCTGGGATTATCGATATCGGCATTATTATCAGCCCGGAAACTGGTGGAGAAGTGCAAACTAAAACTGGAACAGGCGATTACTTTGGGGCAAATATTACATACATTCTCCAAGACAAACCCGCTGGACTCGCTCACGCCGTCCAAATTGCCCAACCCTTCTTAGGTAATGAACCCTTCATTATGTATTTGGGCGATAACTTAATTCAACAAGGCGACTTGAGCCACTTTTTGACAAAATTTAAGGAAACAGATCCAGATGCCCTGATTTTGCTACGTCAGGTTGCCAACCCTAGCGCTTTTGGTGTTGCCACAGTAGATGAACACGGGCGCGTTTTAGAGTTAGTCGAAAAACCTCAAGTCCCTGCCTCGAATCTGGCTCTAGTAGGTGTTTATTTCTTTTCCCCCGTTATTCATCAGGCGATCGCTTGTATTCAACCTTCTTCCAGGGGAGAACTAGAAATCACAGACGCAATTCAATGCCTGATAAACCAGCAAAAGCAAGTATCAGCTTGTAATCTGGAAGGCTGGTGGTTAGACACTGGGAAAAAAGATGATTTATTAGAAGCCAACCGACTGATTCTCGATACTTGCCTGACAACTTCAATACTTGGCGAAGTAGATGCTCAAAGTCAGGTAATCGGGCGAGTGGAAATCGGTTCTAGATCCCAAATAATTAACTGCACAATTCGTGGTCCAGTCATAATTGGTAGCGATTGCTATATAGAAAACTGCTTCATTGGTCCTTACAGTAGCATTGCTAACCAAGTAATAATGATCGATACAGACCTGGAACACAGTGTAGTTTTACAAGGCGCTCAAATTGCTAGAATTCATCAACGCATTATTGATAGTGTGATTGGTCAACGCGCCCAGATAACTGTTGCACCCCGCCGCCCGAAAGCTTTACGCTTCCTGATTGGTGATGATTGTCAAATCGAACTGGCGTGATTTACTTTTTAACAGTTAATTATTATTCAACAAGTTTAGTTACTCAGTTAATCAGTTCTATTCAAGCTAGTAAGACTATTCCTCACAAAATAGTTGTTGTTAATAATTCACCTCAAGATAAGTCTATTCATTTGCTTAAGTCAGAATTTGTATTAATTCTTGAATCAGGAGCTAATCTAGGCTTTGGTAGAGCTTGTAATTTAGGTTTAAGCTGGATTTATAGCCAAGATAATCAGGCAATTGTTTGGTTAATCAATCCAGATACATATATTGTAGAATCCGTTTTAGATAAAGTAGATTTATTTTTTAAAGCTAACTCAGAACTTTCAATTGTCGGCACAGTTATTTATACTCCTAACAATAAGGTTTGGTTTGCTGGTGGTAAATTTATTCCTGCAACTGGGGCAATTTTAAATCAGGACTATTTAACTGATTCTGATGCAGAATATATTTGTTGTGATTGGGTTTCAGCCTGTAGTTTACTAATTAATCTCCGGATATTTCCTGAATGCCCCCAATTTGATTCAGCTTATTTTCTTTATTATGAGGACTTCGATTTTTGCAGACGTTATGCTAATCAAGGTCATTTAGTAGCAGTTACTAAACAGCTAACTGTAATTCATAGTCCCTCGTCTATTACTAATAAAAATATATTTAGGAAAATCAAGCATAGTACCTACAGCTACTTGTTAACCTTAGAAAGATATACTAATAAGCTGTTCTTAGTAATAAGATTAGTTCGGCTAATTATCTACGCAATTATTTTAATCTTATTAAGACCAAAAGTAGCATTTGGTAAACTTTATGGCGTATTACTTTATCTGAGGCGATCCTTTACCATTTTGTCAAACACAGTCTTAGTTAACCTGTCGTTCCTCACCACTAAACCAACAGGGATAACAACTTACGCCACTAACCTCTTTCCTCACCTGCATTGCCTTAACCCTACCTTACTAACTTCACACATTGCTAACTCCAACTGCTATCCAGTACCCCGAATTTAAACCCTGACTACGGCACGAAAGGGCATCTGCGTCGCCTTGTGTGGACTCAACTGCAACTACCACGAATTTACAAACAATTGCATTCGCGCTATTATTTTCCCCTGTCCCTGAAGCCCCTTTGTTCTCTAACTGCCGCTACATTGTCACTGTCCATGACCTGATCGCCCTCCGCTTTCCCAAACCATCACCCCTCACTACCTATCAGCGCTACTACATTCCCAAGTTCTGGCACAGGCACAACATATCCTCTGTAACTCCACTGCTACTGCTAAAGACATCGTTGACTTCTTTAATATCCCAGCTAGTAAAATTACCCCGATACTTTTGGCACACGACGCTAACCACTTCCGCTTTCTCGACCTGCCTAAGAGCAACTACTTTATTTACATCGGACGGCATGACCCTTACAAAAACTTACACCGCATAGTTGCTGCCTTCGCTGCACTACCATGCCGTGATTACGAACTTTGGCTAGTAGGCTCAACTGATCCACGTCATACTCCACCTCTTAAAGCTGACATAGAGCAACTAGGGATAAATGATTCAGTTAAATTTCTCGATTATGTTCCCTATAGTCAGTTACCAATCTTACTTAATAGGGCGATCGCGCTTGTCTTCCCCAACCTCTGGGAAGGCTTTGGTATCCCCGTTTTAGAAGCAATGGCTTGCGGCACACCTGTTATTACCTCCAACCTCTCATCCCTACCCGAAGTCGCTGGCGATGCTGCTCTTTTGGTTAACCCTTACAACACAAAGGAAATCACTGCCGCTATGCAGGCAATTGCAGCTAATTCAAAATTGCGATCGCACATGATTACGCTTGGTATTAATAGAGCGAATACTTTTAGCTGGACAAAAACCAATTGCTACCGTAAAGTTTTATCTCAGTATTTGTAAAATGCTATTGAGGAAATACTACTATTAAGTGCTACCTATACATTTAACTGTTGACATCCTCCCCGACCTGAAAGGTGCGGGGATTCCCAAAATCACTTCTTGAGCTTTCTGCTTCGTCCCGTGCTAGCTAGACTAACGTTGCCGCCAGTCCCCGCCGCATCCAGTCCACAGACAATTTCTTTTACTTCCAGGTCATGCCCTGACCCAGAACCAGAAACCAATTCCACGCACGATTTCTAATTACTTGTGCCGCTGCCACGTCGCGAAGCAGTGTAGAAGCATACAGGACAGGAATGAATTCGTTCGCTCAATTCTTTCTTACCTGTATGCGTCCCACACTCAGGACATTGCTGACTAGTGTAGTTCTTGTCTACTTTTGAGAAAAATACACCCCGCTTAAAACATACCCATTGCAAGATATTAACGAATTGACCAAAGCCAGCGTCGGCACTATGGCGGCTGTACATCCCTCTCGCCCAAGTGCGAAAGTCAATATCTTCAACAAACATCATTCCTGTTCCATCACAAAGATGGTGGGATAGTTCAAAGTGCCAGTCTTTTCTAGTATCGGTAATTCGTTGATGAATTCTTGCTATTTTACGATTGAGCTTGTGTCTATTGTTAGAACCCTTCTGCTTGTGTTTTAACCTACGTTGCAGCAATTTCATCTCGCGTTGTAGAGTTGACAGAAAGCGGGATCTATTAACTTGCTCCGAGTCGCTAGTAGCTACGAATTTATCAAAACCTAGATCCAATCCTCGCGGATGACCGGATATCCGTGTATCTGGTACTGATACATTTAACTGTAATACCAACATGACGAAGTAGCCAGATGCCCGTCGCACAACCCTAGCCTGCTTAATCTCAAAACCCTCTGGAATTGGACGCGACAAACGCAGGTGTATCTGTCCAAGTTGGGGCAGTTTAAGCAAGTTACCATTAATTGGATTCTTGCCCAATTGAGGAAATACAAATGACCGCATTCGGTATTTGTTTTTGAAGCGAGGAAAGCCTAACTTCATCGCTCTCATGTCCTCAAAAGACCTATCCAGCGTTCTCAAAACTTGTTGTAGCACTTGAGAGTGTACGTCTTTGAGTTTTGGGAATTGTTCTTTTGCCTGAGTTAATCGTTTAGCCTGAGTGTGGTAACTAGGGTATGGCTCGTCAGCAGGAAGAATATATTCCTGCACGATGGAACAGGCATTGACGGGCGACTTGCGGGAATTCAACCAGTCTTTCCTTTCGCGTAAAGCGAAATTCCACACGCTACGACACACGCCGAGTATTCGCTCGATGAGTTTGACCTGCTCTGAAGTTGGTTCTAGTTTGAATTCCCACGTCATATTTAGCATAGAATTAACTTACACTAAACACGTCACTGTGTAAAGCCGTCCTCCGCTATGCAGGCATGACGGGGTTTTAAACCCATTCTTCTGATAAATATGTTTCCAGGTACACTTGCTAAGTGTCAATGTATTTAAAAGGAATTAACGTTTGATGAAGAATTTTAACAGAAACATCCTAGAACCATCAGTAATTTTTCTTCATATTCCCAAGACCGCAGGATGCACCTTGAATACAATCTTAGAACGGCAGTATAAAAAATCTACTATTTTTACAATTGATAGCCCTTGTACTTTGGATTGCATGAATCTTTCCCCCAGCCATCTACTTATATAACACTAATGCGCGATCCAGTTGAGCGAGTTATTTCTCATTATTACTACGTACTGAGTAAGTCCTGTAACCAACTCCATCAACAAGTAACATCCCAAAACATTAGCTTGAAAAATTTTGTTTCCAGTGGAATATGTCTGCATACAGATAATGGTCAAGCTAGACTCTTATCTACTTTAGGAGCAATTACTGACTATGGCAAAGGCTCAGCAGAGATGCTAGAAAGTGCAAAGAAGAATATTCAAGAACATTTCGCAGTTGTCAGATTAACTGAAAAATTTGATGCAACTTTAATTTTAATGCAAGCAAAGCTTAACTGGAAAATTCCTGTGTATTTTAAGCAAAATACGACCAAGAATAGACCTGCTAAAAAAGATATTTCTAGAGATACTTTGAAGCTAATAGAAAACTACAATGAATTAGATATCGAACTTTATAAATATGTGCAAAATATATTTGAAGAACAACTTAATCAACATCCTTTTTTTAAAAGAGAGTTAAAAAACTTGAGATTAATTAATCGAGTTTATCAGCCCCCTAGCAAAATTTATTCATTTTGCCGCTCTACCATCCATAAGCTTAAGGTATCAATCGAAAGTTGAAGTATTATCCCACTTTCTTTAACTTTTCCAAATCACTAATAAAACGCCGCAGGTAATTAGTCCCAATCCGATTACACGGCTTAAAGGAATTGGTTCTTGAAACACAAAGTAGCCTAATAAAACAGTAAATACGTAAACTACAGCGGCAGCAGGACCAGCAACGCTAAGTTTGACCCGTGTTAATACCAGAATATATACGATCGCTCCCAAGCCATAGCAAGTCAAACCCATCAACAGTTCTGGATTAGTGAGGATGCCTAAAACATGACTACTAAAATTGCTGGTATTAACTTGACCCAGCTTCAATGCTCCTGCTTTGAGCAACCACTGTCCAGCGACGCTCATTAAAATTGCAATCAGAAACAATCCAAATTCTGGTAGAGTCACACAAGCATCCTTACATTAATAGCTTTCTAGTTTACATCGGTGATCTGACAGCTTGTGCTTGGGAATGTTTAGTTGGTGTGGCATGGTGTTTCATACCAAAGCAAGGGGTATGCAGCTAAATCTAAAATCTAAAATAAATTTATTCTTCTTATTTCTATGAGCTATCTCATGACATGCCTTATTAAACCAAACTATAGCCCCGAACATGTTACAGCTTGGCTGCGGGGACTGCTAGCTATTGCTTGGGCAGACGGCAACTTTGCTCCTCAAGAACAACAGGTAATTGCTGCTTTAACACAGGATGAACCCTCTCCTGACCTGAATTTAAGGTTATTAGAACCAATTAAACCACAGGAATTAGCGGCAGTTTTAGGGAAAAATACAGCCGCTGCGGAAAATTTCTTACGCACAGCCGTAATGGTGGCGATCGCGGATGGCACGTATTCCGTTTCTGAAGATCAGCTATTGCACCAGTTCTGCGAAACCTTGGGACAGCAGGAGGATGTATTAAAAGCCCTACGTCAAACTCTTTATGACAGTAACGCCAGTGTGCAGTCTACTACCCCCATAACTCCTCCTACGCAAACTGAAATCGATGTCCTGCACCCCGTCCGCGACTGGCTCGATAAGTTAGAAATTCAAGACCCGAAAGTGGCGCAGTTCTTGTGCAAAATGATTCCCCCTCAGTGTCCTTTTGAACGAGATGTCAAGCTTTTTGGTCATAAGCTCGTTCACATTCCGCCACTGTGTAAGCTCAACCCCCTTTACGAACAGCTAGTGGGTTTGCGCTTCCGTGCCTTGTCTTACCTAGCGGATGATTGCGGTGAAGATGTCTCAGAATATTGTTAAATTAGCTGTCAGCAGTCAGTGGTCAGCCCTTCTCTTAAGCTGATAGCTGATAGCTGATAGCTAAACGCTCTTAAATCTATGCAATTTATCGACCAAGCAGAAATTGAAGTTGAAGCCGGAAAAGGCGGTGATGGAATTGTAGCCTTCCGGCGAGAAAAATATGTACCAGCTGGTGGGCCCTCTGGAGGCTATGGTGGACGGGGTGGTTCGGTGATTATGGTTGCTAAAGAAAACCTGCAAACGTTGCTCGACTTTAAGTACGCCCATCGCTTTAAAGCAGAAGACGGCGATCGCGGCGGACCAAATAATTGCTCAGGCGCAGCCGGAAACGATTACATTATTGAAGTTCCCTGCGGTACAGCTGTCTACGATGCCGAAACAGGTCAACTGATCGGCGATTTTGTTGAGCCGGAGCAAACTTTGTGTGTTGCAGCAGGCGGCAAAGGCGGACTAGGAAATAAACATTTCTTAAGCAATAGCAACCGCGCCCCAGAATATGCTTTGCCAGGGTTGCTAGGAGAACGCCGCTTGTTGCGGCTAGAACTAAAACTCTTAGCAGAAGTGGGAATTATTGGGCTACCAAATGCAGGTAAATCGACTTTAATTTCCGCCTTGTCAGCAGCCCGTCCCAAAGTGGCAGACTACCCCTTTACTACCCTAATTCCAAATTTAGGTGTAGTACGTAAACCTAGTGGTGATGGCACTGTTTTCGCTGATATTCCAGGTCTAATTGCGGGCGCTCATTTGGGGACTGGCTTAGGACATGATTTTTTGCGCCACATCGAGCGCACCCGTTTACTGCTGCACTTAGTTGATGTTACAAGCCCCGATCCAATTGCCGACTATCAAACAATTCAGCAAGAATTACAGGCTTATGGGCGCGGATTAGCAGAGCGTCGCCAAATCTTGGCGATTAACAAAGTGGATGCGGTTAACGAAGTTTCTGCTTCTATAATCGCCCAACAACTGGCAACTTTAAGTCAAACATCTGTGTTTCTGATTTCAGCCGCCACGCGCCAAGGACTAGATGAGTTGTTACACCAAATCTGGTTAACCTTAGACCAACTCAACCAAGAGGAGTCAAAAGATTTAATTCCTCATCTTCCCTCTACCTGAGTTTTAGTTACAAAAGGAGTTGTAGGCATAATCTGAATCACGGTTGGTTTGTTAAACTCCTGGTAAGCAGCACGAGAAACTTGGCGAATCAACTCTTGAGCGCGATTGTCGTTATGGGGGCGTTTTACCATTGCGACACCGATGTAGCGCTTGCCGTTGGGCAGATCAATTAAACCCACATCTCCCACCATTGAACCAATATCGCCTGTTTTGTGGGCAATTGTTGCTCCTTGTCCCAGACCGCGTGGCAACAGAGTTTTTGTCTTTGTCCGCCGCATAATCTCCAGCAAGCGATCGCGCGACCTCAGCGACATCAAATCCCCCTGATTCACCAAAGCCATCAACTGCCCCAAATCTCTAGGGCTTGTGGTGTTGGTGCCTGATAAATCCGGCAGCAGATTCCGAATTTCTGTTGCACTCATGCCCCAACTTTGAAATCGCTGATTTAAAGCCGCCGCACCACCCATGCGGGCAATCAGCATATTTGTTGCCGTGTTGTCACTGATGACAATCATCTTAGTTGCCGTTTCCAGTGCCGTGAACTTTGTGCCAACTGGTTTATATTGCATATCCCCAGAACCGCCACCAATCAACTCTTGTTTTAGGGTCAGCAATTCATCCAGGCGAATTTTTCCGGCATCCACATCCTGAAAAAAAGCGACGAGAACCGGAACCTTAATCATGCTGGCAGCGGAAAAGGTTGAATTTCCATTCATATCCACGTAAGCGCCAGTATCTAGATCCGCAAAAAAGACTCCTGGCATCAGCTTGGGATTTTTAGCCGCCAGCTGCTGCACTACTGTTTTTAATGGTAATGATTCTTGACTCAGCTTTAAAGCAGAGGGTTGAACCACTACACTCGCTTGTTCCTGCTGCGTTTTTTGAACATTTGTAGTCTTAGAGCCATTTGCCGTAATCC
This sequence comes from Chroococcidiopsidaceae cyanobacterium YX2bin18, assembly GCA_030446505.1. Taxonomy (GTDB): domain Bacteria; phylum Cyanobacteriota; class Cyanobacteriia; order Cyanobacteriales; family Chroococcidiopsidaceae; genus JAHHHE01. The sequence goes on along the minus strand of JAUJND010000003.1, from coordinate 41,595 downwards.
GAGTGGTAGGATCTAAAACTGACAACAGTGTTCCCGCTAGAGCACCAATCCCAACTCCCAATATCAGCAGCCGCAAAATACACAAAATTGGTGTATTTTGACGCTTTCGCTGCGGCAACTGGCGCGGAACCTTCACTGACTTTGGCTTGATTCCCTGTGATGCCTTGACTTGGCGACTAACCTGATTAACAGCTTGATGATTAATCTTTGGTCTTGGTGGTAACTCCACAGGCTTTAAACGGTGTCCCTTTTTTTGCTGCTGGAACCTTTGTTGCAATGACTGCGGCGAATTAGAAGAGAATGAACGACTCACACTTGCTTTTTGGTGTAGCCGCTCGTAAGGAGGTTGAATATTATCCCTATCCTGGCTTCTCGATTGTTGTTGGCGGGGTTGGGCTTCTGCCTTCACGCCGCGTTGAGTCAGTCTGCCCAGATTCTGGCACTGATACTCCTTGTGACCCTATCGATTTATTTGCATACTGAACCACACTCAACTCCTGGTACACCCTAATAATCCAAGCAAGTTATAAAAGCAAGTGGTATTTGGCTGATCAGTTTATCCCAATCATTATCAAATTGCGACAAATTGCAAGTTAAAAATCTACAATTTAGCTGTTCTGCAATAAGTTTACTGGGAAATTTGATTTAGCTATTAAAAACACAGGCATTTTGCCTACTTTAATCAAGATGACTGCTACTGCCAATAGGTTAGCGAACATTAGTGATTTTTAGAGAGCGCCCATTCCATTTGAGTCAAAATTCCACGCAACATTGCTACCTCACTATTTTCAAGCTGGGCGCGATTGAACATCTGACGGAATTTTTGCATCCGACTCGCTGATGTATGGGGGTAAAGATAACCAATTTTAAGCAGGATAGCTTCTAATTGCTGGTAATACCCATCCATTACGTCTAATGAAGCCTTATCGCTTGTAACTAGACTTCTCTCGGCGCTTGAACGCTGATTACAATAAAGCTCATAACAGCAAATCGCTACTGCTTGGGCAAGATTTAGTGCAGGATAGTTGGGACTTGAGGGAATGCAGACAAAACGTTGGGCATAAATTAACTCTTCATTACTCAGCCCTCGGGATTCTGGTCCAAAAATCAGGGCTGCTATCCCTGCCTCCAGTAACCAAGGTAGGGTGGTGCGGGGATCTTCTAACTGAGTTGCTAAAGTACGAACACGAGCGGTTGTAGCGATCGCCCTCGTACACCCCAGCAATGCTTCTGGTAAAGTTGCTACTTGCTGCGCGGCTTCGAGGATATCTAGCGCGTGAACTGCCATTTGTTGTGCTTCAACTGCAAGCGGATCGCACTGAGGATTTACTAGCACTAAATGCTGTAACCCCATATTTTTCATTATCCGGGCTACAGCGCCTACATTTAAAGGACCAGCTGGCTCTACTAATACAATCCGCACCCCAGTTAATCCAAGTTCCGACATCGCGCTTAAAAAAGATTCCTTAAAATTGGCTGATGAATGTACTGATTTAAGTTAATATGGCACACCCTCGCTCCAAATCTGACTTACCAACAAAAATTTGCCCTGTGTGTCAACGCCCCTTCACTTGGCGCAAAAAATGGGAAGATTGCTGGGATGAAGTGAAATACTGCTCAGAACGTTGCCGTCGCCGGAGATGAAGCAGGGGGCAGGGGAGCAGGGGAGCAGGGGAGATTACCTTGTCACCGCACACTGATAACCAGTGCTTATGCTTAAGACGTTAGTAAAAATGGAGTCACAGGTGCAACCTAAGCTGATTATTCATGGTGGTGCTGGTAGTTCCCTCAAAGGGAAAGATGGAGTGGAGGCGGTACGGAATTCTCTCTTTAAAGTCGTAGAAGAAGTTTATCCGCTGCTTTTATCAGGAGCCACTGCGCGTGACGCTGTAGTGCGCGGTTGTCAACTTCTAGAAGACGATCCCCGGTTTAATGCTGGCACTGGTTCGGTGCTGCAATCCGATGCTCAAATTCGGATGAGTGCTGCGTTGATGGACGGTGAGCGATCGCGCTTCAGTGGCGTAATTAATGTTTCGCGCGTACAGCATCCGATTGAATTAGCGCTGATTTTACAAAACTCAGATGATCGGGTGTTATCCGATTATGGCGCAGCTGAGATGTTAAGAGAACTCCAAGTTAAGAGCTACGATCCGATGACAGATTTAAGGCTGCAAGAGTGGATGCACGAGCGACAGTCAAATTTTGGCAAAAAGATGCCTGGAGTGGTATCAGAGTTATATGAATCTAAGTTATCCCAAAGCCGCACCATTGGCGTTGTAGCGCTGGATAGTCAAGGACGACTGGCAGCTGGCACATCAACGGGAGGTAAGGGTTTGGAGCGAATTGGGCGCGTTAGTGATTCAGCCATGCCTGCTGGAAATTACGCAACTGCCCATGCAGCTGTTAGTTGTACAGGAATTGGCGAAGATATCATTGATGAGTGTCTAGCAGCAAGGATTGTAGTGCGTGTAACTGATGGACTGTCGCTTCAAGACGCGATGCAGCGCTCGTTTGCCGAGGCACAACAACACAACCGTGATTTAGGAGCAATTAGCATAGATGCTACGGGCGCGATCGCTTGGGGAAAAACCAGCCAAGTCCTCTTAGCTGCTTACCATAATGGTCAACAGATAGGTGACACTCTCGAATGGACTGAAGACTTGCTAACAGGTTGTATATAAGCATTTGTAACCTCTTGCTAGCCCCAAAGAATCGAAACAAGGAATCAAAACACCTGCATAAGCTGTGTAAACCCGCCCAAAATTTGCTGGTTGCAGTGTTGGGATTCCATAAAGTATGAGGAGTACCGCGCCAACAACAGCTAACCAAATACTCCGTTTCCGCAACTAAAGCCATCCAGGTGTCCTGCACAAATTTCGCATCAGCGCTAGCTACAACGAACTAGAACAAAGATTTAGCAACTTGCATCTAGAGTTCCTGCGTAGATTTTAAGCGCCAACCTGGTTTAACAACTTGACGCGATCGCGCAATCACTAAGCAATCATCCGCTACATTTTCTGTAACTACAGAGCCAGCTGCAATCGTGACATCAGCGCCTAGGGTTAAAGGTGCTACCAAAGTGCTATTGGCACCTGTTTTAGTGCGATCACCTATTTGGGTAGGATGTTTGTTCACACCGTCGTAGTTAGCCGTAATCGTACCCGCACCGATATTAACGCGATCGCCCACGGTAGCATCTCCCAAATAAGACAAATGAACGACCTTCGTTTCCGCACCAAGTTTAGTATTTTTCAACTCTACAAAATTCCCCACACGACAATCAGTACCCACTTCTGCCTGACCTCGCAAATGGGCATAAGGGCCAACTTCAGTTCCCGTTTGCACAATACTGTTTCTCACCACGGAATACAGCACCGTTACATTTTCACCGATCTGGCTATTTTCAATTAAGCTGCCTGGTCCAATATGACTTCCTGAGCGGATCACTGTATTTCCGCGCAGATGCGTTTGGGGTTCAATAATTACATCCGGTTGCAACTGCACCGTGTCATCAATCGTGATACTAGCAGGATCAATCAGTGTTACACCCGCAGCCATCCAATCTGACTTCACCCGCTTTTGCAAAATCTCGGATGCTGTTGCCAATTGTTGGCGATCATTGATCCCCAAAATTTCCTGGTAATCTTCAACATCAACAGCCATTACTGGTTCTAGCTGGTTTACCACATCCGTTAAGTAATATTCCTGCTGGTCATTGTTAGGTTGAAGTAGTGGCAGCACAGCAGCCAAATCAAGCCAACGGAAGCAATAAATCCCAGCGTTAATGCGGCGATTTTGTTTTTGCGCGTCAGTACAGTCTCGGTCTTCAACAATTTGCTGAATAAGATTTTGACCGTCACAAAATACGCGTCCGTAGCCTTGGGGATTAGGTAACTGGGCTGTGAGGATTGTGGCAGCATTTTGATGCTCTTGGTGAATGCTCAACATCTGCTTTAGGGTTCCCGGTCGTAATAAGGGTACATCACCGTTTAACACCAATAGATCCCCCGTGAAGCCTTCCAGGTGAGGGAGTAATTGTTGGATGGCATGACCTGTTCCTAGTTGCTCAGTCTGTTCTACAAACTCCAAAGAAGGCAAGTCAGATGCTTCGTGTCTACGCGAAAGGGCTAGTTTTACTTGTTCAGCTTGATATCCAATAATAACTAGACATCGGGTTAAAGGAGAAATCGAAGTTAAACTCTGAAGGACTCGTTCGACGAGCGATCGCCCCCCCAAGGAATGGATTACCTTAGGCAGAGACGATTTCATTCGAGTTCCGCGTCCAGCCGCTAAAATTGCTACCGCTACCATGTTTACTTATCATCTATCAGCTTCAGCTAAAAGAATAAATGATAAACGCTGAACCAGAATCGAAAGTTTTTTAACTTGTGATGTCTAAGTTTGACTGAAACGCACAAATTCAGTAAATTGCTGGAGCAACTTAGGATTGCGCCAACCTTTTGCTGTTTCTTCAGCCATTACAACTAATGCTCCTTCTGGAGTCAGCGCCCTTTTGTATGGACGTTCACTTGTTAAGGCATCATAAATATCAATCATCTGAAATATCTGAGCTAGGTACGGAATCTGATCACCTGCTAGTCCATAGGGGTAGCCAGAGCCATCCCAGCGCTCGTGATGATGGCGGATGAGCGGGATAACTCCCCGCATTGTCTGCAAAGGTTGACAAATCTTCTCGCCAATAACAACGTGCTGCTGCATAATTTCCCACTCTTGGGGTGTAAATTTTCCACTTTTGAGCAGCACTGCGTCAGGAATACCAACTTTGCCAATATCGTGGAGATAGCTGCCCCATTGCAAATTTCGCATTTCGGCGCGGGTTAAATTCAGATATTCACCAAAAGCTTTACCTAGCATCACTAACCGTTCACAGTGATCACCAGTATTGGGATCACGACTTTCAATTGCCGAGGCGATCGAAAAAAGTACTTGTTCAGTGTGATCTAAGTCTTCATTTAGACGCTTCTGGCGCACAAGTGACTTAACACGAGCTGTTAATTCTATAATGTCAAAAGGTTTGGTGAGAAAGTCGTCTCCCCCAGCTTCAATACCCAGAATTCGCGATCGCCGATCATTTAAGGCTGTAATAAAAATTACCGGAATTAACCTGGTTTGGTTATCCTGCTTCAACTGGCGGCAGACTTCAAAACCATCCATTTCCGGCATCATCACATCTAGCAGGATTAAATCTAGTTGGCGTTTCATTACTAGTTCTAACGCCACCAAACCACTGTCTGCCTCTAAAACTTCATACCCTTCTACTGCTAAAAGTGCAACCGCTGTCATCCGACTAGCGCAATGATCGTCAACCACCAAGATTTTCGGCGGATCTGCATCAAAGCCGTTCAAGAGAGAATTTGGTTTGGGCAATGTATAAGTCATTGAATTATTAACAAAGTTAATCTGAAACCTCACCAAAGAAAGTAGGCTTCGAGTTTAAGAGGAATATCTCCTGAAAAAATTGCTGGAATATTTATTTACATTTTGAATACATTGTATAGCTAAACGCTAAGCAATTAAATTTTGTCTTATATAATCATTAAGCTATGATATCTATCGCTACTAAACAGTAGCCAATAACACATCTAGCATTGGGAGTTTAATATTTATAAATTTATAATGCTAAAAGCCTATATCACAAGCTAGAAACTAGTTCTGAGATAGCGTCTAAGTAGATTGTTGCCAAATTAAGCTGACTATTTATTACAGTATCCTTGAATTAAGCTAATCAGTAAATCAGTTGTTTCACGGAGATTAATTGAAGTTTAAATGTTTTACTTTTGCTGATGGTATGTAAGCAATAATGATTTAACGTGCTGCCCTGACAGCTTATCCCAGATCAGATTCTAAAAAATGAGGTCGTGCTAGATGTGTTGACTTCAGTTGTTGCTCCAAAGAAATCCAATCTTCCTGCTCTATCAGGTTAATCAGTGCTTCTAAGCTATAGCGATACTGATGCAGCGATCGCAACAATTCCTCTTTGTTATACCGTGCCATCATTACCCCCAACTCAGGATTACCGCCCCCGACACGGCTAGTATCCCGAAATCCAGAACTAGCTAACTTTTGCGCTAATGCTAAAACATTAAGATCACTTTCGTTCATACAAGCAGTGATCAAACCAGCACTCACCATAACTGGTAAATGAGAAATCCAGCTTACTGCTCGGTCGTGCTCATCAGGACGACAATAATACACAGTAGCTCCTAGCGATCGCACAACTTTTTCTACAATACTTACTGCTTGAGTTGGTGTTGTTGCTACTGGTGTCAGGACATAAGGCTTCAGCACAAATAAATTAAGTTGAGCAGCTGCAAGTCCACTGTCTGCTGTTCCAGCCATCGGATGTCCACCGACGAAATTAGTCCACATAGGCGTAATCGCCTTTACTATAGGTGATTTGACCGAACCCACATCAGTTAAAACTGTATTTGTAGATAGGTGCGGAATTATCTGCTCTACTGTGTTAAAGATCGCCGCTAGAGGTGTACAGATAAATACTACTTGTACTGCTGCTAAAATTGCCGGATCAACACTAGCTTGATCTACTACTCCACGAGAAATCGCTTGTTGGCAAGTTTGTTCACGCCGACTGAACCCAAAAACTTGATATCCGTGCGATCGCAAATCTAACCCCAACGAGCCGCCAATCAGTCCCAGCCCTACAATACCAATATTCATAATCGTCACTCAAATAAGTTCTGCCTAGACGCATACACAATCATTTGCTCTTTCCAACTATAAATTTGAGAGATACAGTAGCCTCATTCTGGAGATAAAAAAATGACCTCAGGGCGCGATCGCTTTAATCAAGTGAGTGGCCGCACTCGCTTTGTAGTCTGTCGCCTGTTTCTGCATTTAGCAGGAGAAGAAGTTGCACCACTTTTAGGAGTTTTAAATCGGGCGGCGCGGCAAGCTATCGACTCTGAAGGTGACATGGAGGCTTTGGGACTCGGACTCGTCGAAGTTTGCCAAAGTCTACTGCAATATGATACCTACTGGCTCTCTGCTGCCAATGAAGGCGACGTATTTTGGAACGAAGGCGAAGCTGGTGACTATTTCAACGAATTATTCACTGATTCTGCCCAACGCTACTTAAGTGAACCAGATCTAAATGTCCCTGGCTCTAAAGATCAGCCTTTGTCGTTGCCAATAACACGTAACCTAATTGTGATGATTACGGTAGCTTTTGAGGGAGAAGTACCGGAGTTGGAAAATAATTTGGCAGATATCAGCGCCCTTAAGGCTGGACTAAAAGCCATAATTAACCTGCACTATCAAGAAAAATTGCGGGCAATTCAAGTACATTTCTCTCCAGCTCAGTTGGGTGACGAACTTACTGATGACCAGATGTTGCAATATTTTCCAGAATTAGTTCCCTTGTAATTGCACGCCTGGGTTTAGCCGCTCTCGTTCTTAGGGAGCAAGCAGACACTACCTCGGTCAGCTTAAACTGGGGATAGTATGAGAACTTTCATTAACGGTTTATAAGTTCATGTTCCGCAAATTCACAATCCTTTTTTTAACCCTAACGTTGTGCTGGACAACTGTTGCCTGTGGGGGACCTGAAGAAACTACCCCTCAAGCGAGGAACGTTAATGCACCAGTAGCTACTCCTACTCAAATAAGCGATGGTCAGTATCCAGTACAACAGGCTACTTATGATGATGCCACTGGCGAGTACAGCCTAATGTTACTCAATACCCCAGCTGGGACACCTCCGACCTTTCGTGCGGCAAATGTCCAGATGGCACGTTTGACTGATGAGGAAATCAAAGCTGGTCAAAAAAGTTATCTCAAAGTGGAGAACGGACAGCCGATTTTATATCTAACAGAAGACTTTAAAATTGAGTACGTCCACGCTGTAACTGAGGCACAGACAAATCCTCAAACGGGGCAACAAGAATCCGTAGTTGTGCGTCGGGAAAATAGTTTTTGGTCTCCCTTTGCTGGGGCAGTAGCAGGTAATCTGGCGGGTCAAGCAATTGGTAGTCTTCTGTTTAGACCTCAGTATTATGTGCCACCTGTTTATCAGCCAGGAGCGTCTATACTCAGGGGTCATGGCGGCTATGGTAGCTCTTACGGGCAAGCAGTTGAGCGCTACCAAACTCGTTACAATGCACCGCCTTTAGCAGTAAGAAATAGCCGGACTAATTTACGCACCACGGGACGCATTAGAACACCTAGTCAATCAACGACTCGCACTACGCCACGTATCAATACAGGTAGTCGTGCTACAGGATCAGGCTTTGGTTCTAGTACCTTAAGATCTGGTAGATCCAGTACTTATAGACGACCATCTTCTGGAAGTTTTGGCAGTGGGCGCTCATCTGGAAGCAGAAGTCGCTCTGGAAGTTTCGGTAGCAGAAGGCGCTAGGAAAGTTTTAGTTTTAAAAACTTATCTCAAAATGTGTAAGCGTCCTGCCTACTGATAGAGGAACCACAAGTTTATCTTTACACCCTAAAAAGTAGTTTTGAGATAGCGTCTAAGTTACTGCTCCTTGCTCCCAAGTTAAGCTTGGGAATGAGGAGCCTCTAAGTAATTTCTTTAAATATGTGCAAACTTTTTGCGATTACTCCTCTTCACATCTTTTAAACTTCCGAATATCTTGAACTGCTACCTACGGATATAAAATAGGCTGTCCAATACCTCTAACTATTGAGAATAAAACCACTTGTCAGTCCAAATCCAGGTTACAGTAAACCTCGATATAACCAAGCACCCGCTGTCTCTGCCCCTCAAAGAGTTTCCCACCGCGCTCAACAACTTGATTTAGCTCTCTAACAGTAAAAAGTTTGGCGCTGATCCCTATCTGGTACAACAGTTGATCTCTTTCCTGTTGGGTAGTTGCCTTTTGGTAGTGTTCGACCTGCTTCACCACATTACTGTCCATTACACTTCACTGGTGTGCTGAAGTGGTTGTTGAAACTGTAGGAGCCACTGCTGTATTCTTAGGCGCATTACAGGTTGCGTTTAATAAAAGCTAGCAAAAGCACAAAAATTCTCATCTATAGGTTTTCTGGGAAAAGTCTTCATAAAGAATTAGAGCTTTTACTTGCTTGCAAAAGCAATCCCCTACTAGGGCATCCAAAAATCTAGTGGTTTTGTTTTTTTGCCCAAGTATTGCTATATTTCCTCCAAAACTAACATTGCCTTCTTAGTGCCAATCACAAGCAATGACTGATTAACATGAGAGTGATTCTCATTTTAGGTATAAAATCAAGAGTAATTGTTGCGGCACAAATTAGTGATGATGCTTGGGCAAATTTATTGGTTGATTAAGGTAGTAGGTGGAAATTTAACAAAGGTATAAATTTTGATTTTGCCGGGAACACTGGTGCATGAAAATTAAGCAGCAAAGAGCAAATGTGCAAGTAGTCGTAACTGCCGATGTATTGCTAAATAGCTGAGGCTGCAATTAATTTCTGGGAGATACGCTAATTGGAACTTAACTTTGCGTCCTTAGATTTTTGAGAAGAATCTACTAAACTACAGCATTACTTCACGGTAATGAAAGCAAATCTGCACTGTGATGACTCCTGAAATACCCAAAACCCAATACCCAGCACACAATACTCAACACCCTATCCTTAACGTAGAGGGTTTGACAGTGTACCGAAACAGTTATCTTGCTATTCGAGATGTCTCCTTTGAATTATTACCAGGAACAGATACAGCTGTAGTTGGTCCAAATGGAGCGGGTAAAAGTACTCTGATCCAAGCAATTCTAAATCTGATTCCGCGAACAGGCGGCAAGATTGAAATATTTGGTCGTCCAGTCGAACGATTGGGGCATCTTTGTCACCAACTGGGCTATGTGCCACAAAATTTTATTTTTGACCGGAGCTTTCCGATTTCAGTTGCGGAATTAGTAGGGCTAGGATGGGTGAAAAGGCAAGCCGGAGGCGAGAGAATAGGACAAGCTGCGATCGCCCAAGCTTTGCGACGAGTGGGTGCTTACCAGTTACGGAACCAAGTAATCGGCACCCTCAGCGGCGGTGAACTCAAGCGGGTGTTATTGGCTTATTGTATAGTGATGCCGCGTAAATTTTTGTTACTGGATGAAGCTTTTGCTGGTGTGGATATCCAAGGCGCGGCGGATTTTTATGCCTTGCTGAATCAACTAAAGCGGGAGGAGGATTGGACAGTGTTGCAGATATCCCATGACATTGATATGGTGAGTCGCCATTGTGATCGCGTTCTCTGTCTCAACCAAACTGTAGTCTGCACCGGAACACCTGATATAGCTCTTTCCCCTCAAAACCTCTTAGCCACCTATGGTCCAGCTTTCAGTCGCTACCACCATCACCACTAAAAAATTATCAATGATGACGTTTTTAACGTTTACGAAGTCATTGCAGTTTCCGCCGTTTTCCTGCAAGAGAATACTGACTATTCAAAGGTGGGTCACATTTTGCAATAACATGATCTATTCCCCAGGTATAGCTTGGGTTGCTACGACTTGAGCAAACATGGATTGTAATCACTACTCTTTCAGTTGGCTAGCAGTTACTAATGGCACCGATTTAGTCACACTGCTACAGTTTCCTTTCATGCAACGGGCGATCGCGGGTGCTGTGCTAATGGGATTGCTTGGCGGCTTACTCGGTAGTTTTGTCACCTTACGAGAGCTATCTTTTTTTAGCCATGCCGTTGGTCATGCAGCATTAGTGGGCGTTGCTTTGGGTGTTCTACTACAGCTAAATCCCACCGTAATGTTATTGCCTTTTACTTTAGTTTTTGGCTTAGTGGTACTCTACTTAATTGACCAAACTGATTTGGCAAGCGATAGCATTCTCAGTATTGTCCTCTCAGGAGCTTTAGCGATTGGTGTACTCTTGACTAGCTTGCTCCCAGGATATCGCGGCAATCTTATGGGAGTGCTATTTGGGGATGTTCTTGCTATTAACGTGACAGATTTAATTTTGACGCTGCTTGTACTTATAGGTAGCAGCATTTTCTTACTATCAACTCTGCGGCAGCAAATTTTGTTAACGCTTAACCCAGATGTAGCTCAAGTTCAAGGCATTCCAGTACAGCTATATCGCTATGCCTTTGTCGTACTTCTCTCCCTTGCTGTTGCCGTTGCGATCAAAGCCGTGGGCGTTTTATTGGTAAATGCTTTCCTAGTAATTCCCGCCTCTACTGCCAAACTCCTAAATCACCAGTTTGCCCACTTTCTAGCAACATCAGTCATTTTAGGTGCCGTAAGCAGTATTGCTGGAATGATTATATCTGGTCTTTTCAACTTTGCTTCTGGTCCGAGCATCGTTCTTTTTCAATTTCTGCTATTTTTAGTTGTTTTCACCTGGGTTAACGCAGTTTCTACCTTTTCAAAGCGGATGCGTTAACTTCGTCAAGGGGTATATAGCAAATTCAAACAGAACTAACTTTTGTACCCAAATTGCTCTAGGGTCGAGGTAGAAGGACACGGAAGACGCAGTCTGAGCCGACATCGCTCTATATGATTAGAAATGCCATGCCTAACTTCCAGCAAATATTTGGTACAGATCCTGAAGCTCAAGCCAGTGCGCCCGGTCGAGTAAATCTGCTTGGCGAACACACCGACTACAATGACGGATTTGTACTTCCTACTGCTATTCCTCAACGCACAATAGTACAGCTAGGTTTCAGCCAAGATGCCCAACACCACTTTTACGCCGCAGATTTAGACGAGCGAGTAAGCATTTTAGCAGACAATCCCCCATCGTCTGGATTCGCAAGTTATGTTTTTGGGTGTATCCAACTTTTGCAAACAGCAGGATATCCAATACCGCCGCTAAATTTATACATAAAATCATCTGTGCCGATAGGTGTAGGCTTATCTAGTAGTGCGGCAATGGAAGTTGCAACGCTTAGGGGAGTGCGATTACTCCTAAACCTTCCTATCGATGATGTACGTATTGCCCAAGTGGGACAACAAGCAGAAATTCAGTATGCTGGCTTAAACTGCGGCATTATGGATCAAATGGCATCGAGTCTAGCTGATACTGATTCCATGCTATTTTTGGATACGCGTACCCTTGAGCGGAGAGTGCTCCCTTTTCCTCAAGGAGCAGAAATCTTGGTACTTGATAGTGGTGTCCATCATGCACTAGCGGCAGGTAGTGGCTATAACCAGCGTCGGGCTGAATGCGAATCAGCCGCGCGGTTGTTGGGAGTAAAAGCGCTAAGAGACATCACTACTACACAAGCCACAGAAACATTACCAGAACCGCTTTGGCATCGTGCTCGTCATGTGATCTCCGAGAATAACCGAGTGCTTGAAGCTGTAAAAGGGGTGTCAGCGAAACGTTTTGGTGAATTGATGAATGCTTCCCATGCCAGTCAGCGCGACGATTACGAAGTTTCAGTACCAGCAGTAGATACCTTAGTGGCAATATTGCAGGAAACTCCTGGAGTTTTCGGCGCACGTCTAACAGGTGGTGGTTTTGGAGGTGCAAGTGTAGCTTTAGTTGCTTCTGGACAAGCTAAGACAATTGCCCAAGATGTGCTTGAACGTTATAACAGTGTCGGTTACGCTGGACGTATCCTGGTTCCAGCTTAGCTCGTTTCCGAATTCGTCCTGATAGACACTATTCCGCAGTAAACATCCTTCTAATCGTTCAGTGACGTTTTACGTTGAGGTTGGCACGCGCAGCAAGATTACAAGAGAGACAATGCTAGGCATCACTTACTTAATTCTGCATTGTCTCTTGGTTGCGATCGCCATCTAATAATTAGAAGATTGACAGGCGCAACTCATACTGCTTACTTTAAATTCATCTCCTTTCCCTGCTGCGGTCAGCGTTAAATCACAAGTCGTACATCATGGGCAGAAAAATTGTACTTTGGTTAGTGTGGATTGCCTTTGTAGCCTATACCTTATTACTGGCTCCTCTTGAACAGCCAGGGACACTAACGCTGGTTGAAAAACTAGTAACACTTCAGTGGGCAGGTATTAACCCATTCGTTATTACCCTATTCAGCCTTATGGGTATCTGGCCCTTAGTCTACGCTTGTCTGATATTTATTGATAGCCGGATGCAAGATATACCTGCTTGGCCCTCTTTCTTAGCGGCGAACGGCTCCGGAGTGATTGGCATGATGCCTTATTTAATTCTGCGTAAACCAAGTCAAGAATTCTCTGGGCAGAAGGATATTTGGCTGAAACTGCTAGATTCGCGTACTTTCGGCGTATTTCTGAGCTTAACTACAGTAGCCTTGGTTGCCTACGCAATAATGGCTGGAGATTGGGGAGATTTTGTTTATCAGTGGCGTACTAGTCGCTTCATTTATTTGATGAGCTTAGATTTTTGCCTGCTATACCTTGTGTTTCCTTCACTGCTGGGTGATGATATGGCGCGTCGGGAACTCAGGGATTCTAGGTTTTTTTGGGCAGTAGCGCTATTTCCTCTCGTTGGTGCGCTAGCTTATCTCTGCCTGCGTCCTCCAATACCAGAATCGAGTATGGAGGTAATGATTTAGTTGTGAGCCTTGAACTAAAAGCTAAAACTCGCAAGTGAATGTGCAAGCTTATTAACAATTAGTAATGCCTATTTGGGATGTAAACAAGCCAACAGAATCCAATCATTAAGGTCAGCCAGGTTAGCGTTATGCGATCGCCTAACCACTTATGTAGCAATTCTTCCATTGAGCTAAACTCACTAGCTAAACTAGTATTCTTATAAACTATTTTGGCTTCAACTAAAATAGTTGCCGCTATTTCAGTTGAAGCCTCGCTAACTTTAAATCCAGTTTAATACTTAGATCCACCAGTGCGACTTACTGGATCGGGGTCACGGTAAGCTACGGGTTCAGAAGATTTGCGAGCCAGACCAGCCAGACCAGCTAGACCAAGTAAGCCTAGCCAGCCCCAATCAAAATCGCGATCACCTGTCGCTGGACTAGTTCCTTGGTAGGTAGTAGTACCAGAAGTCATACCGCTAGTACCAGTTTCAGTACCAGTACCAGAAGTCGTGCCACCAACTCCAGTGTCAGTACCAGGAGTCGTGCCAGTACCAGGAGTCGTGCCAGTACCAGAAGTTGTGCCATCAACTCCAGTGCCAGTACCAGAAGTTGTGCCAGTACCAGTACCAGAAGTTGTGCCACCGAAGGTAGTACCAGTACCAGGAGTCGTGCCAGTACCAGAAGTTGTGCCATCAACTCCAGTGCCAGTACCAGAAGTTGTGCCAGTACCAGTACCAGAAGTTGTGCCACCGAAGGTAGTACCAGTACCAGGAGTCGTGCCAGTACCAGAAGTTGTGCCATCAACTCCAGTATCAGTACCAGAAGTTGTGCCAGTACCAGTACCGGAAGTTGTACCACCGATTCCAGTGTCAGTGCCGGACGTTGTGCCACCTCCGGTACCAGTGCCGGACGTTGTGCCGCCAGCACCTCCTGAAGTCGCACCACCTGCACCACCGCTAGTCTGGGCAGAAGCAGGCATCAGCGACATAGTAGTTATTAGGGCAAAGACACTAATCCAAACAGTTTTGGACAAATTAGAAGGCTTCATAGTCAAAATTCCTCTTATTTTCAAGATTGTTGTGGGTGCTCAATACCCAGAACATTGTTAACTTAAATCGGCTACTAATGAGTAGCCTAATGGAGATGTTTTAGCAACTCGTAAAAATGATTTACCAGATACGTATTAAATAGAACCTGGAGAGTTATAGGAGAAGGCAGGACAACAATTAGAAATAAGTACTATTTGTAAGCCAAAGGCGCAGCATCGCTATTTTTGCAACTTTTGGATAAACATTTTCATAATATTGCCATTCGTTCTGATGTGCCATCACTCTTTAACAAAATAACTACTACTGTTTTACCTAACCTCTACCTTAGGAGTTGCTTTATTATTAAGGTATCCAGTATTCGTCAATACAAAAAAGTCTCTATTAAAGCGTTTTATAGACTTGTAATTGAGGAAATGAAAGGAGATTTGAAATTTTAAACGAGCGATACCCCAGCCAGGGATCAAGATTGGTCAATATTGGCTGTAGACTTAACTTTTTTGCGGCGGCTGCTGATGTATTTGTTATATGAGTTCATTAACGGGGTTGTACTAGTGCCATGCAGAATTACGGAAAGCACAATTGTGATGTAAGTGATCCAAGCGATTTGCTCCCCTAATGTATCTTTTAAGCCGTGTCCAAACGCATAGGACAGATAATATATAGAGCCGACACCGCGAACGCCGAACCAGCCAAACAGCCAGCGTGTAGCTGGACGATAATTACCACCGATTGTACTAATCCAAGCTCCCAAAGGTCGGATTACAAAAAGTAACCTCCCCCTACTAAAAAAGCTTGTTCCGCATAGTCCCAAATTCTCTCCCAACGCAGGAGCGAACCCAATATTAAAATCGTCGCTACTTCCAGCAGTTTTTCAATTCGCTCGGTCAATTCGAGTTGATTGTGTGGTTTTTCCGGATTGTCATAAGTCCGATGTGCTACCATTCCAGCCACAAAAACAGCCAAAAATCCGTAGCCATTGACAAATTCTGTGAGGGAATAAGTCAGCAGGATTATCCCGATAGCAACAAAATCCTCCATTGCCTCATCGACAGGGCTGTAGTTTTGGATTTTCACATCAACCCAGATAATAACCTTCGCCACGACAACTCCCATCACCATGCCAGCAGCGATCGCCCAGAGTAAATCAACAGCAACCCATTCTTGAAACCAAGAGTCCCAATTACTACCTTTTTCTAACCAGTGAATCCCAAAATAGACAAAGGGAAAGGCAAGCGCATCATTCAAACCACCTTCTGAGGTCAAGCCAAAGCGCAACTCATCTTGATCTTCTGTATGGGCAAGCTGAACTTCCGAGGCTAATACGGGATCAGTAGGCGCGAGAATGCCTCCTAATAAAATAGCTGGTCCCCACTCCATTTCTAAAAACCAGTGACCAATCGCAGCGATCGCAAAAATTGAAATTGGCATCAAAAACCCAATCAGCCGCACTGTTGAACGCCAACCCCCTGAACGTAGCTTGCGATTCATTTTCAGACCACAGCTAAATAAAGAGACGAGGACAACAAATTCTGTTAGCCGTTGGAGAAACACCGCATCGGGTCGGATTTGAATTAAGTTAAATCCATAGGAACCCATGAAAATACCCACGATCAGGTAGATCAGGGCAAAGGAAATGGGCAATCGCTCAATCAAGCCTGACCCCAACGTGACTATGAGTAGGAGTAAACCAATGACAAGCACATTAATAAGATAAACATCCATAAAGAGCGATCGCGTAATTAGTAAAATGCTGCTTTGTGAGTTTACTGCGATTACTCTTGGCTCTAAATCACCTTTAGGCGGATTTGCTCAAAACCCTGTCTAGCATAATTCGTGATCGACAATAGAAGAAATCTCATTTTTTAGTAGCCATGATGCCTGATAGTCCACAAACTCCACCACTTCTACAGTTGCTCCACTGGATTGCTAAACCTTTAGACTTGTTAGAGCGCTCTGCTCAACGCTACGGCGACTGCTTCAGTTTGCACTTAAGCCGTTCACCTATAGTATTTTTAAGCAACCCACAGGCAATTCAGGAGATTTTTACGGCTCCACCAGAGCAGTTTGACTCTGGGAGAGCGAACAGAATTTTACAGCCTTTGCTGGGAGATCAATCTTTGATTTTGCTTGATGGGCGTAGCCACCAGCAGCAACGACGATTATTAACACCGCCGTTTCATGGCGATCGCATGAAATCCTACGGCAAACTTATTTGCGGTATCACGGAGCAAGTGATTAGCCAGTGGGAGATCGGTGTTCCCTTTTCAGTACGAGCGTCTATGCAAGAAATTTCCCTCCGGGTGATTTTGCAAGCTGTGTTTGGACTTCATCAGGGACAGCGTTGCGAACAACTCAAGCAACTTCTGCGTTCTGTCCTTGATTTAACTGGCTCTCCAATAGGTTCTAGCCTGCTCTTTTTTCCAATAATTCAAAGAGATTTAGGAGCGTGGAGTCCCTGGGGACGCTTCCTGCGGCAAAAGCAGCAAATTGCCCAACTGCTAAGCGCTGAAATTCAAGAACGCCGCGAACAACCTGATTTATCTCGGAGCGATATCCTCTCCTTACTGATGTCTGCGCGTGATCAAAATGGTGAGCCGATGACAGATATTGAATTACACGATGAGTTGATGACACTACTCGTCGCTGGTCATGAAACTACCGCCTCAGCTTTATCATGGGCGTTGTACTGGATTCATCATCTGCCCGAAGTCCATCAAAAGCTACTTAAAGAGTTGGGTAGCCTTGGTGACTCTCCAGACTTAAGTACAGTGACTCGTTTGCCTTATCTCAGTGCTGTTTGTGCCGAGACACTACGCATATATCCGATCGCCATGCTTGCCTTGCCACGAATTGTGAAAACACCAGTGCAAATAATGGGCTACAAATTTGAGCCAGAGACAGTGCTTGCTCCCTGTATTTATTTAACTCACCAGCGCGAGGAGCTATACCCAGAACCAAAACAATTTAAGCCAGAGCGTTTTCTAAAGCGTCAATACTCGCAATATGAATATTTGCCGTTTGGTGGTGGCAACCGTAGCTGTATCGGCATGGCATTTGCGCTATTTGAAATGAAACTGGTGCTAGCAACTATTTTGTCGCGCTTTGAGTGTGCGATCGCTGGTGATCGTTCAGTACAACCTGTACGCCGTGGCTTGACTTTAGCACCCTCTGACGGCAAATGGCTAGTTGCGACGAGTCAGCGTCAAAAGGCAAAAATTCCAGTTCAAGTTTAATATCTCCTTAGTCCCTTTTTAGTATGCTCCCGACTCGCCTTCCCCCCCAATCTAATCCACCCCTTTCCCCACGGCTGACGTTGCCGACTATGTATGATTTACCCAGCGAAAACCCAGAGGAACCTGGATTGCCCGATGAATTTCATTTATATCAACCGCAATTATTAAGAGAAACCTTTCAGCCTTTGGGATGGAATCCAGAGACAATTTTCACTGCTGCTGACCTCAACCTCTATTACGATCTTAGGCATCCTAACTGGTACAAACGCCCAGATTGGTTTGCTGTCTTAGGCATTCCCCGACTTTATGACGGCAACAATCTGCGTTTAAGCTATGTAATGTGGCAAGAATTGGTTAGCCCGTTTGTAGTTGTTGAACTACTTTCTCCAGGTACGGAAGCAGAGGATCTAGGGCAAACAACGCCGTCTCCCGAAGCACCACCTTCCAAGTGGCAAGTTTACGAACAAATTCTGCGAGTTCCCTACTACATTGTTTTTAGCCGCTACACAAATCAAATTAAGCCATTTTGTCTTGTAGGAGGTGAATACAAGCCTAATCAATTAAATGAGAATCGCTTGTTTATATTAATAGACTAGGATTAAGTTTAGGTTTGTGGGAGGGTGAATATCAAAATATTAGCCGTCTATGGATACGATGGCTGACTGCTGAGGGGGCTTGATTTTAACTCCTAGTAAGGTATGAGCGCCAAATTTTAGATCCTGATACGGGCGTTCTAACTGTGGAATCATACTCAAATCAGCAAAGTTTAAATGATAGAAAGCCAGACGCTTCAACCACGCTTGATTTAGGAAATAATTGGGCGCTAATACCTTTAACGTTTGACAGCCCTATAACGGACACTGTAAAGAAAATTCAGGACAATATAGGAATGTTGCTTACACTAAGCAATAGGTTAGCAGTTACAGCGGGGTTTGCTGAGAGATACCTAATAAATGCTCTACCTGTGGGTGAGGAAGTACAACAGGCTGATGGTTCTTTTGTATTTAAACCAACTCCTAATGCTTCTATTACACTGGGAGCTTCTACAGTAAATTATATTAACGGCTTGCCCACAGGTTTAAATAATGAAGGCGTGGCAAATCCAGGGGTTTACATTAAAGAACCTTCAAGTTGTGAGAGCTTATTAAAACAACTACAAATTTTAATTGAGGCGCTTTATCAAGAATTCTCTCAGTTGCACATCCTAAGTAATAATCAAGGCACTATTAGCGCTCAATCTAGGTTACAGCAAAGGCAAGATTTTAGTAATAAAGTAAAAGACTATGCTAAAAACCTAGAGCCAGCTTTAGGGAGTTTCTACAAAGCGGCGCTAATGCTATTTGGCATTGTCTCAGGTAACAGCAACTATAAAGATTTTGACGTAGTGGCAGAGCTTAAGATTAGTTCCATAGTGCTAACTCCAGAGGAACACAACGCTATAAGGGAAGACTTTTTAAATCAGTTAATTCCCTATGAAACAGCTTTAGTTCAGCTTGGGTTTGATAATCCACTGGAACTGATTGCAAAGATTGAACAGGAGCAGATCAATAAGAACTATACCCTTCCTTATGATCCACTTCCTAGAAAAGACTTAAAAGCGGTTGTCGATGCTCAAAACTCTGATGAGGAATCTGCTTAACTTCAAAAGGCAAAAGTAGCTGTAGCAGAGGATGACCCATAGACCCGCTTCCGGTTAGTGCCAATGATGCTTTCTATAGAAAAGCCAGGAGGTAGGGTTAAACCAAGACTCAAATCAAGGCTCCGTTGTGTGGCAATGAATGACTTTACAATGCCTTCCTTGCTCTGAAACTTAACTCCATCCGCTTCTAGAAGATTGTTTGCAGTTAGGTCTTGGCTCAGTAATAACGCGGCTACGTACCAAGGGCGGTAATAGATCACGCCGTCTTTTGTGCCAGCGCTGTAAATTAACATTTCTTGTACTAATTCAACGGTATCTTTATCTGTATCTGGTTTTCCTAATAGCCTCATGCAACGCGCTGTTGCTGAACTTATCTCTAAAAAGTTAAAATTAGGGACTGGATTAATCATAAGTTTTATTTATAAATAACATATACTTCTATTGTAATAGGCTATACGTTATCCATTACTCAAAATAAACAGTTTGCCTCTATTGGTGTGAGTGCATTAGGTGAATATTGACTACCAAAATAGCCATCAAGAAACTCAGGTTCTTCCTCTAAAGTTTGCCTTCCATGTTCAGTACAAAACCAGTAATGTAAATTTTTATAGGCTGTTTCAAGGTCAGCTTTAAACTGTTTTATAGCGGTACGTTTTGAATCAATGCGGTACTCTGATTTGATTTTTGTTCCTTGTGGATAAGCTTCAATTTCTGCTATTGCTTCTTGCAATATCAATGATAATCTGGTACAATCTAAGGGAGTTTCAACTACAGTATTGATCCAACAATAATCAAGAATTTTCATTTGTTTTGTTTCCTTTTGTTTGTTTAAATTGACCCTTAGCAAGGCTGGTAATATTGCTAGGGGTTTTGTTTTACGCGGCAATTAAAGCGCCTTTCTCCACACCTACCAAACAAGGTTTGATCCAAATAGTTTTAATCTTAGGATTTAGTTTTGTCCCGTAAGGTTGTTGTCTCTAGTGTCCGCGTCTCCAATGAAGTTTCTGCTTGATGCCAAAGCTACTTATTTCTTTTGAGCTATTTTATTTAGGTAGAGAAAAACCTTTCCCAAGCCATCTGGTAGGCTCTACCGGATTGATGCGGCATTGCCTAGCTTCTTGTCTTGTTTGCGGCTGATAAGGCGACTCTGTAGCCATCTCAGGCTTATGTTCCAGAATTAGGTAAGTTTGAATAGCAATAGCCCGTAGCGCCTCTGCTATTGCTTTGGCATACTCATGATGCTGAGTTATTAAGTAGTCATCTTTGCTTGGATCTAAACAAACTGAACCTGTTATGACGTAATTAGAATCACGCGCAAAAGCCAGTGTATTTAATACAGTGTCTTTGTTATTAACCTTAATTTCATTTATTGGGAATTCTGAATAAAGGGTATTCTTTTCATATTGTGGGGGTTGTACAAAGGGCAGATGTATATATCCGTTTGAAAATTCACTGTATCTCAGATACAGACAACCCACATCAAAGCCCTCCACCACTAAAGAACCCTCTGGCAACATCAGGATCAAATTAGGGTAAACTTTTTTGATGGACTGAGAAATACTTTTTGGAATATCTGTTTTCAACATTCCGCTAACAAGTTCTTTGTCTGCATAAATAATTGGTACGTCTCCCTGATCCACATAAAAGCAAGGAGTAGCTTTAACACTATTTAAATACTTTTGCGGTATATCCGCATCACTTGGTATTTCCTCTAAGTTACTAAGTGCCTTGAGATAGTAAAAAGTTTTTCTTTGGTCATCAAAAAAGTTTACTATTTCCTTCCATTGCATATAACAAGGTATATTTTTTATATTGCGGCGTAATAGTTTTTTGCCTAATGGCGTTGTCTGTGCTTTATTAAACAAATTATTTAATGTTTCTAAGTCCTTCATTGGTTCTCACCTTGCCTTTGTTCTTCTTCATTAACTAATTTTTTAATATCTCTGATATTTTAAAAACGTTCCTAGCTTTCATCACATTTTCTTGTTTTTTAGCATCTTCTAATGTGAATCTTATTGTTACGCTTTTTGTGAATTTTGACATTTTAACTTATTAACCTATTTACGTTACTTCTTAATTATAACAAATTGGTATCCTTCAAATACTGCAATATTTTAGTGCGTAAAAACCTGCTAATAGCTATTAGTTAAAATGGAGTAAGAAGTAATAAATAGGAAATATGAACTTATGAACATAGATATTAGTTCTGACAGAAAGCTAAATATAGCTAGTGATTTAATAGCGGGTCATAGCTGGAAGAAAATAATAAGTGATAACAATATTTGCAAAACAACATTTTATAACTTAAAGAAGCATGATGAAGAATTCAAAAGATTTACTCTGATTTACTAAGTGAGATCCAAAGTGATTCTGTGGATAAACTTAAAGAATGTTTGGTAAAGCAGTGGATACGCTACAAGACCTTATGGATGATGAAGATAGCAGGATAAGGCTAGAAGCATCAAAGGCGGTAATGAGCGCTCACACTGTCACCATTACCAAAACTGAAGTAATAGATAGTACAACACAGATGTCTAAAGAAACGTTCCAACATTACTTTGGTGATGTGTGATGCCAGCATTCTATAAGATCTTGCACCATATCAAATAAATTGGCTACAAAAATAAAACCCTTTCATAGTTTGCGTAAAATCACGCCGTATTGGAATATCCTTTGTAGAAGCGTATAAATCCGTTTTAAACTGCATTAAACTGGATAATCCAAGGAATACCTACTACACATCCTTTAACTTTGAATCAGCTAAAAACTGGCTACGTCAAGATGTTTGTTACTGGATTGGAAAGCTTAATCTAGTATCTCAAGTAGTAAATGGACTAGAGCTATTCAACCCAAAACAACGTGACCCAACTCAGATTTCTAAAATTACTTTTAAAAATGGCTATTCAATTCAGGTGTTACCCTCAAAACCTGAAGTTTTTAGAGGTTTGAAAGGTAGACAAATAATAGATGAGGCTGACAGCGTAGAATATCTTGATGAGATGCTAGCAAGTGCTAGAGCGTCTCTTATGTGGGGTCAGGGTCAGATAACGGTGATCAGTACACAAGGGGATGAGGAAGGGTAATTCAATAAACTTGTGGAGTCAGTAGCATCTGGTGAAAAAGAAGGCTCTCTAGTATCTATTGACCTTTATGAAGCTTGTGAGCAAGGACTTTATAAAATTATTTGTAGAGAAAATAATATTGTTTGGACACCAGAATCAGAGCAATCTTGGATTGCCAATCTGATTAAAGAGTACAGCTCCTATCAAGGAACTGAATTACTTTGTGAACCCTCTAAATCTGGTAGTAGGGTTTTTACACATCAACTTTTACTTAACTGCACTGGTACAGGTGAGTTAATAATCCGTAAAGACTTCACTGAGGTTACAAATAATCCTAATCATGTATAGCAATCGGATTATAGGTTAGGACGCTAAACGAACAGAGGTATCTACTCGTTCACGAAAGTCTTCAATCGTCCCTTGAGATTTTCTCACTCGGTTTTAATCGGAAACCAGTAATGCTCAATCTCATTTAAATCTGGTGAGTAAGGCGGTAAGTATTCGAGTTCACATTTTGCCGATGTGATTAACTCTCGGATTTTCTCAGACTTATGAAAAGTGGCATTATCTAAAATTACACTCTGTCCTGGTTTGAGCACAGGCAGTAGTTTTTCTGATAGCCACTGCTCAAAAACTGAACGGTCGCAAGAACCTTCAAAGGTTAATGGAGCTAGCAGCTTTCCTTGGCATAAACCACTAATAATACTGACTCTAATGCTTCTTTTTCCCGATTTTAGGTCGAAGAATCTTTGTCCTTTCTCATTCCAACCGTAGCCGTAGTCCAGAACGATTATCTATTCCTGATTCATCTATATATACTCGCTGTTCCAGATTCTTTTGACTAATCTTTGCCATAAATTCTTGCCTTTTGTGCTCATCTGTTTCTTGATATCCGTAAGTTTTTTCTAGTAAATCCAATTTTCTTTAAAGCTTTGCTAATAGTTTTGTCACTAATTTCTCCTGACCACGCTTCTGCCATTTCCCGTTGAGTTTGACTGCCATGTTTTCGGGCAAACTCTTGAAATTCCTCCAAATCAGGAATTTTTGCGCCATAGCCTCGTTGGTATGCTTCATCTGCTCTATAATCTCCGGTTTCTTTTCTCTTATCAAGCCATAAATTGATCGTATTACGACTAATTTTAAAAGATTTTACTAGCTTGAGTTTTTCCCGTTCCTCCATCTATTGCCTCAATTACTTTTCTTCTCAAGTCATAGCTGTAGGGGGCTGGCATTTTTTGCTTTGATTTACTCCTCCTCTATTATGTCCTAATCTTTGCTTCGCTTGCTATAACCTCTGAACTAAACGGTTTATTCCACAGTGTTATCAAACCTCATCTGGAGGGCTTCAACATTGGGCGTAACATCACGGCTCAATATCTAGGCTTTGATGGGTAGAACTACTGACTTATCCAGCATCTACGTATTGGCAAAGGACACTGTATCAGATAAACTCTTAACTCAATTGGTAGTAGAACTCAAAGGGGACTCCTTTTGAGTCCCAAAAGGGCTTTGTTAAGTTGATTGTAGGTTCTCTCCCTGAGCTTAAATCCGGTGCTGTAGATGCTGTAGGAGTGGGAGCTAATTTAGCAGAAGAATTATCTTATTGGTGTTCCAAGCTCCATGCTGTTAAAGCCAACGCTACCTATCATGATGAACACTGGATTAAGTTAAATTGTTTGAATCCCAAAAGCTATCTATTCCTAATGACATACTCATCATGAAAGAGTTAGGGAGGCGTTCAATTCACTGAGGGTGTTCCTAGATTAGCTAAGAAGCGTTCAGAAGGTAGGCATTATGACACCGCTAGTAGTCTTCAGTTAGCTATTAGCACCATTAAGCTTGAGGATAAGCGTGATTAAGCTTCCAGGTGCTGTTTGGAGTCCAAGGCATAGAGAATATATTAGGTGGTGTGACAGTTTCAAGACCCACCCAAGACCCAAAAGACTTGAAAAACCCTTTCCACAGAATAGTAAATTTGTTTTCAGTTCCCAGTCTAGAGGCAATGTGGGAGAGGCTTTGTAGGGGAATACACGGCTGCAAAAACTTTATCCGCGTGTTCAAACCCCGCCATTGACGGGTTTAGGCTTGATACTCAAACCTGTCTCTAGTAATTCAATAAATCCTGCAACTGACGGTTGCAGGACAGGAAAAGCGCACTAGGCATATATTATAGCTTGACACGCTAAAGCATTAAGAGATATCATTGTTAAGGCTTAAAAAGCAAACCCCGCGTTAACCCCCGCGTAATTGCTACTAAGGATACCTAATGGATACTGAACCGCTAGAAACTCCTAAATCAATTGCTTTAAAAAGCTCCTAAAGCC
Source organism: Chroococcidiopsidaceae cyanobacterium YX2bin18 (assembly GCA_030446505.1). Taxonomy (GTDB): domain Bacteria; phylum Cyanobacteriota; class Cyanobacteriia; order Cyanobacteriales; family Chroococcidiopsidaceae; genus JAHHHE01. Next base: position 16,820 of record JAUJND010000003.1, on the reverse strand, counting down.
ACTTCTGCCGGGATAGCTCAGTTGGTAGAGCAGAGGACTGAAAATCCTCGTGTCCGCGGTTCAAATCCGCGTCCTGGCATATTGCTTTCAGTCCTTGCAGCCCTCAAGCTACCGTTTTTGACTCAGGTGGTTTGGGGTTTTTAGGTAAGTTTAGGGCAATAATTGGGGTAGATTAGAGGTAGCAGCGTAAAGCAGAGCTTGCAGAATTAAGTGCATACTAGCGAGTTATCGCAACTACTCGGAATATCTCAGGATACAGCACCGTTTCTAACCAATCAGTGATAAATCGATAATGTGCCATTCGCTCCACTAAACAAGGACGAGTAGTATAAGTAGCTTCAAGATACTCAGCAATAGCCCAAGAATCGTGAATGACGCGATCACCATCGACAATCACTAGCACTTTTTCCTGAACTGAGAAGGCAATAGTTTTTTTAACAAATCACCAAGGCAAAGTCTCAAACGGTAGGTCTTTGTAGAGTAAAGCCAAGCGATCGCGCCAACAGAAGGAGTTAAAGCAACGCTGATCATCAGCGTTTTATTTGTTGCACTCATTACTCAGACAATGGCAAATCTTGAAGAGTTGCTGCTGTTTGACCAAAGAGAATTTTTCTACTCTCCTCATTTACAGTTGGACGTGAACTAAACGGATTACCTTTTTCATAAGCTCGGATTACAGCTGGTCGAGAGCTAATCCTTTCAAACCAGCGCTTGAGATTCGGAAAGTCTGCTAGCTTTTGTTGCTGCCGCTCGTAAGGAACAATCCAGGGATAGCAAGCCATGTCAGCAATTGAATAATCACCAGCTATATATTCCCGTTCCTGAAGTTGACGGTTAAGCACGCCATAAAGCCGATTTGTTTCTTGCACATAGCGCTGAATCGCGTAAGGCAGTTTTTCTGGAGCGTACTGCACGAAGTGATGGTTTTGCCCAGCCATTGGACCAAGACCTCCCATTTGCCAGAACAACCACTCGATTACTACTTTACGACTGCGGGCAACAGTCGGCATAAATTTTCCCGTCTTTTCTGCTAGATATAGCAAAATTGCACCGGATTCAAAAACTGAGATTGGTTCGCCTCCATCAACTGGTGTTGTGTCAACAATTGCTGGCATCCTATTATTAGGTGAAATTCGCAAGAATTCTGGCTTGAACTGGTCGCCAGCGCTGATATCAATCGGTACAATTCGGTAGTCAAGCTGGGCTTCTTCCAGAAAGATACTAACTTTGTGACCGTTTGGTGTGGGCCAGTAGTACAACTCAATCATGATCGCTCCATTAATACAACGCCATCAGTAACAAGTAGGGTTCATGCGGTTTTTAGTTGTTGGTTCTCTAGGAAAGGATAATCAATATAACCTCCCTGATCACCGCCATAGAAAGTATTGCGATCATAGGGATTCAATGGTGCATTGAGCGCAAAGCGCTTAGGCAGATCTGGATTTGCAATGAATAATCTGCCATAAGCAACTAAATCAGCCTCATTTGCCCTTAAAACAGCTTCCCCAGTTTCACGGGTGTAAGCACCTGCTGTGATTAAAATGCCAGTGTATAGAGGGCGGAAGTATTTTGCGCCTAGTCCTTCATTTGTTTCAAGCGTGACGTTACCAGCAATTCTTGGCTCAACAAGGTGAAGATAAGCAAGACCAAACCGATTCAGTTGAGCGATCGCATAGCTAAACAAAGCAGTTGGATCTGAATCAGACATATTACCAAAGCTACTGCTAGGTGACAACCGCACACCTACTCGCTCTGAACCCCAAACGCGGGTTACGGCTTCAGTGACTTCCATCAATAAACGAACTCGATTTTCAATTGAACCGCCATACTGATCTGTCCGTTGATTTGAGCCATCGTGCAGAAATTGATCTAGCAAGTAACCGTTGGCACTATGAATTTCAACGCCATCGAAACCAGCAGCAACTGCATTTTCAGCTGCCTGACGGTACTGCTCTACGATTCCTGAAATTTCCTCAGTTTCCAGTTCACGGGGAGTAACAAACGGTTTTTCACCTTCATAGGTAGCTGCCATTCCATCCGGAGCAATCGCACTAGGAGCAACAGGCAATGCTTGATTAGGTTGCAATGATGGGTGGGAAATTCGTCCGACGTGCCACAGTTGTAAGAAAATCCGCCCATCCTGCGCGTGTACCGCCTCTGTGATCCGCTGCCATCCTGCTACCTGTTCTGGCGAGTGAATTCCAGGTGTGTTGGGATACCCCATCCCCTGTGGTGAAATTTGAGTTGCTTCTGTAATAATCAATCCGGCAGAAGCGCGTTGTTGGTAATATGTCACGTTCATAGCATGAGGAACATTGCCAGCACCAGCACGATTACGAGTTAGGGGTGCCATGACAATCCGGTTCTTTAATGTGTAAGAACCAAGTGAAATCGGTTGCAGCAGCTTTAAGTTAGTTTCCATAGCGATCGCCACTCATTTGATAGAATAGTTAAACAACTGTTTAACTAAAATATTAAAACTAGTTTTACTAATAGTCAAGTGGTTGTTTAACTGTTTAAGTAATATTGTATCGTTAGCTCAAGGAGCACTTGTGAACTATGCCGGAATTTAGCAGTCAGCCGCCTACCTCTGTAACTCTTTCAGGTCATGGTAAGACTGAAGATCGAGCCAAAATTTTTGCAGCGCTTTCAGACCCGACGCGCTTGCAAATTGTGGAAATGCTAGTGACTCAAACAGAAATGAGTGGTTCAGACATTGCTAATCAACTGGGTATTAGCCTTTCCTTATTCTGCCACCATTCCAAAACCCTAGCCGAAGCAGGGGTGCTCCAGATTCGCCGAGAAGGACAGACTAAATATCACTCGCTCAATCTGGCACTTTTAGCGGAGTGCTTTGCAAGTTTCAAAATTGGCTAGTGTTGTAAACAAGTGATAGATATTGAGACGCACAGCGATCACATTTAACCAATTGATCTCGACATTAAGCATCTGCGGGATTGAGGCGAATCATTTCCCAGGTGGTGTAAGTTCCAATCGGACTCCAAATCACATACGGTAGGAGTAACACCGTTGCCCAACCAGAAATTGGTAAAACTGTCAATGCCAAAAGGATACCTAAAATTGCCCCAGTTCCCCCAAGAATTGTACCTACCTTAAGACTACGAAGCCTAAGCATCGCTGGGTTATAGGCAATGGTAACAAGTTCTACGAGTAAGTAGAACCCCATCAATAACCAGTTTCTAGTATTTTCCCAAACGATGTAAGCTGACCAAGCACCACAAATAAAGACAATCATCCAGATCAGCGGAATTGCCTTTTCAAAAGTTAGCCAGCTAGGTCTTTGTAAGCGTTTGAACCACTGAACATCTTTAGGCGTAATAAAGTTAGCAAAAAGCGCAACTAAAAAAGTTACACCCCCAATTACCATCCACGATCTAATCATGCATCTGTAACCTCTACTACGCCAAAATGTCAAAGCTTATACCGGAATTGTGCCAGTTTCAAGCATGCAGAGCAATCAGCCGTTAGTTTGAACCTCAGCTGAATTAAAACTGTGATCGCTTACAGATGTTCTAGGCAATGGGAGGAGCGATCGCGCTTTCCTTCTATTCTGGTTATGGGAGGGATGAGATCGCCTTAGTTCGGTTCTGTATTTCTAAAATGTCCATAAGGCAATGAATTGTAGTTATTGCTTGCCCTATCTTCAACCCTAATTACCGCTTACAGATACTATTTTATTTCTTACCCAAGCCCGAAAAGATTTCAATAAGTAAATTTCCCCGCTGATTTTACTCTGCTCAATAAATCGACTCATTTCAATTATCGATACTATGGGAAAGGCAATGCTAAACTCACACTCAATATATTCAGATTCTTCTAGATAATAGAATTGTAAATCTCGCCCGTTATATCTCCAAACTTCAGATACACCCAGCGCTGAGTAAATCCCAAATTTATTAACAGAACTGCTAGTAATATCAATTTCAATTAGCTAAATCAGGCGGCGGATCAATTGCTAAATCGAGTGTCTGTTTACCTCTAATAGCTGCCTCATTTTGGATGTAGTAGCAATTATCTGGTTCTATGCCTCGATTTGCTATTTTTCTCTTCAGTGTTGTAGAACCAGCACTTTTAATTTCAATTTCTAGTTCTTCAGCTAAAGCAACAATGAAATTACCAAAATTACTTTTGTAGCTTTCATGCTCAAAAAGCGGAGTCATAATTTCTAAAGTGCCACAGTCATAAGCAAAGCGAGAGCCTCTGTCTTCACCTGTCTCTTTAAGCAAGGTTTCAAAGGTTTCCCAGCTAATATTCTGTAACACTGCTCTTTGCTCGGCTAGATCACTCATATCAAAGCAAGCATTAGATTTTTTCAAATTTGCTTCTAAGAATTAGATAGAAGTAGCATTAGGATAATTGTAATTACTTGTACTCTAGTTATTGTGGATATTGTGGACATTAATGTTTTTAAATATGCGGAAGCGGAAAGATTCGCTCAAAGTTTTCTTTACCAAAGCGTCTCAGATAGAGTTCCATTAAATCCGTCACTTGCTCCGCTTTGTCAACATCTATTTTAAATGCCTCTCTTACAGAGCCAGATAAAGTTAATGGTATATTGTCCTTAACAGTCTTCTTCACACTATCTAAAGTGGGGTATACAGTTATACAAGGTTGAAGATAGCGCCTAACAGTATTAAACTCAGATAGCTCAATACTACCAAGTAACCACGGCTCAAAGAGCTGAACAATGCTTTCTATTCCAACTGGCACAGATTCTGAGCCTATACTAATGTTAAAAAGGCGTAGGTGCATGAAAGCTTTAGTAGATAATCCAATCGCAATGGATTGACGCCAAGGATTTGATATACCAATACCCTCTAACTTTATAGTTTCTGTCCGAATCAAGGAATCAAGACTCAACATTAATAGAAGACTAATAACCCCGTAAATAGTTGCATAGACATACAACCAAACACACTTTTTCAATAGAAAATAGGTTCGGGGGTATTTTGCAGTAATTAGTTCTAGTCCTGTAACTAAAAATCCTAAAACAAAGCAAAAAACAACCGTAAAAACCTTAACCTTTTTAAGTAGTAAGAAATAAAAAACGCCAGGCTTGAAGATACTCCAGCATAAAAACTTAACCAGCGAGTAAATTATGTCTGACGTTTATTTAAATCTATATTACTTTGACATGATTATTTACACTCCCATCTTAGGTTAATGCAGCCTCCTTAGTTAGTCTTACTCTTTCATCCTTACACTCTATCAAACCTGCTTGTTCAAGGCTTTTTAGGTGCTCTTTTATCTCTGAACGCTTTCTACCGTTAACTCTTGCTAGAAAGTCAATGGGAACTGTGCCGTACTTTTGTAGAGTTTTGATAATTGAGGTTCCCGGACTTAAAGACTCTATTGTGCTAGATGTTACTGCCATTGTTGATTCTCCTGTAACTATGAACTCAGTAATTAAGGTTTGCTAAATTTTTAGCTAAATATGGTTGAGCTTTTAAGAAATTAGTTCTTTATAAATTTTCCTCCGGTGTCCTACATCTACTATAAATACAAGAAGCAACTGATCATGGATTTGATAGATAACGCGGTAGTCGCTTTCTCTAATACGGTAAAATTTTTCTTCATTATTAGACAGCTTCTTTACCCCTGAAGGTCGAGGATTTTGAGCTAGAGCATCAATTCTCTTTGAGAGACGTTTTTGAGCATCGCTTGGCAAGCTTTTGAAGTGCTTCTCGGCTCTTTTCAAGAACTCTATCCTATAAACCACAACTACCTCTCAAATCTAGGCTAGAGGAGTGACCTAAAGACCTAAGTCTGCCTTAATTTTTTCCCAAGGCACAGTTTCCTCTTGATCTAAATCTTTTAAGGCATCACAAGCTTCTTGCAAATCCAGCTTATCCTCATCAAGTTCTTCTAAAAACTCCATGTCTTTGATAGGAACTACAGCTACAATTCCCTTTCCCGGAACAGTTAGCGACACTCGACACTGCTCTTTGATAACGTGTTCTATGGCATCATCGAGCTTCTCTTTTGTATCACCTATGGAAATACTACCCATCCGAATATCCTCCTTCAATTTAAATTTTAACAGATTTCAACAAGCAAAACACTACATTAATGTAATAATTATCACATAAGTAAGCGGTTTTGCTGAAGAAATTATCTACGTTGTTTCTTACTCTAGCTGCTTTATAGCATAATCGTTCTCTCCTACATGAAAGAGATCCCTGTGCAGTTTTGGAAACCTGCTGTAACTTTTCGACCTGATTGAACTACAACACCACATCTGATATTACATATCTACTGAACAACCACGCTATTTTTCAGAAAGAAAAGGTAAAAAAGTATGTAAAGTTTAGAAATTTTGTAAAGGAAGATGCTTGAGAGCTATTGTTTCGCTGCTGTAGCTTTTCAACTTGATCGAATCATAATGCCCTCAAACAAAATCCTTTTACAGATTTCAATCTGTGAACAGTATCCCTAGCCTAGTCAGTAACTCTAGCATCCCAAAAAGATATCTGCAACAGTGCTTTCACACAAGTGTTATTTCTCTATGTACACTCATCAATTGAAGATGCTACCAAAAAAGTCTATAGCTTCTTTCAAAGTCGTAATAAATACATCAATTTCTTCATGGGTGTTGTAGAAGGATAGACTTGCCCGTGCAGTAGATTGAGCTACTAAGTAGCGGTGTAATGGTTGGGTACAGTGATGTCCAGCACGAATAGCAACTCCAGCCTGATCCAAAATTGTAGACAAGTCATGGGGGTGAACATCGCCAGCAGTGAAAGCGGCGAGTGCTGCTCTGCCCAAGCCTGCTACTTTAGGTAATGGACCATAAGTGCGAATTTCAGGAATTTGTGCCAACTGCTCAAATAGATACCCTGTCAATTCTGCTTCGTAGGTATAAATTTTATCCATACCTATACCACTAAGGTAGTCAACCGCTGCACCTAGCGCGATCGCCTCCGCAATTGCTGGTGTCCCTGCCTCAAACTTGTTCGGCAAATCTGCATAGGTAGCATGATCCAGAAATACATCTGCAATCATCTCACCACCGCCCAAAAATGGCGGCATAGAGCGCAGTAAATCCAACTTGCCATATAAAAAGCCAATTCCCGTGGGAGCGCACATTTTATGTCCAGAAGCCACTAACCAATCGCAGTCCATCTGCTGCACATCGATAGGCATATGTGGGACACTTTGGCAAGCATCAATTAAAACTTTCGCCCCGTATTTGTGAGCGATCGCAATAATTTCTTGCACTGGGTTAATACAACCCAAAGTATTAGAAACATGAACAGTGGAAACCAATTTTGTTTTGTCTGAAATCAGAGACTTAAACTGTTCTAGATTAAATTCTTCAGTCTCAGTCAGTTCAACAAACTTCAGCACCGCGCCTGTTCTTTGAGCAAGCATTTGCCAGGGAATCAGATTGCTGTGATGTTCCATCACCGAGAGGATAATCTCATCTCCCTGCTGTAAATTAGATCCCCAACTGTAAGCAACTAAGTTAATCGCCTCAGTAGCATTACGAGTAAAAACAATCTCCTGGCGTGAAGCAGCATTTACAAACGCGGCAACTTTATCCCGCGCCCCCTCGTAGGCATCAGTAGCTTTGGCACTGAGGGTATGAACACCTCTATGCACATTGGAATTGTATTGCTCATAGTAGTCCCGTAAAGTGTTTAAGACTAACATTGGCTTTTGGGACGTAGCAGCATTGTCTAAGTAAACCAATGGTTTGCCGTTAACTTCCTGGTGCAAGATGGGGAAGTCAAGACGGACTTGCTCAGCGAGGGTTTTTTCCTTGGTAAAAGTCATTTTTCAAGGCTTAATTAATGAATAATTGGAGTAACAAAAACACAAATGAAAGGAAATTCTTTACCTTTTTAAGCTGAGTGCTGAGTATTGCTTGCTAACTGCTGTAGAAAGCCTTTCCCGCAGGGAGACTAACGGCAGCTGGTTAATAATTTCAGCGGCAAAAGCATTAATTAAAAGCTTACGTGCATTATCCTCATCAAGTCCCCGGCTTTGCAGGTAAAATACTTCTTCATCGTCCAGTTGACTGACAGTTGCCCCGTGAGCACATTTAACGTTATCCGCTGTAATCTCTAACTGAGGTTTAGTATCAACTCTGGCTTTAGGAGAGAGGAGTAGATTGCGGTTCAGTTGCCCAGCATTTGTCAATTGCGCGGCTTTAGGGACAAAGACTTTACCGTTGAATACTGCATGAGCGCGATCAGCGACGATGCACTTATGTAGTTGATTGCTAGTACCGTAAGGATGGTTAAGAGCGATCGCACTATGAGTATCAGCCAACTGTTGAAGGGCAATCATCGTCAAACCATTCAAGGTAGTTTCTGTTTGCTCACCCGTCTGGAAAACTTCTAAATTGTGCCGAGACAGCTTTGCCCCCAGCGTAATCGCATTGCAAGTATAACGGCTATCACGGGCTTGGGCGATCACACTCTTGCCAATATGAAACGCCGTACCACTTTCCCGCTCAATTCTAGTGTGATTAACTTGGGCATTCTCTTCAACCCAAATTTCTGTAACTGCATTAGTGAAGTAAACCGCCGCTTCTGCTACGTCTCTACGGTGCGTATACTCTTCAATCAGTGTTACACTACTACCCGATTCTGCAACTACCAAACAGCGCGGCTGAGAAATTATCGGTGTCCCGCTTGCAGTAGAGATAAATAATAGATGGATTGGCGTTTCAACTACTAGATTTTTCGGTATCCACACCACAGCCATATCCGTTATGCCAGCTGTATTGAGTGCGGTGAATACTTCTTGCGTCCCTTGTTGCTGTGCCAAGTAGTCTCGTACACGAGAGCGATACTCCAAAGGCAACCCAGTCAAGTTACTGACGACAACACTGTCGGGCAAGTCAACAACGGCTGAGAGATCCGGTGCATAAACTCCATTTATAAATACCAAACGGCTGTTAGCTGCTTCTGGTAAAGTTAGCGGCGTTATGTCAAGTAGAGACGTAATAGATTGAGTCTCTACTTGAAATGCAATCTGACGTAGAGGTGACAAATCAGTAAATCGCCATTCTTCATCTCGCGTAGTGGGGATAGTCGATTGACGCACCCAAGCAGCAGCGCGATCGCGTATCTCTTGCATCCAAGCGACTTCCGGTTCAATTACCTGGATTAGCCCTTGACACTGTTTTAATAATTCAGTCAAATAGGCATCTCGTACCAGTACAGATGTCAACCCCACCGTTTCATCCGAGTTAGGAATTGCCGTAGAAGATTGTCTACTCATCACACCCCCACCTCAATCGCAGCTTGTTCTACCACCCCGTCATAACCCTGGGACTCCAGTTCCAGTGCTAATTCCTTACCACCACTAGTGATAATTCGACCTCCTGACATTACATGAACAAAGTCCGGCACAATATAGTTAAGTAATCGCTGGTAGTGAGTAATTAGAATCGTTGCATTTTCAGAATTAGCTACCTGATTTACACCATTAGCGACAATCTTCAAAGCATCAATATCTAAACCAGAATCTGTCTCATCCAGAATTGCCAGCTTAGGTTCTAGCAACGCCATTTGCAGAATTTCATTCCGCTTCTTCTCGCCACCAGAAAAGCCTTCATTCAAACTCCGACTCAAGAAAGCAGGATTCATCTTCACCACATCCAGCTTTTCCTGCACCAACTCATCAAAATCAAAGGAATCTAATTCTTCCAACCCCTGCTGTTTACGCCGAGAATTGTAAGCAACGCGCAAAAAATCCAAATTGCTCACACCTGGAATTTCCATCGGGTACTGAAACGCTAAAAACACACCCGCCCTAGCTCGTTCTTCCGGTTCCATTTCCAGTAGATTTGTCGAGCGATAAATCACCTCACCGCCAGTCACCTCATAAGCTGGATGCCCTGCTAGAACCTTCGATAACGTACTCTTACCAGAGCCATTCGGTCCCATAATTGCATGAATTTCTCCCGCCTTAACCTCAAGGTTCACTCCCTTAAGAATCGGCGTTCCATCAACTTCAGCCGTCAGATCACGCACTGACAGCACAACTTCACTATTTTCAACAATCATCGTTCTCTTCTCTTCCTCTATGCTCATCTGGCGCGGGCATCCTCGCCTGCGATTCGTGTCTGCAATTTGTGCCTGCGATTTGCAGTTTCTACAGGGTAAGCTTTCCCGCCTACCCCACAAGAATTAGCCCACGCTTCCTTCCAATTTCAGACTCAACAGCCTATCTGCTTCCACCGCAAATTCCATCGGCAGCTGATTGAAGACATCTTTGCAGAAGCCACTAATCATCATCGAAATCGCATCTTCTGCGGAAATGCCCCGCTGTGAGAAATAGAACAGTTGATCTACTCCAATTTTGGAAGTCGAAGCTTCGTGTTCTACCTGGGCAGTGTTGTTTTGCACTTGAATGTAGGGAAATGTATTTGCATGGGCATTATCCCCGATTAGCATTGAGTCACACTGAGAATAATTCCGCGCTCCAACTGCCTTCGGATTTACCTTGACTAAACCCCGGTAGCTATTCGATGATCCTCCCGCCGAAATTCCCTTAGAAATGATTGTGCTGCGGGTATTCTTGCCAACGTGTACCATTTTGGTTCCCGTGTCCGCTTGCTGCTTGTGATTCGTCAACGCAACAGAGTAAAACTCGCCTACAGAGTTATCACCTATCAGCACACAGCTGGGATACTTCCAAGTAATAGCAGAACCAGTTTCTACCTGTGTCCAAGAAATCTTGGAATTAACTCCCTGGCACAAACCGCGTTTGGTAACAAAATTATAGATACCGCCCTTACCATTTTCATCTCCGGCGTACCAGTTTTGCACTGTGGAGTATTTAATTTCCGCGTTGTCTAGGGCAACTAGTTCCACTACAGCAGCGTGCAGTTGGTTAGTGTCGTACATCGGCGCAGTGCAGCCTTCCAGATACGAGACAGAACTACCTGCTTCTGCTACAATTAGCGTCCGCTCAAACTGTCCTGTATCTCCGCTATTAATCCGGAAATAAGTAGACAGTTCCATCGGGCATTTGGTGTTTTTAGGAATGTACACAAACGAGCCATCGCTAAAAACAGCCGCGTTAAGGGCGGCAAAGTAGTTATCTGCTACTGGCACGACACTACCAAGGTACTTCTGCACTAACTCTGGGTGTTCTTGGAGAGCTTCGGAAATTGAGCAGAAGATAACGCCATCTTTTGCCAGCTTTTCCTTAAAAGTGGTGGCCACTGAGACGCTATCAAAGATTGCATCTACAGCAACGTTAGAAAGCCGCTTCTGTTCAGATAAGGAAATGCCCAGCTTTTCAAAGGTTTCCAAGAGGGTTGGATCAACTTCGTCCAGGCTATTTAACTTTGCCTTCTGCTGCTTGGGAGCAGAGTAGTAGATGATGTTCTGGTAATCAATCTTGGGATATTGGACATTTGGCCAAGTGGGTTCTGTCATTTTTAGCCACTGGCGGTAGGCTTTGAGGCGAAACTCCAGCATGAACTCTGGCTCGTTTTTCTTGGCAGAGATCAGGCGGACAACATCTTCGCTAAGACCACGCGGAATCGTATCCGCCTCAATATCGGTAATAAAGCCGTACTTGTAAGGCTGATTGACTAAGGTGTTGACAGTAGCACTCATCAGTAGTGTTCTCTCGTGTTCTGGAATGAATTTCTTTAAAGATGGCAGACGGGCAGTGTCTAACCAATACCAATCTCGCGCTGTTAAAGTAAGGACGACAAGAACAACAATAATGTTGTTAATGTATTTCCATTTTAAGCTACATTAACAACAGGTATGTTGTCAAAGTAAAATTTTTAGATAGAATTTTTGGTACGAAGATGCCGACTACGCAGCAGCCCTCAACTAAGCAGGATATTCTGCAATATTTACTGAAGCAGGGTCAAGCGACCGCTCAAGAGCTAGCGACAGCGCTAGATATTAGTCCGCAAGCGGTTCGTCGTCATGTTAAGGATTTGGAAGCGGAAGAACTGATTTTGTATCAGACTATGCAAGCGGGCATGGGGCGGCCGCAGCACGTGTATCAACTTAGTAGCCAAGGGCGCGATCACCTGCGTCGGCATTTAAGCGATGGCTATGGTCAGTTTACTGTTTCTCTGTTGGATACACTGGCAGAGACAGTAGGACATGAGCAGATGATTTCTATATTGCGGAAACAGTGGGAACGTAAGGCGTTAGACTACCGCGATCGCCTGGGTAATGGTTTACTACTAGAGCGCGTGTCAAAATTGGTAGACCTCAGACAAGAGGAAGGCTGCATGGCTGAGTGTAATCCAGTCGAACTAAATGAGGCAGGAGATAATTATGGCTCCCGTTTCATCATTACTGAACATAACTGTGCAATTTCTAGTGTTGCTGAGTCTTTCCCTAGCGTATGTGGGCATGAATTAGAAATGTTTGCCACAGTTTTACCAGATTGCACTATTGAGCGCACACACTGGATTATCAATGGCGAACACCGCTGCGGCTATTTGGTTCAATCACGCTTAGAGCACACAGTAAAGTAATAGCTATATCTAAAGTGAGATATTTATGGATGCATCACAGCAACCATCATCCCAGTTTTTAACATTCGAGGAGTCAGCTAAGGTAGACGCAGCGCTGCTTTCTTCCCACGAAAAGTTTTTAACGAGACTAACAATTTCATCGCTAAAGCTGTTGAAGCACATCGCCGCAGAGAACGGTGTCAATATTGAAGATTTGACACCTCAACAGGTGCTTACTTGGTTTGAGAAAGATGGAAAGATCCGGCGAGAGCAAGGAATTGATGCTGCCTATTTGAAGTGGTGAGTATTAATAATTAGCTCTTGCGTGGAAAGTATAACAATCGCAATAAGGCACACATAAGCAGAATATCCTCTATGTATTATGGGGATATTTTTGGGTTTTCATTGGTTTGCCTAATTGCTTATTGACAAAACTTTATTTTTATATTTTATTGACTTAACAAGAAAATCATGAGTATATTGTTTGGTTGAATAAATAGCATAAATCATGCTCTACAGAAAGTAGCAAAACACATGGCTATCCATGAACTTAGCTTTCAATCTATCAACCCAATTCCAACAGTCTCTTACTACAATCATCGGATAACTTTGAAGAAAGTAATTGCGCCTGAGCAATTACCGTCAGAGTTAGGCAGATTAGCTACTCGTCTGCGTCGGCAAACTGGGATGACTGTAGTAGCAGAGAATACAGAATTTTGTTTATTTAGTCCTCATCAATTAACGAGTGATAATGATTTTGAGATTTTATCAGTTTTACCTGTAGATATAACTGCCTCTAGATATCGCCGTCAGTTAGAACAGATGCTAAATCTATGCATGAGCGATTTCTTTCGCAATTTACGTTTGAGGGTAGATGCCTACAAACGTGAGGCTTTTTTAGAGACAGTAGACATTTCAGATGAGATTGAAGCACAACGAGTTCTCAACTGGAATTTACGTATTGATAAAAATAACTATGTATTTCTGCCACTTGATTATAGCAACGAGTATCATAGCCGTTTTACACTAGAGCAACGCGACTTATCAAATCTATCTCCAGAGCAAGGTTTAGTTCATACTTATGATGGTAAGAATTGTCGTTATGCGGGATTAGCTGGATTCAAAGTTTCAAGTATTAGCTCTGAGTTAGGCAATAAGAGCTTACTAGATTTCCATCGCGAAAAAGGTGAAATTCTGATCAAATTATTAATGCTATTCCCCAAGAGACACCCGCTATACTTGTTAACTATGGTTTAAAGGGGAAAAGATGTTATATACTCTCATATTCCTCAATTGCTAAAGAAAACATTTACTAAAGATGATGTTGAATCTAGAATATTTAATGCTCAAGTTTTATCTATAGATGACAGATTCAAAAGAGCTATTCAAGGAATTGAGCGTCTTAACAAATCTGGAGGATTAAGCATACCTGGTATAGATATTACCTTTACTACAAGCCAATACTCTCCAAAGCTTCAAACAAACTTTGCTGAATTTAAAAATAATCTTGATTTTGGTGGCGGATACTTTAGTAGCTATCCTGCCCAGGGATTAAATAAAGGAAATTGCTGGAAAAGCCAAATAATATAAAAGTTATAGCTTTTAGCTCAGAAAATTGTAATGTTAGTAATTGGTGTAATCTTTTTAAAAACTTTGTTAAGAGTTTCAATATTCAAATGGAATTTCTAGAATTCCGCTCCTACCCTTTAAATAACATTATAGAAATTCAGAGGAAATGCCGTAACTTAGAAAACTATGAACTGGCACTGATGTTTGTACCGGATAAAGATAATTTCACATCTACACCAAAATCTGACCCCTATCCCATCCTAAAAAGAGAGTTTATTAAGGTAATGCTGCCTTCTCAGGCAACTGAAGACAGTACATTACGCTCTGGATTCAATAATAATACAGGGAATAACCTACTGCTGCAAATTTTGGGTAAGCTAGGTTATTGTCCCTGGCAACTAAAAAATATGCCTGGAAAAGCAGAAGCGCAGGCTTTTCTTGGTTTGGATATTGGGCGTAAAGAAGGTGTTGCGGTTGGTGTTGCTGCCTGTGTTGTAAGTCCCCAAGGAAGGGTTATTGGTTGGTTTCCAGCTACGTTTCAGGCGCATCGTGAAACTTTTGATATCTCAGCTTTACGTAACATTATTTTTGAGCTAATTCACCTTTACGAGCAAAAATATCAAACTCTACTTAATCATCTAATTATTCATAGGGATGGGAATTTTCAAGCAGATGAGCTTGATTTGCTAGACGAATTAACACCGGAATTAAAAGAAGCTGGAATCCAGAAAATAGATATGGTGGAAATTCTGAAGTCTGGATATCCTCGTGCTGGACAATGGAATGAGCAATTACAAAAATGGGAAAATCCCAGGCGGGGTTGGGCATGGACTATTTCTGATACTGAAGTTGCTGTTATGACAACAGGGCAGACAGAAATGAAAGGAGCACCCAACTTTGTTCCGCGCCCAATTATTGTGCGACGGCGGCGGGGTGATACTAGAATTGGAACTTTAGCAGCGCAAGTCTACTGGCTAAGTGAAATGCACGTTGGTTCAACTCAAACAATTCGTTTGCCGATTACAACTTACCTTCCTGACAAAGCTGCTGAGTCTGCCTTGGAAGGATTGTTACCCACAGGATTGCAGATTGGTGGAAAGTTACCTTTGTAATGTGTATGCCCTGTTTATCGTATTGTGGCTGCAATGTGATAGGAAGTTTAGAGTGATCGCCTTAAACTTCTTGCTTAAAATTAGGAAATTATCTATCAATTAAATAAAGACTTGGTTAGCTATTCTACTAAGAATTAGGCTAGTCAAATCAGAAAATAGCTCTTAGATTGACAACTGAATCAAAACTGATTTTGAATCAAAACCTATTACTAATAACTGTTTGGGTAGTCAGTAGAATTACTATAATGGTCTTTAGTAGCAGCACAGATGTTACTATACATCTACTAGGCAGGAGCGCTATAAGCATATGACATTACACTAACAACTTTAATAGTATGTAAAAAAACTTTTTCAACTCTGAATTTGTAAATTAAGCCAATTTATTTAAGTTTAAACATTCATCTTAAACTGTAAAAAACCATGTTAGCCCAAGAAAAACAACAACGTAACTGGAAACCAATTATTAAAAAGTTTGAAGCAGTCGTAGGAAAAAACGGTGTAGTTCAACGCCGTGAAGAATTGCTTACTTACGAGTGTGATGGACTAACGAGCTATCGTCAACGCCCAGCTGTTGTAGTGCTACCCAGAACAACAGAACAAGTGGCGGAGGTGGTGAAGATATGCGATCGCGCTAACATCCCATTTATTGCTCGTGGCTCTGGCACTGGTTTATCTGGTGGTGCATTGCCAACGGAAAACTGTGTTCTAATAGTCACTGCCTTGATGCGGCAAATCATCAGCGTAGACTTGGAAAATCAGCAAGTTGTCGTGCAGCCTGGCGTGATTAACAATTGGGTAACTCAAGCTGTTAGTGGTGCTGGATTTTACTATGCCCCTGATCCCTCTAGTCAAATTATTTGCTCAATTGGTGGCAATGTCGCAGAAAATTCTGGAGGGGTACATTGCCTCAAGTATGGCGTTACAACGAACCACGTTTTAGGATTAAAACTTGTGCTTCCCGATGGGGCGATCGCAGATGTAGGCGGACAAATTCCGGAAATGCCTGGCTACGATCTTACTGGTATTTTTGTTGGCTCTGAAGGTACACTAGGCATCGCCACGGAAATCACCCTAAAAATTCTCAAAACAGCTGAGTCAATTTGTGTCCTCTTGGCAGACTTTACCAGCGTTGAAGCCGCTGGGGCAGCTGTATCCGACATTATCAGCGCCGGAATTATTCCAGCTGGCATGGAAATGATGGACAACCTCAGTATCAATGCCGTAGAGGATGTAGTAGCAACTAATTGTTATCCCAGAGATGCCGAAGCAATTCTACTGGTAGAAATAGACGGTTTAGAAGTGGAAGTTGCCCAGAATAAACAGCGTATTGCCGCCATTTGTAAACAAAATGGTGCTAGGAGCATTACCACTGCTAATGATCCAGAAAAACGCCTGAAATTATGGAAGGGGCGCAAGGCAGCTTTTGCAGCAGCTGGACACCTCAGCCCTGATTATTATGTCCAAGATGGCGTAATTCCGCGTACGCAACTGCCGTTTGTGCTGCAAGAAATCAAGTATCTCAGCCAGAAATACGGTTATCGCATTGCCAATGTATTCCACGCAGGAGATGGCAATCTCCATCCACTTGTTCTTTATGACAATTCAGTGCCGGGCGCACTTGAGCAAGTTGAAGAATTAGGCGGAGAGATCCTCAAACTTTGTGTGAAAGT